>PHAT01000005.1:627073-940610 GCA_002840435.1 Deltaproteobacteria bacterium HGW-Deltaproteobacteria-6
GCAGGGACATTGCGATACAGCCTACCAGCCATTTTGGCAGAAAATTCGACATTTCTTTCCCCCTCCATGCGTTATAACCTCGCCTTAGCACGGGTTGCCTGATTGGTAAAGCATTACTATTTATGCCTCTTTCCATGGCAATATTTCACCCGGTACGGTATAGAATTGCGTCATGGAATCAAAAGCTGAACAAAAAACAAAACCATGGATGGTATACATCCTGAGCTGTTCGGATGGCAGTTTCTATACCGGCATAACGAATAGCCTCGAAAAGAGACTGACGGACCACAACCGGGGAACGGCATCCAAATATACCCGGTCCAGAAGACCGGTGACCTTGCTGGCCACAAGCGCCGGCATGAGCAGGGGCGAAGCCTTGCGCCTGGAAATAAAAATCAAAAAACTGCCGAAAACAAAAAAGATAGCCTTTTTGAAAAGCACCTGTTCCGAAAACTGAAAATAAAACATCCCCCCAGTTTGTAAAAAATCAGCTTGACTTTAAGAAGTGGATAATTAACCATATGGTTAAACCGAGCGGTTAAACTGCATGGCCGGGATGTTCCGGCAGGTTCCGGGATCGTTTCATTTTCCTCGGGCGGATTCGTCATAACAGAGGGGCTTTTTATCAGAGAGGTTTTGCCGTTTTGCTTTCAGCAGGACCAGGGCTCACCAAATTGAGGAGCAGGCATTGATCAGGAAAACAATCGATATCGACAAACCGGGCAAGACCGCCGGGAAAATTCTGGCCGCGGCGCGGGCCGTGTTTGCCGAAAAGGGCTACAGCGGAACACATGTGGATGAAATTGCCGCGCGTGCCGGCGTGAACAAGGCCAGTCTCTATTATCAAATCGGCGATAAAGATACCCTTTACGCCAACGTGATTCATCAGGTTCTCGGCAATGTAGCGCAGGGCCTTGCCGAAGTCGTGGCTAAAGTTGATACGCCGGAGGAAAAGCTTAAAGTCTATATCAACGGCCTTGTCGCTGCCGTGGATAAAAATCCCGAATTGCCGCCGATCATGATGCGCGAAGTAGCATCAGGCGGAATCCATTTACCCCGTGTGGTTATGGAGGACATGGTTTCCGTGATCTCCATTCTGTTTGGCATTCTGGAGCAAGGCAAAAAAAAAGGTGTTTTCAGCGAGGTTGCGCCGTTTCTCATCCACATGATGATTATGGGGACAATCCTTTTTTATACAAAAGGCACGCCGATTAAAAACAAACAGGAATGGCTGCCTGCCGCCATTAAAGCCCGTGATAAGAAGCTGAAGGGCAGCCTGGGCGAGGAAGTCGGCAAATTGGTCCTGAAGGCGATCAAGTTGTAGGGAATGATTCGAAACCATTGCCATGTCAAACGGAGGGAAGCATTGAAAAAGAAAATTATCATCATTGTGTTTGTCATCCTTTTTATCGGGGCGGGAACTTTTGTATATTTCGGCCAGAAGAAAGGCCAGCAAAATGAACTGTTCTTTTCCGGAACCATTGAAGCAACACAGGCCAATCTGTCTTTCCAGGTGCCGGGCCGCGTGGCCCTCGTCCATGTGCGGGAAGGCCAGCCGGTGACTAAAAACCAGCTGATTGCCCAGTTGGATCGCGCGGAATTCCAGTCGCGCTTTGATCAGGCCAAAGCAGGCCTCGACCGTGCGGTGCAGGCCAGACAGCAGGCCGCTATTGCGCTCGCCATCAGCAAAAAAACATTGCCTTCCGAAGTGACACGGGCCGAAGCCGGTGTGAAAAGTGCAAAGGACATGCTGGCGGATGCGGAAAAAAATTACCGGCGTTATGAAGAACTCTTTTCTCAGGAAGTGGTCACGGAAAAGGAACGCGATGCCATGAAGCTCGGTTATGATGTCGCGAAATCACGTCTCAACGAAAGCCTGTCCCTGCTCAGACTGGCCGAGGGCAATCTGACCCGGATCGACGCGGCGCGCCAGGAAATTGAAACAGCCGCGGCGCAGATCGATGTGGCCAAAGCAGCGCTTAATCAGGCGGCTATTCAACTGGATTATACGCAATTGAAAGCGCCGCAGAACGGCGTCGTCACCAGCCGCAATATCGAACCCGGTGAAACGGTCAATGTCGGACGGGAAGTCATTACTATTGCCGATCTCTCCCGTGTTGATTTGAAAATTTTTGTTGATGAAACGGAAATCGGCAAGGTCAAACCCAACCAGAAAGTTCTGGTAAAGGTCGATACCTTTCCCGGTAAAAGTTATACAGGCTACGTGTCTTTCATCTCCCCGGAAGGAGAATTTACGCCAAAAATCATTCAGACAAAGAAAGAACGGGTCAAGCTGGTTTATCTGGTGAAAGTATCCATCATGAATCCCGACTTTGAGCTCAAGGCGGGCATGCCGGCCGATGCCGTCTTGATGCAATAGCAGGCTTGCCTATGGTCACAATCCCGGAGAATTCCCGATCGATGGTAGAGGTCAAAAACGTTACCCTGCGTTTCAACCTTGTTGAAGCCGTCAAAGATGCTTCTTTTCAGGTCGATTACGGTAATATTTTTGGTCTGGTCGGCTCCGACGGCGCCGGCAAGTCGACACTGCTTCGGCTGATTGCGACCATGATCAAACCGACTGAAGGTGAAATTTATATAGGAGGCCAAAACGTCCTGACCGAAAAACAAAAAATAAAAAATATGATCGGCTACATGCCTCAGCGTTTCGGCCTGTATCAGGATTTGACCGTCGATGAGAATATTAATTTTTTTATGGACGTTTTCGGAATCGAACGCGCGGAAAGAAAAAAACGCCGAGAGAAGTATCTGGGGTTTTCCAATTTGCTGCCCTTTGCGGACAGGCCCGCCGGGAATCTTTCGGGCGGCATGAAACAAAAGCTGGGGCTGGCCTGCGTGCTTTCACATGAACCGCAATTACTGATCCTGGACGAGCCGACCAATGGTGTTGATCCGGTATCGCGGCACGAATTCTGGGAAATACTGGGGAGTATGAAAAAAGAGGGCATGACGATCATCATTTCCACCGCCTACCTGGACGAAGGTGAAAAATGCGATCATCTGGGATTAATGCATCGTTCCCGTCTTCTGGATACGGCGGCGCCTCCGGTCATTCGCGGCAAATATCATTCGCTGGAAGAGGCGATCATTGAACGCATTAAAGCGGTTGACGGGGGGCTGGCACATGACACTTTCCAGCTCTGATTCCATTTCCGTGACCGATCTGGAGAAAAAATTCGGCGCTTTTGTCGCGGTTAACAAGATTACCTTTTCCGTAAAAAAAGGCGAAATATTCGGTTTCCTCGGCGCCAACGGTTCCGGCAAGTCCACGACGATTCGCATGCTCTGCGGCATCATTACCCCGACATCCGGAGCGGGATTGGTTGCCGGCCACGACATCATGAGGGATGCCGAAGAAATCAAGCATTCCATCGGTTACATGTCGCAAAAATTTTCCCTTTATGAAGATTTGACGCCCTTTGAAAATTTACGCTTTTATCTGGGAATCTATGATGTGCCGGAATCCCAATGGCCGGAGCGCATTGACTGGGTTTTAAATATGGCGCGCCTGCAGGAGGTGCGCAACCGCAAAACCAGAGAATTGCCGCCGGGCTGGCGCCAGCGCCTGGCTTTGGGCTGTTCGCTGCTGCACAAGCCGGATATCCTGTTTCTGGATGAGCCGACTTCCGGCGTTGATCCGGTCACCCGGCAGCATTTCTGGAATTTCATCAAACAACTGGTCAAAGGCGGCATGACGATATTTGTGACGACCCACTACATGGATGAAGCGCGGTTTTGTGAAAGAATTGTCATGATTAATGCCGGTAACATTGTGGCTGCGGGCAGCCCCGCGGAAATTATTGCCGGCGCCTGCCCGGGCAGGCCTGACGCTGACCTGAATGATGCATTCATCGCTCTGATGATGAGGACAGACACTTGAATCCTGGAAGAATCAAAGCCATTGTCCGCAAGGAATTCTATCATTTGATCCGGGATTACCGCAGCCTTTATCTGGCTTTCGCGATGCCGCTGATCCTTATTATTCTTTTCGGATACGCGCTCAGTCTCGACGTGGATAACGTTGAAACGGTAGTCGTTGATTATGACAAATCCGAACGCAGCCGGGATTTTATCCGCAGGCTGGACGCCTCCGCCTATTTCCATGTTTCACAGATGCTGCCGCAGACCAGAGATGCCATGGATTATCTCGATCACGACCTTGCCAAAGTAGTCATCGTCATCGGCCCCGATTTTATGAAGAGTCTGCTTGCCGACCGGGAAACGCCTCTGCAGATCATCATTGACGGCAGCGATCCGACTTTCGGCAGCATTATCCGCGGTTATATGACCGCCTTCACGGAGCAGTACAATCAAAAGCTGCTGCTCGGCTTTCTTAACCGCCAGGGGCAGGAGCCCATCAAACCTCCGGTGGAGGGGCGCATCCGTATCTGGTTCAATGAAGATCTGGAAAGCCGTAATTTCATCATTCCGGGCATCATTGCCGTGATCATCATGATCATCGGCGCGCTTTTGGCCTCGCTTGTGATTGCCCGCGAATATGAAAACGGCACCATGGAAACGATTAAATCCATGCCCGTCAGAGCCGGGGAATTACTGGTGGGCAAAGCCATCCCTTATTTTTTTATCGGGCTCGCGAATGTGCTGATCGCGATTCTCCTGGGTCAGGTTTTGTTCGGCATCGTCATGAAAGGGAATTTCTGGCTGATGATCGCGTCAGCTTCTCTCTATTTGAGCGTGGCCATATCCCTGGGACTCCTGATTTCCAACGTCACAAAATCACAATTGATGGCCAACCAGATAGCCATTTTAACAACCTACCTGCCGTCTCTGCTTCTTTCCAACTTTGTTTTTCCAGTCATCAATATGCCGGCGTTTTTGCAGCTCCTGACCCTGCTTGTTCCGGCAACTTATTTTATCGATATATTGTCGGGAATTTATCTGCGGAATCTGGGTCTGGCTTATTTATGGCCCAGTATGTCGATTCTGGCTTTGATGTTTACGCTGCTGACAGCCGTTAATTACACCTTATTAAAAAGGGAAGGCCTATGAGCTGGCTTCGCATCAGAGAACTGGTTCGCAAGGAATTCATCCAGCTTTTCAGCGATAAACGCAATCGGGCGATGCTGTTTGTTTTCCCTTTTATTCAATTGATGATTTTCGGTTATGTCGTCAATTACGATATCAGCAATATCCGCGTGGCTGTTCTGGACTATTCCAAAACCTATGAAAGCCGGCGGCTTGCCGACAGCTTCACCGGCAGCAGGATCTTTCACATCACTCATCACGCGGCCACTGAACGCGAACTGGCTGAACTGCTGCTGCAGGGGAAAATCGATATTGGGATTAAGCTCAGCCGGGATTTCGCATCGGTTATTCGAAAAGGGCAAACCGCTTCCGTTCAGATCCTTGTGGACGGTTCCATGAGCAACATGGCGACGATGAGAGTGGCGTATACGTCATCCGTTCTGGATAAATTCAACCGTGAGGAGCTGCGCGCGCTCTATCCCCGGCAGATGAGCTACGGCAAGGTGGATGCGCGCATTCGAACCTGGTACAATCCCAACCTTGACAGCCAGTATTTTTTTGTTCCCGGAATTGTCGCCATTTTAGTCATGGTGACCGCTTTTATCCTGACCGCTATTGCCATCATCAGAGAAAAGGAAGACGGCACGATGGAACAATTGATCGTCACGCCTTTAAAATCCTATGAACTGATCATCGGCAAAACGATTCCCTATATTATTATTTCACTGGCCCAGATGTCGGCGGTTATTGTTTTGGCCATTTTCTGGTTTAAGATACCCCTGGAGGGCAGTATTTTACTGCTTTTTTTCGCCACCTGTTTATTTCTGCTCAGCACGCTGGGCATCGGACTTTTTATATCGACCATATCGTCAACCAAACAGCAGGCGATGATGACCTCCTTCTTTTTTATCATGCCATTTTTTATGCTCAGCGGTTTTGTCTTTCCCATCGCCAACATGCCTGAAGTCGTGCAATGGCTGACTTTCCTTAATCCCCTGAGATTCTTTCTGGTCATTCTCCGGGGCATTTTCCTCAAGGGCGTGGGACTTGAGGTGCTCTGGCCTCAATATCTCGCCCTGGCTGTTTTAGGAACGATCGTCTTTTCCGGCGCAATCGGCCGCTTTAAAAAACGGCTGGATTAGTGTAAGAAGAAATATCGTTTCTGCGATGGAAAGGTTGCCCAAAGACATGCTCAAGGTTATCGAAGATGAAAAACTGATTGCCAGGTACGCGCGGCAGTTTGCCGGAAGCTTCAAACCGTTTATGGATGATAAGATCAAGGTGAAGCTGGGGCATCAGGGGGCAAGTTTTGCGGCGAAGGTTTCCTGGTCGAAAAAACTGGGCATCTGGATATTTTCCCAGGCAACCCGTGGTGTCCGTTACTGGAACGCCTTCGGGATGGGCAAACCGCAGGCGTCAGGCAACCTGCCGATAACGGCGGAAATCAATTTCCCGTGGGCGGGAATAGACCGCAAAACCGGCGCGGCTTTTGCCCGGGATGCATGGAATCGTGTCTACGTCATTCACCGGGGCAAAATCGGCGGCGGCAAAAAAGGAATCGGCAAATCCCTGTTTGAAGAAAATTATCGCGGCATCTGGGCCTGGATGGAGGATGGCGGCTCACTTGCGCAGGTTGCGGTGATCGGAGCGCTCGGAAGCAGTCGTTTTGCACTGCAAGCCACTCAATTTGTCGGAAAAATTGAAAAGCTCAAATCAGGCGCATCCTGTTCGACCCAGACATCCCTGAATTTTTCGGACGTATCTTTTCGCGAGGAACTTGTCGGAAGTCCACCCTCTTCATCGTTTGAAGAAGAAGTCTGCTCGTGCGATCACGATTTGATTATCAGCCACCTGGCGGCTCTGCTGCAGCGCTGGAAGTTTAAAATCGGCAATGACCCGAATACCGAATTATTCCTGATCCCGCCCGCCTCTGAACGCATATCTCATATTTTTGCTGTTTGTGACCATGTGAGCGAAAAAAGCGTGCTGGCCGCGGCGGCAAAATTACTTTTGCAGCAATCCTCACAGGCCGGTCATCCGTCCGCCTTCTTAATGATGCCGGAGGAGGGGATGAACCGGTATGTTCAATCCATGCAGCGGCTGCATATTGAAGTATTGGGTTACCGGATGGAGAACGAAAGAATATTTTTCCCGGATTTGGGGAAAATCAAGCTTGACCAAAACTCGCAGTTGTGAAAATATAGTATTTATAAGTAAGTACCGATGTTTTTTAGTGTTATCTGTGTTATGCGATTTTTCAGAAAGGGATGTCCATGACCAAGGAACGAAGAAAGCGGACAAGAGTTCCGGTTAATTTCGAATTGAATATACTGCTGAAAGGGAAAAAAATAAAAGTTCAAACGAACAATATCAGCATGACGGGGGTCAACTTCATCAGTCCGCAAACATTCAAAGCCGGAGAAAAATGCACCATCGATTTGCGCCTCAACAAAGAAATACATTTAAATATTGAAGCTAAAATTCTCCGCTCCAAAGACAACGAAACCATAGCCTCTTTTCTGGTGATGGATGAAGAAACTTTCTATCACTTAAAAAGACTTTTGCAGTTTAACGCCGCTGATTCCGATCAGATTGAAAAAGAATTGGGTGAGCCGGCTTTTACTTGATTTCGGGCCAACTGAGACTGCCGCCCGATGGGATCCAACATTACCTGAGAAGGAGTTGCTGCAATGCCGAAAATTCCTGTAGCCAAGCTTGAGCCCGGCATGATACTGGCCAAGCCTATTCTGACACCGAACGGTATGGTCATGCTGGGTGAAGGGACGGAGCTTACCGAAAAATGGGTTGAAAGAATTCAGGATATGGAAATCCCCAGTGTCTTTATCGACGGTCCGCCGATTCAGACGATTTCCAGGGAAGACGCGTTGGCCAATCTGGACGCCAGATTCGTTCTGGTTGAAGGCAAACCTTTCATGAATTCCATTAAAAAAATTGTCAAAGAACACATCGAAGGATTGTATAACTAAATGGACCCGAAAGTATTGCGTCATAAAGTGGAAAATATCAATGCGCTGCCCACCATGCCCGCGGTTTTGAAGCGGCTTTCCTCCGTTATCGAAAAACCGCGGATCACGATTGTCGAAATCAGCGCCTTTATTTCCAACGACCCGGCCTTGACCACCAAGGTTTTGAAAATGGTGAATTCCGCGATATACGGATTTCCGGGGAGAATCGCTTCCGTTTCGCATGCGACGATGCTCCTGGGATTGAATGTTATCAAGGGACTGCTCCTGGGGGTGTCCGTTTTTGAATTGATGCAGAAAACGATGAGCGGACTTTATGAGCACTCACTGGCGACCGCGATTGCTTCCCGCGTGATTGCTCAAAAGAAAAACCTGAAGGAGCCGGAAGAGGTTTCGGTTGCCGGCCTTTTGCACGATATCGGCAAAGTCATTTTGACGCTTGAATTTGCCCAGGAATATGAAAAGGCCATGAAAGAGGCCGAGGAAAAAAAGATAGCGATCTTTGATGCGGAGAAAATTCAATTTAACGCAACACACGCCGATGTCGGCGGCTGGCTGGCAGAAAAGTGGCGCTTTCCAACCAATTTGATTGAAGTCATTCAATTTCATCACCGCCCGACTCTGGCGAAAACCGCTCCGATGGAAACGGCTATTGTGCACATGGCCGATCTGCTGGTGCGGGCACGGGGCTTTGGCTTTGCCGGAGAAAATTTTGTGCCGGAAGTCAATCCGGTTGCCTATGAACTTCTCAATCTTTCCAATGAGGACATTAAAGATGTCCTGAGGGAGATGGAAGATAATATGGAAGCGGCGGAAGATATCAACTAATTTTATGAAAACAGTCGTTGTCGTCTGTAAAGATGTTATCCTGAATAATGTGATTGAACGGCGTCTGAAAGATATCTATCAGGTCGTCACTTTCCACAACATGCCTTCGGCGCTCGACTATGTTTATAATTCCATTCCCAACCTTATTGTCATGAGCATCACGGATGATGATTCGCTGAGTCTCAATGTTTTGAACGATTTAAAATCCGACCCGATGTTCCAGCAGCTGCCGGTTCTGGCGGTTTTGCCTGAAAAATTTAGCATTACCGATTGGACGCACCTGCTGGTGGAGGATTACATCCGCCGGCCGGATTTGGAAACGGATTTCATGGCGCGTGTGAATCTGTCCATCCTGCGTTCGGAGCGAATCGTGGAAATCAACCCCCTGACCCGTCTGCCGGGCAATATTTCCATCAACAAGGAAATACAGGAGCGCATCGACGCTAAAAAAGAATTTGCCTTCGGCTATGCCGATCTCGATTATTTCAAGCCCTTCAACGACCGCTATGGTTTCAGCCGCGGGGATGAGGTCATCAAGATGACCGGCCGCATTATTCTGGGCGTGATCAAAAGCAAGCAGCCGCAGGGCAGTTTTATCGGCCATGTCGGCGGTGATGATTTTGTTTTCATCATTGATACGCCGCTGGTGGAAGAAGCGGCGGCAGAGATCATCAAGGCTTTCGACAGTCTGATTATCGGACTGTATGACCACGCCGATTTGAAACAGGGCTTCATTAAATCCTTTGACCGCGCGGGCAAAGCCTCTCAATTTCCGGTGATGGGCATTTCCATCGGGATTACCGAAACGCGCAACCGCGCCTTTACACACTACGGAGAAATTACCGAAATCGCCGCCGATATGAAAAAATTCGCGAAACGTTTTACGGGCAGTTGTTATAAAACCGATCAAAGGCAACCCGATCCGAAGCCGGGATAAAGCGATGGACAACAAATGTCTTATGCAGCCATTCAGCCGTCAATTTCGGAAGATGATTAAACCGCGCAAAGCGGTTTTTAACTCATGAGAGGTTAATTACCAATGGACGAAATGCTCGAACTGGGCCGGCAGGTTCTGGCGGCCCAACCCTTCAGTGTTTTGATTGGGGCGGAGTTAACCGGTTTTGCCGTCGGCAGCGCCGAATTGAAAGTGCCCATCAAGCATGAGCTCAAACAGCAGCACGGTTTTTTGCATGGCGGCGTCGTCAGTTACGCGGCGGACAATGCGCTGACCTATGTGGGAGGAAGTGTTTTGGGCCCGGCCGTGGTGACGTCCGAATACAAGATCAACTACGTGCGGCCGGCGATGGGTGATTACATCATCGCGCGTGCAACCGCGGTTTACGTCGGAAAAACCCAGGCTGTCTGCCGGTGCGATGTTTTCGCCGTCAAAGACGCGAAAGAGAATCTGTGCGCGACAGCTCAGGGCACCATTACCAAACTTGGACAATCCAAATAGCCGCGGCCCCGGAGGGGAGGGCCGCAGACGTCGTCTTCCACGGGCCTGCGGAGCGTTCCCCGGTGCTGCAAAATAGGGGCTTCCACAGGGCCATTCTTCAACCTTCTGTCTAAACATTCAATGAACCTGCCCTATTTTTCCAGGATAGCTGATATCCGGTCATCGTATTTCAAATAAAGGCATTTTTTGTAAATATTTGCTTGTAAAGACTATGGATATTTGATTAATTAATGACGATAATGCGCATTGAAAAAGGTGAAAAATGGAAGAGTCGTCGATGATCAATGATTTGCAATCTGAAATCAAACAGTTGAAACTGAACATTGCCAATTTTAAAGAGATTAACGGGGATCTTGAACATTTGCTGCACATGGTTTCCGATGGCATGCTGATGATCGGCAAAGAAGGACTGATTACCTACGTGAACAAAGCGCTGGAGCGGATTGTCGGTTGCAAAAGCCGGGAGATGATTGGGCAGCCTTTTGATGATCCGCGATGGAATTTAAAATGTGTTGACGGGGGATCGGGTCCGGAGGAGTCTGTTTTTCAAAGCGTTTTTGAGACGGGTCAGGAACTTACCGACAAAGTCTGCCGGATGGGGGTTGAGCAAGACCATCAGCGGACTTTCATGATCAATACCACCATTCATCATGATGAACAAGGGCGCCTGGCGGGAATTGCCGCTATTGTTCGTGATTGCACGGAACTGAGCCGCGTGAAGGCGGAAAATCAGGAAATCAAAACCGTGTACGAACGTCTCGCGCATTACGCCGATGAGGCGATTTTCCGTATTCAGCCCGAAAACGGCCAAATGGTCTACATCAATGACGCTGCGGAGAAAATTCTGGGGTATTCACTTGCCGACTATCTGGCGGATTCCAGAGTGCGGATGAAGGTGATCGATAACGAGCATTTGAAAACCTGGATTGCCGCGGTCGACGAAAAACAGGGCGCAAAAAATGTTTTAAGAAATATTATCATGACCTGCACGGGCAACGAGGGGCAGACGGTGATAATGGAATTTACGGTGATCGCTGTCCGGAACGACGCGGGTGACATCCTGTATTTTGAATGCATCGGACGCGACATTACCGTGCGAAGGTTTATGGAGGCGGAACTGGCCAAAGCGCAGAAACTGGAATCGATCGGTCTTTTAGCCGGCGGCATCGCCCATGACTTCAATAATATCATGACGGCTGTTTTCGGCTCCCTGGCTCTGGCGAAAATGGAAGCCATTCCGGGCAGCTCGCTTTATACGCGATTGGTCAGCGCCGAAGAACACTGCATGAGAGCGAAGACGCTGACCCGGAAGCTGTTAACCTATTCCCGGGGAGGGTCTCCGCAGCGAAAAACCGCATCCATCGCTAATGTCATTCGCGATGCGGTCAATTTATCTTTAAGCGGGAAAAATATTGATTGCCGGTTTGATCTTCCCGATGATCTCTGGTCGGCGCAAATTGATGAGAGTCAAATGCATCAAGTGGTCCATTCCCTTGTAACCAACGCCGCCGAAGCCATGCCCCAGGGAGGCACCATTGAAATCGGAGCACAAAATGTGGATTTAACCGCGGATCAGATCCAGCCGCTCAAGTCGGGCCACTACATCAAATGGTTTGTCCGGGACCGGGGTGTGGGCATCTCTCAGGAGCACATGAAAAAACTCTTTGACCCTTACTTTACTACCAAGCAAATGGGCAGCGTCAAAGGAATGGGACTGGGGCTGGCTATTTGCTATTCGATTGTGAAGAGCCATGAAGGGATTATTATGGTCGACTCCACTCCCGGGAGCGGAACGACCTTTACGGTTTACATTCCGGCATCCAACGGCGAAAAAGATGAAAAGAGACCGGCTGCCGCAAAAGAGGCGGAGGTCGCGCCCAGGCAGAATGTTCTTCTTGTTGATGATGAGCAAATCCTGCTGGATGTAACCGGCAGCATGCTGCAGCATATCGGCTACAATGTTGTAACGGCTAAAACACACGGCGACGCGATGGAGCATTATCGGCGGGCCAAGGAAGAAGGCAACCCTTTTTCGCTGATCATCATGGACTTGACCATGCGGGGCGATGAGGGAGGAGAAATCGCGATCGGCCGGTGGAAAAACGCCCACCCGGAAGTGAAAGCCGTGATTTCCAGCGGTTACATGAACGATCCGGTCATTGAAGAATACTGGAAATACGGCTTTGTCGGAGCCATGGTCAAACCTTACTCGCTTATGGAGCTGAAAAGTTCTCTGGAAAAAATCCTGGCCGGTACGGGTGACGCAAAAAATTAAGGAGACGCTATGGGCGAAGGCATAAATGATTACACAAAAAATATTGTTGATCTGAGACGCCACATGTGGAGGGAAGGCATCGAAGTGGAATTGCGGCGGCTGATCTGGCAGATTGCCGTGGTCGGCAAGTATATCTCCGCCAAAATCCATGAATCCAACCGCAAGCTGGCCGGGTTTAAAAATATTTACGGTGAGGAACAACTGGCTCTGGATCGCGTCACCGACGATATCCTGAAAAACAAATTACAAAACTCCGGGTTTGTGAGCCACTATGCTTCCGAGGAACTGGAAGACATCGTGGCCATCGGCACGGGCCGGGAGAAATATATTGTCACCGCCGACCCGCTTGACGGTTCGTCGCTGGTGGACACCAATCTGGCCATCGGGACGATTATCGGCATTCATCAGAAATCTATTTTTGATTGCGGAAGGAATTCGATGGTGGCCGCGCTTTACATTACTTACGGTCCGCTGATCACGATGATTTATTCGGCGGGCAAGGGCACCCATGAGTTTGTTCTGGACCGGGAAGGGGAATATGTCCTTTCCGAAGAAAAAATTCAGCTCAAGGAAAAAGGATCCATCTTTTCACCGGGCGGCTTGCGTAAAGACTGGACGGACGCACATCTGAGGTTTGTTGAGAAACTGGAGCAGGACGGCTATAAACTGAGATACAGCGGCGGGTTCGTTCCCGATATCAATCAGGTCCTGATTAAAAAGGGCGGCCTGTTTACCTATCCCGCGCTGAAAAAATCGCCTCAGGGGAAGCTGCGTCTGTTGTTTGAACTGCAGCCGATGGCTTTTATTACGGAACAGGCGGGCGGGCTGGCTACGGACGGCAAAGACGATATTTTATCCCTGAAAGTAACATCGGTTAATCAGTGTTCGCCGATTTACATCGGCTCTGCGGCGGAAGTGACGATGGCGGGACAATTCCTGTCGCAATAATTACAGCATATAAGGAGCAGCCATGATTTACGAAAACAAAGATCAATTGAAAAAAGGATGCGAAAACATACTCGCCTGTGAAGACGGTGATGTCCGCATTTTAGATGAAGGCGGGTTTCAGAGTAAATTAATCGATGATTTGATCTATACGGTCGTGTTCAGCCCCGATCCCGGAACGAAGGAAGCTGCGGCTTTTCTGATCCGCCGGGGAGCGGCGGCGCTGGGGATTATGTCCGCGTCGATTCAATCACTCTATGAGGCGATGGGCCGCAGAGAGGTTGGCGGTTTCACCGTTCCGGCCATCAATCTCCGCGGGATGACCTACGATGTCGCGCAGGCTGTTTTCCGCGCCGCCATGAAAGGGGACGTGGGACCGGTCCTTTTTGAAATTGCCCGTTCGGAAATCGACTACACCAGTCAAAGACCGCAGGAATATACCTGTGCGATCACTGCGGCGGCCGTCAAATCCGGCTGGCGCGGCCCGATTTTTATTCAGGGCGATCATTTTCAGATGAATGCCAAGAAATTTGCCGCGGATGCGGATAAAGAAACGCAAACGGTCAAGAACCTGATCTGGGAAGCCATTGAAGGCGGATTTTATAATATTGACATTGATACCTCCACGCTGGTTGATTTGTCTCAACCCACGATCAAAGACCAGCAGAGAACCAATTTCTCGCTCGCAGCGGAGCTGACCACCATGATTCGTGATCTGGAACCGGAAGGCGTTACCGTTTCGGTGGGCGGCGAGATCGGCGAGGTGGGCGGTAAAAACAGCACAGTGGAAGAACTGCAGGCCTACATGGACGGTTACCTCGAAGAACTCAAAAAGCGCGGCGATGACTTCAAGGGGATCAGCAAGATCAGCGTGCAGACCGGAACAACGCACGGCGGCATCCCGCTGGCCGACGGCACGGTCGCGAAAGTCAAGATTGATTTCGACGTTTTGGAAAAATTGTCTGAAATGTCCCGCTTGAAATACGGTTTGTCCGGTGCGGTTCAACACGGCGCATCAACCCTGCCCGACGAGGCGTTTGACCGTTTTCCCGCCACCGGCACCGCCGAGATTCATCTCGCGACAGGGTTTCAGAATATGATCCTGGACAGCAAAAAATTTCCGGCGGATCTGCGGGCGAAAATTTATGATTATCTGAAAGCCAACATGCAGGACGAGCGGAAAGAAAAAGATACGGAAGAACAATTTATTTACAAGACCCGCAAGAAGGTCTTCGGGCCGTTCAAACTGGAATTGTGGCATCTGCCGGCGGATATCCGTAACAGCATCTGCGCCGAGCTGGAGCGCCAATTTGCATTTCTGTTTGACAAGCTCAAGGTCAACGGCACCAGGGGCCTTATGGATCAATATATTAAACCGGTTGACGTACCGTTGAAAATGCCCGCATCACTGAAGGGCTAGACGCAGGCAGGATTGAGCTGAATCATGAAAGCGGCTGTTCTGGAGAAAATTACGAGCATTCGTGAGAATCCACAGCCGCTTTCTTTTGTGGATCTTCCCGAACCCGTGCCTGCGGAGAGGCAGCTTCTGATTCGCGTTGCCGCCTGCGGCGTCTGCCATACCGAACTCGACGAAATCGAAGGCCGGACGCCCCCATCCTCATTGCCGTTTATTCTGGGACATCAGATTGTCGGCACTGTGCAAAAGTGCGGTCCGTGTGCCGTAAAATTTTCCGAAGGTCAGAGAGTCGGGATCGGCTGGATCGGGCAGGCCTGCGGCCAGTGTGCGGCTTGCCGGCTCGGCCTGGAAAATCTCTGTCCGGATTTTAAAGCAACCGGAAGGGATTTGCCCGGTGGTTACGCGCAATATGTAACGGTGGCGGAGGATTTCGCTTTTCTCATCCCGTCTGTTTTTTCCGATAGTGAGGCCGCGCCGCTTTTATGCGCGGGCGCCATCGGCTGGCGGTCGCTTCGCCTGGCCGGTCTTTGCAACGGCGATCCTCTGGGGCTTACGGGTTTTGGTGCGTCGGCTCATCTGGTTTTGCAGCTGGCCCGTCACCTTTATCCCGATTCCCGCATATTTGTTTTTGCCCGCGCCGCGAGCGAGCGGAATTTTGCACTGGATCTGGGCTCGGCTTGGGCCGGCGATACAGGCGAGAAAAGCCCGCAGAAGCTTTCCGCGATCATTGACACGACGCCCGTGTGGAAGCCGGTCCTCGAAGCATTGGAAAATCTGGCGCCCGGCGGCAGGCTGGTGATTAACGCCATCCGCAAGGAGGAAACGGATAAGGAACAGCTGCTGCGGCTCGACTATCCGCTGCATCTGTGGCAGGAAAAAGAAATTAAAAGCGTGGCGAATGTGGCGCGCCGGGACATTGAAGAATTTCTGGAATTCGCCGCGCGCATCCCCATCATTCCCGACATCGAGGAATATCCGTTTGCCGACGCCAACCGGGCGCTTGCGGAATTAAAAGCCGGGCAAATACGCGGCGCGAAAGTGTTGAAAATGGACTAGCACCAACTACGAGCTACGAGATACGTCTTAACTTCCTGCCTGCCAGCTTGCCATATACTCTAATGATTTGATCGACGGTGCGGAATCGTCCTGACGCCAGCTTCCGGCAAGCCCCGACTCTTTGAGAGTCAAGTCAAAGTGGCACATGGCGATGCCGATATCGATTTCCTGCAGGGAAACATCCCGCATGTGGCGGTATCCGAAGGCTCGCGATAGATAAAACAAAAAAGTATTCCGGGCCGGTTCATAGACGATTCGCCAGGGTTGTTTATTGGAAGCCGAAGGCGCCAGACGCACGTTTTCCAGCGCTTCACGGTATGTCCCTGCATCTTCGGGCGAAAGTGGATTTGCGACACTGCCGTTAAAGAAAAGGGCAGACCAGGGCTGGCGGTGGTCGGAGCCGGCAATGCCGCGCATGACGCGTTCGGTCAGACTGCGGCGTTTCGCCGCGTAGCCGATGGGGGTGACGGTTGGCAGCAGCTCGTTTCGCCGCATTCCCGCTGCGCGTCCGAAGGCGCTGATTGCAAAAGTGCCGCCCATCCAACAGGTGCTCAAACCCAGTTCGGTGGCTTTTAAGATGAGTTTTTCCTTGCAGTAACCGTAATCCTGAGTGGCCATCGGCGCGGGACTGATCATGCCCGCCAGATACAGATGAGCATTTTTAATCACGCCATAAGTCCCCAGTTTTTTCCAGTCGTCGCGGGAAAACGTGTCCATGGAGATCAAAACGAAGCGCGGGCTGTTCCCGAAAGGTCCCTTTTGGGGGGCGCTGACTGTTTGCCGGAAACTCTGCAAAACGGATTCTTCGACCTGATCAGCCGAATAGGAACGGCACGAATAACGCTTTTGAATGATTTCCGTTATGGACGTCAAGAGGCCTCCTGAAAAATGTTATTGGCAAAATCCCGCGGGTATTCTATACTAATAACCGGAATATTTCACATTAAATCATGAGCCGTATGAGGAGTAATCATGAAACTGGCCACCGTGGAACAAATGCGAAAAATGGATCGTTACGCGATCGAAAAACTGGGAATTGCCGAAGAAATTTTGATGGAAAACGCGGCGCTGGCATCGGTTGCGCTGCTTGCGAAGGCATTCGGCATTCGCGGCAGGAAATTTGTGATTTTCTGCGGCGCGGGTAATAACGGCGGCGACGGACTGGCTGTGGCGCGCCTGATAATGTCCGCAGGAGGCCAGTCAAAAGTCCTGCTGACGGCTTCTCCCAAGAAATACAGCGGCGCGGCTAAAACGAATTACGATATTCTTTGCAACCTGTCCGGCGATATTCAACTGTTAACCAGAGCCGATGAAGCCAGAGCAGACATCTTTCACTGTGATGCCGTTGTGGATGCGATTTTTGGCACGGGACTGGACCGCGATGTCAAGGGGTTGGCTGCGGATGTCATTGCGCTCATTAATGGATGCGGCCGGCCTGTTTTGAGCCTGGACATCCCCTCCGGCATTTCCGGCGATACGGGAAGGGTGATGGGTGTTGCCGTCAGGGCTTCGCATACGCTTGCTTTCGGATTGCCGAAAATCGGCAATCTGCTTTATCCCGGCTATGAACATTGCGGCGTCCTTTCCGTGACGCACATTTCTTTCCCGCCGTCACTTTATGACCGCGCCGATCTGACAGTGGAAACCAATGACAGGGTTTTGCTGCCGCCCCGGTCCGTCGAAGCCTACAAAGGCTTAATGGGCGATGTTTTATTTATTGCCGGCGGCGCCAACTACTTCGGCGCACCGTATTTTTCCGCCATGTCTTTTTTGAAAGCGGGCGGCGGCTATGCAAGGCTGGCCGCTCCGGCGTCGATTATTCCTTTTATCGCGCAGTCCGGCCGTGAAATCGTTTATCTCCCGCAGCGGGAAACCGCAACGTTCAGCTTGTCGCTCAAGTCCAAACCGGAATTGCTTGCTCTGGCGGACAAGGCCGACATGGTGGTAATCGGTCCGGGGCTTTCTTTGCAGGATGAAACAACAAAACTGGTCCGCGAGCTGTCTTCGGTCATTGCAAAACCGCTGTTGATTGACGGAGACGGTTTAACGGCCATTGCCGAGCGGCCGGAGATATTACTCAAAAGAAAAGCGGCAACGATTCTGACGCCTCACGCGGGTGAAATGGCGCGTCTGGCGCGCAAAACCGTAGCCGAGGTGAATGCCGATAAAATCAGTATTTTACGGGAGACGGCTGCAAAGATGAACGCTACGGTTGTTTTCAAAGGCGCGCATTCGCTGATCGGCCTTGCGGACGGCCGGGTGTATGTCAATTTAAGCGGCAATCCGGGCATGGCGACGGCCGGAAGCGGCGACGTCCTGACCGGCTGCATTGCGGCCATGCATGGTCTGGGTTTAAGTCCGGAACTGGCAACACGCAAAGGTGTTTTTCTGCACGGCTATGCCGGAAACCTGGCCGCCGCACAGAAAGGCGAAGACGGCATCGTCGCGACGGATATCCTGGAACAAATGCCTGCGGCATTAAAGGATGATCGCGCCTGCGCGGTGGCTGAGAAATATTTTGCGCCGCCTGTCATCTTGTAGAGATTAAAAAAATATTTTTAGTGACGTATGCCTTCCGGAATAAAGCGATCCAGAATTTCAGAGGGCATACTTTCTTTAATCCGTTACAAACAGTATTAACGACCCATACCAAGCGCAAGGTGCACCGTCCGCGTTTAAGACCAAGATTTTCTTGACACATCAGGCCGCGTTCCCTATACTCAATTTTATATAAAGAAGGTTTTATTAAATTCGGGCTGTCCAGGTAAGATGTCTGCCGGGTCAGCGCCAGTCTCGATGCTTATGGGAATATTCTGCGCTATGATTTTTCTGATGATGTCTTCACACCGGATAATTTTTTTTCCGGTCGCGTATAAAAAAGGAAGCGTCCGGCGGCTTCTTGAAATATACTTTCATCATCACAACGAAAATCAATTTTGAGCACGAATAAATGAGGAGCTGATCCGCAGTGGAAGATATCTTGTCACTTCAGTCCAGGGTAGAAGAGCTGACAACAGAAAACGAACAACTTAAACAAATCCTTGCCATGGGTGATACCCTCTGCATGGAGCGGAACCTGGAAAAGCTGCTCCCCATGATGATGAAGGAAATCTCATCCCTCCTTGCTGCGGATCGCAGCACCCTTTTTCTTGTCGATTGGGAGCGCAGGGAACTCTGGACAAAATTTGCCGAAGGCCTGGACAACGACCGCATTCGCATCGGAATGAAAATGGGCCTGGTCGGATTGTGCGTCATCACGAAAAAGATTGTCAATGTCGCTTACGCCTATGATTCTCCTTATTTCAACAGGGAAATCGACGAGCGGACGGGATTCCGTACGGAAAGCGTTCTTTGTGCCCCCGTTTTCAATCAACACCAGGAGATCATCGGCGCGGTGGAATTCCTCAACAAAAGAAGCGGGGTTTTCACCAAGGAGGATGAAGAAAAGGTAACCCAATTTGCGGACGGCCTTAAAGCCTGTGATTGTCATCTGGCAGCAAACCTCGACAGGACTAAAGATACCGTCCGAGCGTTTCGCGATGACCTGAAGTGCGCGCGGTGCGCCCTGTTTCTTCTCAATCGTAAAAACGGTGAAATTCGTTCCGCGTTTGCCGATGCTATCGAAGGCTGGGATATCCTTTTGAATCTGAATCTGGGCATTGCCGGACTTGTGGCGCTCACCGCCGAAGAAATCATTATACCCGACGTCTATCAGGACGACCGCTTCGACCGAAGCGTCGATGAACAAACGGGATACAGGACGCGGTGTTTGTTGTGTGTGCCGTTAAAGACCATGTCGGGGGAAATCCTCGGGGTCATCGAGGTCATGAACAAAAAAAACGGCATCTTCACCACGGCCGACATGGAGCACCTGAAATCCCTGTCTTCCTATCTCAGCATGTTTCTGGAAAATGCCATTCTCTTCAATGAACAGACAAGGCAGTTCCGGAGCGTGCTGGAAGTTCTGGCCGCATCCATTGATGCCAAGGACTCAATGACGGCGGGCCATTCATCCCGTGTTGCCGAATTTACCGTGGGCATTGCGTCGGAGTTGGGGTTCAACGAAGACGACATCGATACGCTCAACGTGGCGGCTCTCCTCCATGATTACGGAAAGCTCGGAACAGACGACCATATCCTGAAAAAACCGGGGCGCTTGACTCCGGACGAGTATGAACATATCAAAGAGCATGTCGTCAATACGAGAAATATCCTGAACAAGATGACGTTCAGCCGGAAGTACAAAGCCGTTCCGCTCCTGGCGGCAAGACACCATGAACGCCTTGACGGCAGCGGCTATGCGGAAGGATTGACGGCGGCGGAAATTCCTTTCATGTCCCGGATTATCGCCGTTGCCGATGTGTTTGAAGCCCTGACCGCCCAGAGACACTATCGCGGCCCCCTTTCCGTCAAAGAGGCCTTCGAGATTCTCGATCAGGATATCGGAACGAAATTTGACGGCAACGTCGTTCGCGCCCTGAAATCGTACTACAAAAAAAATCATGCTTAAAAAAACGAGACGGATGAAACAATATCTGACGGAGCCATACTCTGTTCAATCTATACGTCTGCCCTATCTTTCCGCAGCATGCAGCGCCTTTGAATATTGGAAGTGATTCAGTTTCTTCCTGAAACATTTTGACCCTTCTTCGATATTACGATAGTTGAAATACACTGCTCACAGGATGGTGAAGCATATATGCGGATTGTTAAAAGGCAGATTCAATCGGTTCTGCTTTATACGTTCACAGCAAAATTTAGAAATACAACCCGTCTAATGCGGCGTCTACCCTGCCGCTTTAATGAAAAGACCTCCATTTTAAAAAGGTTATTAGTTGACATGTCCCATGGGTTACAGTAAAATCAAGACGGTGCAAAGCGGGTATCTGTCGATCATCAATACTTCCTTAAATATGGAATAACCAGTAATTTAAACTTTCATGAGAGAATTTGGTTAGTGCAGATGTTTTTCAACCCGAGGACTTTTGACCATGCCCAGATTTCATTTCACCAAGAATAGATTTCTCGCAACGATCTTTTGCGCTTTTGTCATCCTGACTGCCGCCGGGTGGTTTTTTACCGGTTCCCTTGTAGAAATGGCAACACGCACCGTGAAAGAAGATGTTCACGATGCAAACCTCATCATATCTCTCAATCTGATCAATGAATTAAAGAAAATTCAAAACGCGGCGGTGGCTATTGCCGGATCCCCCCTAACCCTTCCCGTTTTGCAGGTCAATGTCCCTGAGAATCTTGAAAAGGTAAACAACATATTGGATCGATATCACAAATCTTTGGATGCGGCTGCCTGCTATCTCATCAATGATGAAGGATTAACGCTGGCATCTTCCAACCGGAATGCAAAAGACAGTTTTGTGGGGCAGAATTATACATTCCGGCCCTATTTCCAACAGGCGATAAAAGGGGATGTGTCCCAACACTTCGCTTTCGGTACCGTATCGAAGAAACGCGGAATATTCGCCAGTGCTCCCGTCAAGGATAAAAAAAGAAATATAGTTGGAGTTGTGGTCATAAAAAAAGAAGTCGAGGATATTGAGGCCAGTCTCAAACAATATATCTGGTTTCTGGTGGACAAAAACGGCATTATCTTTATGTCTTCACAGCCGGATGCACGCCTGAAAAGTCTATGGCCACTGGATAATCAGCAGCAGCAAAAAATTATTTCTTCCAAACAATACGGACCTGGACCATTCTCACCCATCATGCCCAGACAATTCCAGCGCGGGGAGGAGGTAAGTTTTAAAGGGGGGAAATATCTTGCGGAGCAGGTTGCCACACCCTATGAGGGTGTTTCCGTAGTCCTTCTCTGGCCAACGGCGCAGATAACCAATTATCTTTGGTTCGGCATTATTCTGACCCTGCTGACCATCTTATTGACAATAAGTTTTCTTACGGCACTTTACATATTCACTCAATCTAATTTAAGAATGAAGAAGCTGCTCAAAGAGAGCCAGTCTCAAGCATCGGCCCTGGCTGCTTCCGAGCAGCAACTCATGGTCCGCAGAGACGAACTGGAGGAACAGAAGGAACTGCTGGCTCAAACAGAGGAACGCAGCCGTTTGATCCTGGCCTCAATGAGTGAAGGGATCTTTGGTATGGGCAATGACGGCAGGGTCACATTCATCAATCCTGCCGTGAGCACGATCCTCGGCTATACAGAAGAAGAAATGCTCGGGAAATTGATGCATACGGAAGTTCATCATACTTATCCCGACGGGTCGGAATTCCCACGTCTGCAATGCCCCATGTATCTGACTTCCCAGGATGGCAAGGCCCGTACCGTGGACAATGAGGTTTTCTGGCGCAAAGACGGTGCGGCTGTCCCAGTGGAATATTCAACAACACCGGTATGGAAAAACGGCCAGGTAGTAGCGACTGTCGTTTCGTTTCACGACATCACCGAGCGCAGACGGGCCGAAGGCCTCAAGGTGGATAAGGAGGTTGCCGAAGAGGCTGCCGAGCGCGCCGAACGGGCCAGGCAAGAGGCAGAACGCATCCAAAAGGAATTAACAGTCAAGCTTCTGGAGATAGAACGATTTAACCGGCTGTCATTAGGTCGCGAAGAACGAATTATCGAACTTAAGAAACAAGTGAATGCCCTGTCAATCAAGGCAGGCGAAAAGCCTTTTTATCAGGAACACGAATTAACCGGGGGAATGGATGAAGAATTAGTGTTGACAGACTCAGTCATTCCGGAGCCTGAGCAGTCGGATATTAACCGGAACTCTTTGGCTGAAATGCTCAACGTGGAGCAGTTTCAGCGGCTGCTGACGGATTTTTGCGAATCAGTAGGCATAGCCTCTGCGATCATCGATTTGAAAGGTGAAGTTCTGGTTGCAGCGCGTTGGCAGAGAGCCTGTACCGATTACCATAGGGTCAACGAAAAGACCTGCACACGCTGCATAGAAAGTGACACTGAACTTGCCCTTAATCTCAACGCAGGCAAGCCATTTTCCGTTTACCGCTGCAAAAACGGGTTAACCGACGCTGCCTCGCCTATCATCGTTGAGGGCAAACATATTGCCAATACCTTTGTGGGGCAGTTTTTCACCAGTCCCCCTGATATGGATTATTTCCGGCGCCAGGCCGAGGAGTGTGGTCTGGATACAGACCAGTATCTGGCAGCCATCAGAGATGTTCCGGTTGTCGCTGAAAACAAACTCCAGCCGGTGCTGGGATTCCTCGTAGGCGTAGCGCAAACAGTAGCTGCCATGTCCATGGAGCGTACCCGGGCCAGACAGGCAGAAATATTTGTGGCCAGACAGATAGATGCGATCAAACGTGAACGTGCCTCCGCCATGAGCTTGGCCGAGGATGCCAACGATGCCCGTAGAGAGCTTGAACGATACAAGGATAATCTGGAGCTGCTTGTCCGGGAGCGTACCGATGAACTGAGCATGAGTGAGGAACGCAGCAACCTGATCCTTGTTTCGGTACAGGAAGGTATCTGGGGCCTGGATACAGAAGGCAAGACGACATTTGTCAACCGGGCGGCATTGGGTATGCTGGGTTATACGGAAGAGGAAGTGATCGGCAAACCGATGCATGATCTCGTCCACTATGCCTATACGGATGGATCGACGTATCCGCGGGAAGAATGTCATATGTATAAGACCTTCGCAGACGGCAGATCACGCACCATTACCAATGAGGTCCTCTGGCACAAAAACGGTTCAAGTTTCCCGGTGGAATACACGACAACTCCGATACAAAAAGAAGGAAATCTTGTAGGCACGGTAGTCACCTTCCACGACATTACCGAGCGCAGACAAGCGGAAGAATCGATGCTGGAGGCAAAAAACAGAACAGACGCCATACTGGGGGCATCAACCAATGGCATTGTTACGATCAATGAAAAAGGTATTATTGAAACATTCAATCCCGCCGCGGAAAGAATATTCGGTTATGCATTGGATGAAATAGCGGGGAGGAATGTATCTTTATTGATGCCTGATGAACATGCGGATAGGCACGACATCTATTTGAATAATTACTTAACAACTGGAATTAAGAAAGTCATCGGAAAACGCGTAGAAATTACAGCGAAAAGGAAAAATGGTGAACTCTTTCCTGCAGAAATAGGAATCAGCGAAGTTTTTCTAAAAGACACCAAACTCTTTACCGCTATTATCAGTGATATTACCGAAAGAAGAATGGCAGAAAAGGAATTAAAAGAACGTATGGATGAGTTGGAGCGGTTCAGCCGGCTGACCATCAACCGCGAGGAGAAAATGATTCAGCTCAAGGAGGAAATCAACAGCCTACTGGAGAAGATTGGCCAGGAAAAAAAGTATAAGATTGTAGAATAACCTAATTGCCGACCTGATTAAAAAGGAGGAACTTATGTTCAAAGAGGAAAGAGACGCTTCGATGTTTGACTGGAGTATGATCGGGAATATTACGGAGGGACGTCCCAATCTCGGCAACACCATGGATGTGGCGGTCTATCGTCTCATGCAGTTTACTTTGCGGGATGTAATTATTCAGGAATTCGACACGGCAACGGCAGAGAGAATTTATTTTAGGGCCGGGGAACTGGCGGGCCGGGAACTGTTCAAGAATGTAATCACCCAGAAGACTGATTTCGGCGCCTTTGTGAAAGAATTGCAGGATGTTCTGTCTGCGCTGAAGATCGGCATCCTGAGAGTGGAAAAAGCGGACATGGCAAAGATGGAATTCACGCTGACCGTTGCCGAGGATCTGGATTGTTCAGGGCTGCCGGTCTCAGATGAGACGATATGCACTTATGATGAAGGCTTTATCAGCGGATTGCTATTTGGGTTTTCCGGGAAAAAATTCTCGGTCAAAGAGGTTGATTGCTGGTGTTCGGGTGACAGGGTTTGCCGCTTTGCAGTAAAACCGGACGCTTAAGGATATCATAAAATGATCCAGGTCAGTGAAAGCGATATCGATAAGATCACGGAAGTCTTCTATACGATCCTCAAAGGCAAGAAGCCCGCGCCGATTGTGCTGCCCGATGATTATCCGGACAATGAAATCCTTCAAGCCGTTGGTTATATCAACAAATTTATTGCTGAATATAATCAAATGACTGAATTTGGCTATCATCTTGGGCGCGGAGAGATCAATGTTGAGCCGCCGCGGGGAAACATGATCATCTTCCAATCGCTAAAGGCGCTGCATGCCAGCCTGAGAAACCTGACCTGGACCACCAAACAGGTTGCCGCCGGTGATTTCAATCAGAAAGTCAGCTTTATGGGTGAGTTTTCCGAGGCCTTCAACAGCATGACAGAGCAGTTGCAAACCTACTTTCAGGAACGAAACAGAAAAACGGACGAGCTGCAGAATCAAATAGGAGAGATGGACAAAGCGCGAAAGGCGATGTTAAATCTCATGGAAGATCTTGACGTGGCCAGACAGGAAGCCGACTCCGCCGCCCAAGCCAAGGCGGATTTTCTGGCCAACATGAGTCACGAGATCCGCACGCCCATGAATGCCATTATCGGATTTTCCAACCTGGCGATGAAGACGGAACTGGACAGGAAGCAGCGCGACTACCTCAGCAAGATTCAGCAGTCGGGAAAGCATTTGCTCGGGATCATCAATGACATCCTTGATTTTTCCAAGATCGAAGCCGGCAAACTGTCTGTTGAGCAGACGGAATTTGAACTGGAGAAAGTTCTGGAGAATGTTTCCAATCTCATTTCCGAAAAGACGGCCGCCAAAGGGTTGGAACTGGTGTTCTGCGTTGAGAAAGGAACATCCAATTATCTTGTGGGAGATCCTCTCAGGCTGGGGCAAATCCTGGTCAATTATGCCAATAACGCCGTCAAGTTCACGGAACAGGGCGAGATTGTCGTTTCCGTCAAGGTCGTTGAAGAGACCGACCATGACGGCCTTTTCCGCTTTGACGTCCGGGATACGGGCATTGGCTTGACGGAAGAACAAATCGGCAAGCTGTTTCAGTCATTCCAGCAGGCGGACATGTCCACTTCCCGGAAGTATGGCGGAACCGGACTGGGTCTGGCCATCTCCAAGAAACTCGCTAACCTGATGGGCGGCGACGTGGGAGTGGAAAGTGAATACGGCAAAGGCAGCACCTTCTGGTTTACAGCGCGCCTGGGCAAGGGAATCGCCAAAGCGAGAAAATTCGTACCCGATCCCGATTTGCGCGGGCGGCGGATCCTGGTTGTGGATGATAACGAGATGAGCCGCGTGGTCCTCGGAGACATGCTGACCTCGATGACCTTCGAGGTGCATGATGTTGCTTCCGGCAAGGCGGCGCTGGAAGAGATCCGCAAAGCTGCTGAAACAGGCAAACCCTATGAGATCATATTGCTTGATTGGCGGATGCCCGAAATGGACGGCATTGAAACAGCCAGGGCGATCAGGGAATTGCCCCTGAGACCCTTTCCGCATATGGTCATGGTCACGGCTTATGGACGCGAGGAGGTATTGAAAGAGGCGGCCCTGGCCGGTCTGGAAGATGTGTTGATGAAGCCGGTGAGCGCCTCAACCATGTTTGATACTCTGATCCAGGTTTTAGGCGGATCCCATGAAGAAAGAAGAGATGACGGCCAGCAGACAACGGTATTAACAGATAATCTTGCAGCCATTAAGGGGGCATCCATTCTGCTGGCGGAAGATAATGAATTCAACCAGCAGCTCGCCATGGAATTGCTTGCCGATGCCGGCGTCGAAGTTGATCTGGCCGTGGATGGTCAACAGGCACTGGAGATGTTGAGTAAAAAAACCTACGAACTGGTGCTGATGGATATGCAGATGCCGGTCATGGACGGTGTTACTGCGACACAGGAAATACGCAAGCGGGAATGTTTCAAGGATCTGCCGGTTGTGGCCATGACAGCAAACGTCATGGCCGAAGACATTGATAAGTGCTACAAGGCGGGTATGAATGACCATATCGGCAAGCCCATCGACCCTGATGAGCTTTTCGGCAAATTGTTGAAATGGATCAAGCCGCGCGAAATCCGCCACGTTCAGGAGCCAGTGCAAAAATCAGCTGCCGGCAAAATACCAGCAGAGGCAGGTGAAAAAAAGCAAGACGATCTGCCCGATATTCCCGGGCTGGATACCAGTCTCGGTTTGAAGAGGGTTGCGGGCAAGAAAGACTTCTACCTTACCATGCTGAAGAAGTACATTGACAACCAGAGTGAAATGCCGGCGCAGATTCGTCAGAGTCTGGAGGCAGGGGACTACGCGACGGCGGAGCGTCTGGCCCATACGGCCAAAGGAGTAAGCGGAAACATCGGCGCCACAAAACTGCAGGAACTGGCGGCCCGGGTGGAGAAGGCAGTCAAGGATGGCGAGAACCGCGACGTGATTGAAGGCTTGCTGGGGCCTTTTGCTGATGCCCATACCCTGCTGATTACGGGGTTGAAGGAGACTTTGCCGGTCCGGGAATCCGGTGAGAAACCGGACGGGTTGGCAGTCCCGGTGGACCATGAGCAGGGCATTGCGGCCTGCAAGGCACTGGCGGAATTGTTGAGCAACGACGATAGCGAAGCGTTGGACCTGCTGGATGAGCGAAGTGAGTTCCTGAGGGGTATCCTGGGGGCGAATGAATTCAGGTCCATTGAGAAGGCCTTGAAGGATTATGATTTTGAAAAAGCTCTGGCACTTCTCAGAGCCCGGGCGAAAAAGGTTAATATCGAACTGTGATCAATAAAATTGTTGAGAGGAATAGCGCCCATGAATGATTCCAGCAATGAGCATAAGCCGACCATCCTTGTTGTCGATGATACTCCCGATAACCTCACGCTGATCACTTCGTTACTCAGGGATCTCTATCGGGTGAAAATTGCCGTAAGCGGGAAAAAAGCCCTGCAGATCGCCTTTTCCGGAGAACGCCCCGACCTTATCCTCCTCGATATTATGATGCCGGAGGTGGATGGCTATGAGGTCTGCCGTCAGTTAAAGGGGGATTCGGAAACCAGGGACATCCCCGTCATCTTCCTTACCGCCAAAACAGAGATTGAGGATGAGGTGAAAGGTTTTGAATTCGGGGCTGCGGATTACATAACCAAACCAATTAGTCCGCCCATTCTTCTTGCGCGAGTCCGTACCCACCTGAAGTTGAAAAGAATGACCGACTATTTGAAAAGTAAAATGGACGAGGCAGACTTGTGGTAAAAGTGGAGAATTGAATACGGAACACCCGGATGAATAATGAAAACCAATATAAAGGAGAAGGGCATGGCCAATACAAACACTTATATTGAAAAACCGACGGTACTGGTTGTCGATGATACGCCGGACAACCTGACCCTGATGAGCGGGTTGCTCAAGGATAAGTATAAAGTCAAGATCGCCAACAATGGTGAGCGGGCCCTGAAGGTTGTCATGACCGGTACGCCGCCGGACATCATTCTCCTGGATATCATGATGCCGGTCATGGACGGCTATGAGACCTGCCGGCATCTGAAAGAAAATCCGGAAACCAGAGATATTCCTGTTATCTTTCTAACCGCCAAAGTAGAAGTCGAGGACGAAATGAAGGGCTTTGAACTCGGGGCCGTGGATTACATCACCAAGCCGATCAGCCCGCCTATTGTTCTGGCCCGGGTGCACACCCACCTGCAGTTGAAAAGGGTTCGTGATTATTTGAAGGATCAGAATGAATTTCTGGAGGAGGAGGTGCAAAAACGTACCCAGGAGGTTGTTGCCGTCCAGGAGGTGACCATACTGGCGATGGCATCGCTTGCGGAAACCCGAGACAACGATACGGGGAATCACATTCGCAGGACTCAGTTCTATATCCGGGCTCTGGCGGAAAAGCTTCGTCATCACGAACGTTTCCGTCATCTCCTCAATGACGACAAAATCATTGACTTGCTGTTCAAATCAGCTCCATTGCATGACATCGGCAAAGTCGGCATTCCTGATAATATTCTCCTCAAGCCGGGACGTTTTACGCAGGAAGAATTCGAAATCATGAAAACACATTGCAAGCTGGGCCGCGATGCGATCATCGCTGCTGAACGACGACTGGGATTGGAGCTGCCTTTTCTTTCCCTGGCTAAGGAAATCGCGTATACCCATCAGGAAAAATGGGACGGCACCGGTTACCCTGAAGGTTTATCGGGAGATGACATACCGATATCCGGCCGTCTGATGGCCATTGCGGACGTCTATGATGCCTTGATCTGCCGCCGCGTGTATAAAGAAGGTATGCCGCACGCCAAAGCTGTCGATATAATCGTTCAGAGTAAGGGAACTCATTTTGATCCGGACATGGTGGATGCCTTTGTGGAAATTGCCGAAGAATTTATCGAGATAGCAAAGCGTTATGAAGACACAGATCATGATCTCGGAATAGATGCAAAACGTCCGGCATGATTTCCAAAGAAGCCATTTTTCCCGGTTGTAGACGATTTTGAGTCCGTGCATAACATTGCGGCGAAACATTTAGGTTCTTTTGGAATTTCAAACGTTCTGAAAGCGGACAACAGGTATTGCTATACTTATTCAGGCAAGTTGCCCACCTTGGCGCAACAAGGCAAAATCGAAATGACGACTGCACAGTAAAAATGAGACGGACATTATCGTTATGCTGCTGCGTACCTCTGTAATGGAGTGAGCCGGCTCATTATTGTAAAATGAAAGGAAATTAATTTTTTAACGTTTTCTTTCGCGCAATGTCAAAGATTGCGAATAGATGAGGATTAAAATGGCGGAGACAATTGGCGAGATGGAGAAAACGACCGTTCTGATCGTTGATGATTCACCAGATGATCTTGCTCTGATCAGCGTGTTGCTCAAAGATCTGTATGAGGTTAAAATTGCCAATAGCGGCGGACAGGCTTTAAAAGTCGCCATGCGCGGTAAAACGCCCGACATCATTCTGCTTGACATCATGATGCCGGGCATGGATGGTTATGAGACCTGCCGCCTTTTAAAGGCAACTCCGGAAACGTTAAATATCCCGGTCATTTTTCTGACCGCTAAAACTGATATTGAGGATGAGATGAAGGGCTTCGAACTTGGCGCGGTGGATTACATCACCAAACCAATCAGCCCGCCTATTGTCCTGGCTCGCGTGAAAACCCATCTGCAGTTGAAGCGGGTGCAAGACTACCTGCAGGACAAAAGTGCCTTTTTGGAAGAAGAAGTGCAGCGGCGCACAAAGGTGATTGCGCGGACGGAAGGTGCACTGAAAGAGTCCGAAGCGCGCTACAGGCAGTTATTCGACACAAGCCCCGACGGCATAGTCCTCGTCGGGCCTGACGGGTGTATCCTGCAGGCAAACATCGCGCAGGGACAAATGTATCGTTATGACCCGCCAAGTGATCTGATTGGTGTCCATGCGACGCAGTTAGTCGCCCTGTCTTCCAGGGACTATTCCGTGCAAATCATGCGGCGCCGTCTGAACGGCGAGGATATTCAGCCTGTTGAGTATGAGCTGGTTCGGAAAGACGGAACTACATTCTTCGGAGAGATTTCGGCGACGATCCTGCGGAAATCAGACGGCACGGTTTCAGGTTACATTTGCGTCACACACGATATAACAGACCGCAGACGGGCGAAAGAAGAGATTGAGGCACTCAATGCTGAACTCGAACAGCGCGTCCTCAAACGCACCGCTCAGTTGGAGGCAGTCAATAAAGAGCTGGAGTCTTTCAGTTATTCCGTTTCGCACGACCTGAGGGCCCCCCTGCGCGCAATCGACGGGTTCAGTGAGACGCTCCTGGAAGATTATGGACAGATGCTGGATGATCAGGGGAGGGACTATTTGGATCGGGTACGCCGCGCCGCGCAGCATATGGGACGTCTGATTGAAGATCTGCTGAAGTTATCGAGAATAACAAGAATGGAATTTCAAGGCGAAAAAGTCGATTTGAGCGCGCTGGTCAGGTCTGTTGCTGAGATGTGCCGTCAGAATAATCCCCGGCAGGTTGTTGATTTGCTTATTCAGGAAGGCGTCGTCGTGTGGGGAGACAGCAATCTGTTGCGGATTGCCATTACGAACCTGCTGGACAATGCCTGGAAGTTCACCAGTCATACTACCCATCCCCGGATCGAGTTCGGCGTAACCGTGAAAGACGGTAAGGCTGTTCATTATATCCAGGACAACGGTGCGGGTTTCGATATGGCTAATATCAATAAGCTCTTCGATGCCTTTCAACGTTTCCACAGCGCCAATGAATTCCCGGGTACGGGCATTGGTCTGGCCACGGTGAAGCGAATTATGGATCTTCATGGCGGCCGGATATGGGCCGAAAGTGAGATACACAAGGGAGCCACGTTCTTCTTGACTTTGCCGTGATAATGTTGTGGAGGGAAAACGCAAACCGCAATCAGTGACTATCTTGTAAACTAAATTTTTCGCGACAAAATATATTCCGCGACGGCGTGAAGATGTTCTTTTTCAGGGCCGTCGGCAAAGACTTTTAATCCGTCTTTTGCTTCCCGGATGAACTGCTCCGCGCGCTGAAGCGAATAGTCAATGCCGCCGGATTTTTGTATTAAGGCGAATATGTCCCGTATGGCATCCGTGGAAAAAGCTTTCTTCTCAATGGTTGTTTTAATCATGTCTTGTTCAGATTTGGTGCATTTTGTTATCGTGTATATGAGCGGCAGCGTCATTTTGCCCTCTTCCAGATCCTTGCCGATGGATTTGCCGAAATCTTCTTCCTTGGCCATGTAGTCCAGCGTGTCGTCGGTGATCTGAAAGGCCATGCCGATTTTGTAGCCGTATTGCTCCAGGGCTTTGGCCTTTTCACCGGACGCGCCGCCCAGCACCGCTCCGCTTCCGCAGGCGGCGGAAATGAGCACGGCGGTTTTCTTCTCGACAATGCTCAGATATTCCGCTTCCGTAAGGCTGGTATCGCCGCATTTCATCAATTGAAAGACTTCGCCCTCGGACATGATATTGGTCATCTTCGACATGATCTGAACAATGGCAATATCGCCGATTTCGGACAAAAGCTTGAAGGCCTTGGAATACAAGAAGTCGCCGACCAGGACGCTGGCCGCGTTTCCCCAGACATTGTTGGCGGAGGTTTTGCCCCGGCGGATAACCGCCTCATCGATCACGTCATCATGCAGAAGGCTGGCGGTATGAATGAATTCAATGGAAGCCGCAAGCGGGAAACGGTGCTCTCCCGAATATCCGCAAAGTCCGGAGCTGATCAAATGCAACAGAGGACGGAAGCGTTTGCCGCCGCTGTCAATCAGGTGATGGGCGACTTCCGGGATCATTTTCACATCGGACGTGATATAGCGGTCGAGATGAAGCTCGATTTGGCGCATCTCATCAGCATAGGCGGCGAAGACATCGGATATTTGCATAACACTATTGACCCCGAAAATATTTGGACGAACTATATGGGAAACGGATAAGAATTGTCAAATAAGATTTATCACATTCCCCAATACCATAATCACCTGAAGGTGACTCGAGAACGCGAGGTCAAGCGCTACGGTTGTTGGCGTCGCGTAGAAGCACGCTTGGAAGACGCCGCGGTATCATCTATGATTGGGAAATGGAATTAGATATGATTTCGCCGAAGAGGTCGTAATGATCCGCGGCGGTGATTTTGCATTTTACTATCCTGCCGATTTTGGCGCTGGCGTCTTTGATATAGGTGACGCCGTCGATTTCCGGAGCCTGCCTGCGGCAGCGTCCGACAAAAGCATAGCCTTCGCGGCCGCTTTTTTCTTCGATCAAAACCTCCTGTATCGATCCGATCAGCGAAGCATTAATGGCATGAGAAATATCGGCCTGTTCGCTCATGATGATCTCCCGCCGGCGCTCTTTTTCTTTTTCCGAAATACGCGACGGCAGAGCTGCCGCGGCCGTGCCCTCTTCGCGCGAATAGGTAAAGACACCCAGATGATCAAAGCGGGTTTCGCGCACGAAGTCGAGCAGGCGTTCAAACCGCTTTTGCGTTTCTCCCGGGAAACCCGTGATGATCGATGTGCGCAGCGCCACACCGGGGATGATGGATCGGGCATCGCTGATCATTTGCGAAATGCGGGCGGCGCCGGTCTTGCGGTTCATGGCGGCAAGGATCGCATCGTCAATATGCTGCACGGGCAGATCAAGATAACGGCAGATGGTTTTGTGATTGCTCATGGCGGTAAGCACTTCGGTTGTGATATGCGCCGGGTGGGCATAAAGCAGACGCAGCCAGCGAAGACCGGAAACCCCCGCCAGATCGGATAAAAGACCGGAAAGCTTCGGCCGCGTTTTTAAATCCCGGCCGTAAGCGGTTGTGTCCTGACCGATCAGGATGATTTCTTTAATCCCTCTGGCCACAAGGTTTTGCGCTTCCCGCAGAATATCGTCGGGCTGACGACTGCGGGCCTTACCGCGAATGGACGGAATCGCGCAGTAAGTGCAGCAGTTGGAACAGCCATCCGAAATTTTCAAATAGGCGGTGACCGATTTGGAGGACAAAACCCGTTCGTGCTGCGATGTCATCAGGAAATCCGGTTTGGAGCAAACGACGGTGCGGCGTGGCTTTGCTTCGCTTAAATTTTGTAAATGACCGGCGATGCGGCCGACTTCTCCCGTGCCGATAAATAAATCGACTTCGGGGATTTCGTTCTGCAAATCTTTCGCATAACGCTGGGCCAGGCAGCCGGCCACCACCAGCTTCAGGTTGCGCCCGCTTTTCTTTTTTTCTCCCGCCAGGGTCAGAATAATATCCAGCGCCTCTTCCTTGGCCGGCTGAATAAAGCCGCAGGTATTGACGATTACGACATCGGCATCGTCGGGACTCTCCACAATCGTCATGCCGGATGATTGGGCCAGGCCGCCCATAACCTCCGAGTCCACCAGGTTTTTGGAGCAGCCTAAAGAAATAATATGCAGTCTTGACGGAGAAGTCTTTTTCACTGGGGCAGCTTTCTGATAAGGACTTTGCGGGGTTTCGCGCCGTCGGACGGGCCGACGATGCCTTCGCGCTCCATTTGTTCAATCATGCGCGCGGCACGGTTATAGCCGATTTTCATATAGCGCTGGACCAGCGAGATGGAGGCCTGTCCGAGTTCGCCCACTAAAGCGACGGCTTCATCGTATTTTTCATCCAAGCCGTCTTCAGCCTCACGGGCCTGGGCGGACTCGAATTCAAATTTTTCAATTGATGCGTCGTAAGTCGGCTGGGCCTGCATTTTGATGAAATCGACAATGCGCGATATCTCCGCGTCCGACAGGTACGCGCCGTGAATGCGGGTGAGTTTGGATGTGCCCGGCGGAATGAAGAGCATGTCTCCCGCGCCCAGCAACTGCTCCGCGCCCGGCTGGTCAATAATGGTGCGCGAATCAATTTTGGAGGAAACCTTGAAGGAAATCCGCGTGGGGAAGTTGGCTTTGATGAGCCCCGTGATGACGTCCACCGAGGGCCGCTGCGTGGCAAGAATCAGGTGAATACCCGCCGCCCGCGCCATCTGGGCGAGCCTCGTCAGCGATTCTTCCACGTCCCGGGAGGCAACCATCATCAAGTCGGCCAGTTCATCAATGACCACGACAATATAAGGAAGTTTGACGTGCTGGAACGGCGGATTATGTTTAGCGGCGCCTTCCGCTTCATCGGCATCCGGCGCGGTTTCGGATTTGAGGTCTTTAACCGCCGCCTTGCTTTTGGGGCTGGTCAGAATGATTTCGTTATAGGCGTCGATGCTCTTCACGCCCATGGCGCTGATGACTTTATAGCGACGCTCCATTTCTTCAACGGTCCAGCGCAAAACCTGCGAGGCTTTTTTCGGGTCCACCACCACGGGGTGCATCAGGTGGGGAATGCCTTCATAGGAGGACAGTTCCAGGCGTTTGGGATCGACCATCAGAAACTTGATGTCGTCCGGCTGCGCCTTGAAAAGAATGCTGCAAATCATGGCATTGAGCGCGACGCTTTTACCGGAGCCGGTGGTTCCGGCAATGAGCAGATGCGGCATTTTAGCCAGATCGGCAATCACCGGCGTGCCGACAAAATCGACGCCCAGCGCGATGGGCAGACGCAGGGATGACTCGGTAAAGGCGTCGTTGTCCAGCACGTCTTTGAGGAAAACCGGATCTCTTTTGAGGTTGGGGATTTCAATGCCGATGACGGATTTGCCGGGAATGGGCGCCAGAATCCGGATGCTGGGCGCCATCAGCGCCAGCGCCAGATCGTCGGCCAGATTGGTAATGCGGTTGATTTTCACGCCGGACGCCGGTTCCAGTTCATACATGGTAATCACCGGGCCGGGCATCACTTCCACGACACGCGCCTCGACGCCGAAATCCGCCAGCTTCTTTTCCAGGATGCGCGAGTTGGTAACCAGATGATCGCGCTTGACGCGTGTGTCTTTCTGGGGCGCTACTTCCAGCAGGGTGAAAGGCGGCAACTGAAATCTGCCGTCGGATTTGAGTTTCGAAAAATCAAAATGCGTCTGTTCGATTTTCTTCGGTTTTGATTTCTTCGGCGCTGGCTCCGTTTCTTCGATGATGGGCGGCGGGTTATTTTCCGTTTTCAGCCGGGAAAACAATCCGGCATAAAAAGATGTGACATGATCTTTGGTTGATTTCAACAGACCATGGGTCCACTGAGAAAAACGTTCCGTTACCGACACGAGGGAGAACTCGATGATGAAAAACAGCGCGACAATAAAAATAACGATCAGAATAATGTAGGTGCCGGCCGGATTAAAATAGCCAAGCAGGAACTGAACGATACCGCTGCCGATCTCTCCGCCTGCTCCTACTCTGAGCTTTTCTCCATGAAGGGTAATACCCCCTCTGATCAGGGTGCTGAAAAGACCGGCACAGGACAATGTAAAAAACAGAAAGCCGAAAACGCGCTGAGTGTCCATTGCAAAAGCCGGCCGCAGAAAATACTGGAAGGCCATGGCCGAGAGGGCGATGGGCAGAAGGAAAGAGGCAAACCCCAGAAGAAAGATCATCCAACCTGCGGAATAGGAGCCGACGATGCCTGTGAGATTGTGTGTGGATTGGGCATCCCCGATGAATTTCATCGGAGACGGATCAGCAGGCGAGAATGAAAAAAGACACAAAAAGAGAAACAGCGACAGTCCGAGACAAATGACGCCTTTAATTTCCCTGATGCGTTTATGAGGATGATCCTTGGGATTTTCTTCCATTAGAGCGCCATTTTCATTTCTGGCTGAACGTCTTTGATGTTTGCCGTGCCGTCATGTCGATAGGCGTTATAATTTTCAATAATGACCTGCCGGACATGGTTGATCAGCTCCTGCCGGTTTTCCAATGTGTAGTTTTTAACGTTAATCGGTTTGCCGATGACCAGTTTGATTCTGCCGGGTTTAATTTTGAGCGACCGCTTCGGCATGATGTCGCCGCTGCCGATGATGCTGATCGGAACAATCGGCACACCGGATTGTATCGCCAGGTAAAAGGTTCCCTGCTTGAACGTTTTAATTTCGCCGTTGCGGCTGCGGGTACCTTCCGGAAACGTCATGACGGATTTTCCCTGCCGGATGCGCAATGCCGCCAGGTCCAGGCTTTGCAGGGCTTTTTCGTGGTTTTGCCGGTCGATTTCAATATAGCCTGCGCTTTTCATGGCCTGGCCGAAGATGGGGATCGCGAATAATTCTTTTTTGGCAATCCAGCGAAACTGCCCCGGAACGTGCGCCAGCGTAATCAGAATATCAAAATCGCTTTGATGGTTGGCCATAAACACCTGGGGTTTGCCCCGCAGGATGTTTTCGCTGCCGATGACCTCGACTTTGGTGTTGCAGAGCATCAGCAGAATTCTGCCCCAGATATTGGCTACCTTATGAACATTATTTTCCGCGTTGTTAAAAAAAGAAAAGACAACGGACCAGAAGGAGAAAAATGCCGTAATCGCTATGCCTAATGTGACTAAGAGTGCCGAACGAATCATCGCGTTCTTTCCTTGAGCAGGTTACTTGAGACTGATGCTATTTTTTACTTGATAACGCAGTTGAAGTCAACAGTGAAAAAGGATGACCGGTCGGACATTGGAATAATTTTCAGCTGTTTAATGGATTGCCGGCATCCATGCAAAAAAAGAGCCCTCACCGGTTCATCCGGAAGGGCTCTTTTGGTTTCAACGCATTCCCGATCTTTATCAGGCGATCAGGGATGGCAGGGTTTTAACTCCATGCTTTTTCCGCTGCCGCGTTTTTTCCGGCAATCCGGCCGAAAATCAGGCAGTCAAGCGTGGCGCAGCTGCCCAGGCGGACCGCACCATGCACACCGCCTGTGACTTCACCGGCCGCATACAAACCGGGGATGGGCTTGTCCGTCATGATGTCCGTCGCCTGCGCTTTGACATTCATATTGACGCCGCCCATGCAGTGATGAATCTTGGGTGTGAGCCTGAGAGCATAGTAGGGACCGGGGCCCAGCGGTTTCTGATTTTTCTGCAAATATCTGCCCCATTCGGCATCCTTGCCGGCCAGAACACCTTTGTTGAATTTTTCAATTTCCCCTTTCAGGGGTTCCACCGGGCAATCATATGCCGCTGCCATCTGTTCCAGCGTATCATATTTTTTAACCACGCCTCTTTCGATCAATTTCGGCAGGGACTCCGCAATCAGCTTTTCGCCGAGGGCATAGCCATAGGCATCTGTAAAAGCGATGCATTTATTGCCGACGCGAATGATGGCATCCGCGCGAATTTTACGGTCGGCCAATTCATTGACAAAGCGTTTGCCGGTTTTGGTGTCAATCCAGAGGCCATACATGGCAGCACAAAGCTGTGCGAAGAAAGGCGACAGTCCCATGCCCTTTTCATCCGGACTGCCCCACGGACCAAGCTGAATCCAGGAAAGCTGCAGCGGTGTGCAGCCAATGCGCAGGGCTTCGCGCAAACTTTCCGCGGTGGCGCCGGGCTGATTCGTGCTGGGGAATTCGGCCGTCAGGCGGGGGTCCTGGATGGTTCTGAAGGCGACGTCGTTGCCAAAACCTCCCGTGGCCAGAACGACGGCTTTTCTGGCCTTGATGTTTTTTGCTTTTCCACTGTCTTTGTTGGGGAAAACATACTTCTCCCGAATCTGAACGCCCTTGACCCGTCCGTCTGCGTCGCGGTATATCTGGGTCAGAAAGCTTTGTGTTTTGGGCACTATGCCCAACTCTTTTAATTTAGCCAGCTGCTGCGTGACGATGGCCGAACCGCTCTGGTTGTAAGTGCTGTACATCCGGGGAACAGAGTGACCGCCCTCCTGGGAAAGTTTGTCCTTGTACTGAACACCGAGTTCCGTAATGGTCCATTGAACGGTTGAGTTGGAATTATCGGCAACCATCTTGGCCAGTTCCACATGATTCAGGTTGAGGCCGGCTGCCAGCATGTCTTTTAACAAGAGTTCCGGTGAATCCTGAATACCCTGTTCTTTTTCCTTGGGAGAACCTGCCGCGGAGATTACACCGCCGTTGATAATCGAGTTTCCGCCCGGCGTACGCATCTTTTCCAAAACGACAACGGATGCCCCGGCTTTCTTTGCTTCATAAGCCGCAGCCAGTCCCGCAAATCCGCTGCCGATGACGACCACATCATAAGTTTCGTCCCATTTTTTCGGCAAGGCGGCCGCTTCCGCTTTCCAGGGCGCCAACGCGACACCGCTTGAGGCCAGCCCGGCGACAGCCGCTACAGTGCCTGCGGATTTTATGAAATTCCGTCTGGTTAATGATTTTGTGATTTTTTTGTCTTCCGCCATAATTTACCTCCTGATAATTTGTTTCTGTGGTTAGGTTGTTAAAAGACGTTTTCTTGCCATAAAATGACCGAAGATAAATTGTAATGACTAAAATCATTATAACTTATCATGATTGAAAATGATTTTGTTAAAAGACCCTGATGCGGTATCCGTGCATGGGAACAGTATTTTGCAGGGATAAGACAGCGCCGGAAAATGGATATGATGAGACCAGGCTGAAGAAGAAACAACGAACTGCTATGGCAAAATGACTTAATAATTCTTTTCACAAGTATAAACCCTGCGGAGAATGTAGCATAAACGGAAAGAAATGCAAGAATTCCCTTCTGGCCAAATATCCCATGGATAGTCGTTAAATTATTTCCGGCGCCTCTGACTTTTATTCGGAAAAAGCCGCAACGGGAAAGAGGCTTGCAATGTCGCCGATTAAATACTAGAATGCGCGGGAAATGATGGAAGACATTATGATGCCCGTCAACTGCCAGCGATGCATTAAATTTCCATCCCGATTGATGGATCGCAAATTAAATGAATTTGATGAAAGGTTACCGGCTTAATCAATTCAAAAAACTGCAATCTCCGGGAGGTTTCAATGCGCAATCAACAAATAACCCCTTTCTTTCTAATGCTGATCTTTTTCTTCATTTTTTGTTCAGCCGGCTTCGCTGCTTCTAACAGCAGTTGTGTGACCTGTCATTCCAATGAATCGCTGATGAAGTCGATGCATAAACCGCCGCCTGCGCCGATGAGTGAAGGAGAGGGGTGAGCGGGCGCTCCTCCGGCGGTCCGGCCGGAAGAAATGTATAAAGGGTATGTTGTCGATCGTGACCTTCTCAAGAAAGATCAACATTTTATTCTATCGTGTTCCCAGTGTCATCGGGGAGACAGTGAAACTTTAAATAAACAAAAGGCCCATCAAGGCCTGATTAAAAGACCTTCGGACAATCTGTCCACCTGCGCGACGTGCCATAAGCCGGTGACGGACAAGTATGCAAAGTCGCTTCATTACACATTGGCCGGTCAGCGAAACGGGGTGATGCCCCGTTTTTCCAAAGAAGAATTAAAAATATTTGATGAAAAAGTTTTTGAAAAATCATGCCGCAGTTGCCATGCGTCCTGCGGAGACTGCCACGTCAAGTCTCCGGCCGTAGGCGGCATCAGTACCGGATTGCTGGCCAAACATAAGTTCGTCAAAAAAGATGAAGGCAAAACCTGTTCGTCGTGCCACGGCGGGCGGGTCTATCCTGAATATACGGGAGAATACGGCGGTGCCCCGGATGTTCACTATCAAAAAGGCATGCTGTGCATGGACTGCCACAAGAAGCTGGAATTTCACGGCGACGGTAAGGCGTATGCATCCAAGAATCATGTAAAAGATCGTCCGGCCTGCCGCAGCTGCCACAAGGCGGGCGGCGAAAAAAATGCAATGGCTAAAATGTCGCACGAGACGCATCAAGACAAGGTATCCTGCTACGGATGCCATGCCGGAGCGGAGTATCGCAACTGTCAGCAATGCCATGCGGGCGAAGGCGCAAAAGCCAATCCGGAAATCATATTAGGGCGCAGTCCGCGGGACAAAAAAATGCTGACGACTTTGCGGTTGATTCCGACAGTTCGCGACACGTTTGCCAAAGAAGGCATCAAAATGGAGCATTTCGACGCCTTGCCCAATTACTGGGACACGCCCGCCCACAATATCCGGAAACGGACGGACCGCACCCGTTCCTGCGATGCCTGCCATGTCGAGAAGAAGAATTTTTTAACGAAAGAAAAACTGATCAAGGATGGTTCCAGGGCCAATGAAGGCTTAATCTATCATCTTAAGCGAATCAACAAATAACCCGGGAGGTTTTTTTATGAGAAATGAAAGATGGTTCAAAACAGTAATGGTTGTTATTTTGTTCCTTTTGCCGTTAACCGCGCTGGCCGGCAGCATGGATCCCGTTGTCTCTACGGACTGGCTGCAAAATAATCTGAAGAATGCAAATTTAGTCATCCTGGATATTCGGAAAGTGGAGGAATACAAGGCCGGTCATATTCCCGGTGCGATCAATGTGTTTTATGGTTCCTGGGCGATCAAGAAGGGGAGCCTGCTCAATGAACTGCCGCCCGTTGATGATCTGACGGATGTTGTCGGAAACGCGGGCATCGACAAGGATTCACAGGTGGTCATTGTCGGAAAAACGGATAAAGTTCCCGATCAGTTCGATATGACCCGCGTTGCCTGGACCTTGAAGTATCTGGGCGTGCCCAATGCAGCTATTCTCAATGGCGGCCAGAATCAATGGGTCAAAGAAAACAAACCTCTCTCGCAGGATATGGCAAAGGCGAAAGCAAAATCTTTCAAAGCTTCCGTTAATCAGGCTTTGTTTGCCGATAAGGCCTATGTCCTGGATAAAATAGGCAAGGCCGTCATCGTCGATACCCGAGCGCCGGCTTTCTACCAGGGAAAAGAAAAGCTTGCTTTTGTGCCTAAGCTGGGCCGAATCAAGGGATCTGTTAATTTGCCGGTGGGCCAATTGTACACTCCGGAGGGTTTATACAAAGACAAGGCCACGCTTGCCGCGTTAGCCGAAAAAGCAGTGGGGGGCGATCGGAATAAGGAATATATCCTTTATTGCGATACCGGCAAGACTTGTACCTCCTGGGCATTGATCATGGTGGATATGCTGGGATATAAAGATGTGAAAGTTTATGATGGTTCGTCCATGGAATGGCTGGCCGATCCGGCAGCTCCCGCCGAACCCTGATTTTTTTAAGAATTAAAAAAGCCGTTGGAAGGGCATGCAGCAAACCTTCCAACGGCTTTATTTTTTGCCCTGCCCTTTATTTCTTTTCCCCAGGATCGCCGGCATAACCCAGATCTTTCCAGTTGAGTCTGCCGTTCTTGCCGTGGCAGTCGTTACACTTTAGCGCGTTTGCCTTGGGGGCTACCATGTGATTGACCTTCCAGTACATGTCTGTTTCCGCAAAGCCGTATTTTCCGCTGTAGGGCAGACCTGCGACTTTCATCCCGTCAACCATGGCCTGGCCCCAGTCCCAGTGCTTCCAGTAACCGGCCCACAAATGCGGTACGGCAAAGACATTGTTTCCCGCATCATATGGCTGTTTACCCCGCATGACTTTAAACGGGGTAATCCTGGCCGTTTTATCATTTCGGTCCCCCCTGGGATAATTCAGGTGGGTCACTTTTGACGGATCCATCTTTTCTCCCAGAAGATAGCGATCAACGGAGCCATTAAACCAGAAATAAACCGGCTTTTCCTCTTTAGCCCATTTAAAGTCGCCTTTCTGCTTGTCATAGAGCGGCTGGCCGTATTGATCTTTCTGGACAGGTCCGTCTTTGCCCGCTGTTGACCAGTCCCACCATATTTTTGTCGGAAGCGCTTTGGCATAAGTCGGAATGTGGCAGGTCTGGCAGGCAACCCTTTCACTGTGTTTGTTGAGAATGGCATTTTTGCCATGCGGGGTTCCCGCGTGGCAATCGGAACAGTTGAGCGTCAATCCACTTCCGGTCATGGATACGGAGAGCGCTTTTCCGGGGATGACGTGATTAACGGTTTTATGGCAGGAACTGCAGTTCATGTTTGCGCCGTCTACGGCCATATGGACATCGATTGAACGTTTGGGGGCTCCCAGAGAACTATCCAGATCCCCATGTTTGATGTGATCGCCTCCGCCGCCGAAGAAATGGCAGGCTCCGCAGGTCGCTCGACTGGTTGGGCCAACGCTTTTTGCGATCTTTTCCAGATCAAGCGCTTTCCAGATTTTTCCTGATTTAGGAGGGAATTCCGTATCCTGATAAGCGGGATGGCCTGATCCTGCGGGAAGCTTTTTATAGCTGCCTGTCTTATCATGGCAAATGAGACAGTCGATGTTTTCCGGCTTCGAGAAATCGAAAGAATTATCTTTCCAGCCATAGCCCGCATGACAGCTTGTACAACGGGGATTGTTGCTCGGTAAGGCGATACAATAATTATTGATGGCGTTCTTCTTGCCGAGTTCGACTTTTCCCTTCCCCTGAACTTCCTGGGTTGTGCTCCATGTCCAGTGAGGCGTTTTCATGAAGTCACCAGCCTGTTTACCATGACATTGCAGGCACTTTTTCGTGACGTCCGGTCCCGTCTTGAACGGTCCCGAGATAAATTGGGAGTGGTCCTGCGCTGCCGGGGCCACGCCGGCAAACAGCAGGAATGAAACCATAAATGCAAATATTTTTATGACATGAATCATAACGAACCTCCTTGCATGTTTCAGATATATGATTGATACACCCTGCTGAGTCTGAGTGCATTATCCGCCGATCATGATCATTTGTCAAGACATCATGGGTTTACGTATCGGAAGAACATCCGGAACGGTGTTATTTCAAACATTTGATCAGCGCCGCCATATATTAATAATATTAACTTCTTATGTTGCTGTTTGACAAATAAATTATTGATGATGGAGTTTCTTGACAGGCCTTTCCGTTTGGGTGTATTGTAGCACCGCCGGATTTGCAGGTAAGTGTAAAATCCGTTTTGTCGCCGGAATGTATAATCCTCAATCGTTTCAGAAGTACTAACTGCCTCTTTTTTATTCTTTGCCGGAGGAATCATTACTCAACCCAAAAAGATAAATACAACCAGGAGGGATATCCTATGAAAAAAATCAATCAGACCGAAGAAACGCTCAGCAGACGGAATTTTCTCAAGACGGCCGGCGGGGTGGCCGCTGTTGCCGGACTGGCCGCAAGCGGCTTGCCTTTAATGACCGGACAGGCCGAAGCGGCATGCGATGTTCTGCCGAAAAAATGGGATGACACCTACGATGTTGTTGTGGTGGGCAGCGGCTTTGCGGGTCTGGCCGCCGCCATTGAAGCGAAAAATGCGGGAGCCAGTGTTCTGGTCATCGAAAAGATGCCGCTTCATGGAGGCAACTCCATCATTAACGGCGGCGATTTTTGCGCGCCCGGCACGAAGCTGCAGCAGGAAAACGGCGTTCAGGACTCGGCGGAGCTGATGTTAAAAGATATGCTCAAGGCGGGGGCTTATCTGAATCATCCCGACCTGGCCAAAATTGTGGCCTACGGGGCCAGGGGAGCATTGGAATGGACGGAAACATACATTGGCGCCAAATATACCAAACTCAATTATCACGGCGGCCACTCCGTCAAGAGGGCCCATGGAACAATCAACTCCTCGGGTTCGGAACTGGTCAACAAAGAACTGTCCAAAGCCAAAGAAATCGGCGTGAAAATTCAAATGCGCACCAGGCTGGTCAAATTCCTTTCCAACAAAGAGGGCCGAATCGTCGGCCTGGAAGTGCGGAAGGATTACAAATTTCCCGATGATCGTTCGGGCAAGACAGCCTTTATCAAGGCGAAGAGAGCCGTCGTGCTGAGTTCAGGCGGTTTTTCCAGAGATTTGAAATTGCGTCAGGTGCATGACCCCCGCCTCACGGACAGGTTCGAATCCACTAATCAGCCGGGCGCTACCGGCGAAGCATTGCTGGCAGCGTGCAAGGCCGGCGCGATGGATGTCCAGATGGACTGGATTCAGCTGGGCCCCTGGACAAGCCCGGATGAAAAGGGATTCGGTTATGTGCCGCTCTTTTGTGAACGGCTGGTCGGATACGGCCCGATGATCAATCCCAAGACAGGCAAACGATTCTTCAAGGAAACGGGAAACCGCAAGGAACGCGCCGATGCCATCATCCTGGTTGGCGACCCGGTCATTATTATGGGCGATTCTTACGCCGTCAGGAAACAGATCTTTCCCAAGGCGCTCGAAAAAGGGATGGAAGCGGGAGCTATCAAGAAGTTTGATTCGCTGGACGCCGTGGCGAAGGAATACCATATTGCCGTTGATGTTTTCCTTAAAGAAATCGAACGCTGGAATTCCTTTGTGGAAAAGAAAAAGGACGATGATTTTGACTGTATGATCTTCAAGGACGCCAAACCGACCGTTGAAGCGCCTTTTTATGCCGCAAGACTCTGGCCCAAGGTTCATCATACGATGGGTGGACTGAACATCGATCAGGACGCTCAGGTTATCGGATTTGATTTTAAGCCGGTGAAGGGTCTTTACGCGGCAGGCGAGGTGACCGGCGGCGTGCATGGCGCCGTGCGGCTGGGTGGCGTGGCCATGGCGGATTGTATCGTCTTCGGCCGTATTGCCGGAAAAAGCGCAGCTAAAGAAAAACCGTGGGGTTAACTGTAAAATGGTCCGGCATCAATGAAGGGCCGTTAACAGCCCTTCATTGACGCTTGTGTCTTGCCATGCTTATATGCTATTTAAAAGACGGTTAGTATATTTGAAGTCATTGTATGATTTTGGAGATGAATTATGAAGAATAAGAACATAAAATATTTGCTCATGACCTTTTCACTGGTTGCATTGCTGGCGGTGTTTTTTGCCGGCGGTCTTGATGCCGCGCCTAAAGAGAAGAAAGCGGCCGCCTCCAAGTCAAAGACCATCACCGTAAAAGCATGGGATTGTGCGGGTTGTCATAAAGACAAGAAAGTGCTTCCGGAAAATCACATAGCGATCAAGGAAATGCCTTATACAGGCTGTCTGGTTTGCCATGTGGCGGGCGAAGGGAAGGCCGGTACATTAAAGGGCAAGGTTCCGGGCAGCCACCTGCATGCTCTTAAAGGTGTGCAGTGCGCACAATGCCACGGCAAAGTAAAGAAACCGGCTCCGGTGGAAATGGCCAAGTGCTTGGCCTGTCACGGCGCAACGGCGAAGCTGGCCGAAAAAACGGCGAAAGTCAAACCGAGCAATCCTCACGAATCGCCGCATTACGGGACGGATGCCGACTGCAATCTCTGTCATCATCAGCATGCCAGGTCGGAGAATCTTTGCGCCCAGTGCCATAAGTTTGATTTTATCGTTCCGTAAACTGAAGTTGATCTGAGCCGACATAAGGAAAAAGATCATGGTGCGTTCGGAAGAATCAGCATGGATGGGATGTGTTAAGGATGCAGCGGGCCGCGTAATAAACGGCGGTCCGCTGTATTTTGTCTTTTTAATTTTTTTTACTCTTCTCTTCCTCGCCGGTGTCGTTTCCGGCGTTTATTCCCTGTTTATTGCAGGCAGCCGCCATGCTTACGGCACCTTCCGGGAGATCCCGCTGGCGCTGCTCATTGCCACATACATTTTCTTTGTTGTGGCATCCACCGGGCTTTGTCTGGTTTCTTCCATCGGACACGTGTTCGGCAACCGAGACTTTCTGCCGATTGCCAAACGTTCCGTCCTTCTGGCTTTAATTACGATCATATCCGGTTTTCTGGTGATCGGGCTGGAAATCGAAAATCCCTTCCGGATGATGATTTACTTTTTTACATCGCCTAATTTTTCCTCCAACATCTGGTGGATGGGCGCCCTTTACATGATGTACATGATTTTTATGGCAATAGAATTTGTTCTGCTCCTGCGCGAATCTCATCGCGTCGCTGCCTTTTTCGGGTTCCTGAGCGTCGCCTTCGGTGTGGCCGCGCATAGCAATCTGGGCGGTATTTTTGCCATGCTGCATGGCCGGGATCTCTGGTATGGTCCGTTCCTCCCTGTTTATTTCATTATATCGGCAATGATGACGGGCAGCGCTTTCATTATCTTTTTCAGTATCGTGGCGCAAAAGCTCCGCAAACAGGCCATGGAAGAGGATGAGAAAAAATCGCTTTTACTGGTCAGTAAGCTGGCCATGCTGATGATTGCCGCCGTTATGTTTATGACGATCTGGAAGATGATCACGATAACCACGGCCGGTGCAACGCTTCTGATCACCATTTATGAAATGATCAGCGGAGCGCATGCCTTCAACTTCTGGGTATTGGAGGTGACTTGCGGCATGGTCATTCCTTTTTTTCTGTTTTTGCTTTCCGGGGGCCGGAAGCAAAGCTTGATGATTGTTGCCGCGAGCTTTATGATCTTCAGTATCTTCTTCATGCGTCTGGATCTGGTGGTGACTGCACAAATTGTTCCTCTTTACTGGGAACTGGGCGTCAAAGAGTTTTCTCAATTGCTTACTTATACTCCCACGTGGAGAGAAATCCTGGTTGCCATGGGGGGTGCCGGCTTTTGCGGGATGGCGTTTTTACTGGGGGAAAAGATATTCAACGGTTTTGGCGATGTCCGTTGTGATGAGCCGGTCGAAAACGGAAAGACTGAGAGTGAACCATGATTTTCAAGCCGTTTGACACAGAAAAAATATTGGAAAAATCCGAAAAGATTTCCGAGATGGATCGCCGGAGATTTTTAAAAATCGGTTTCGCGATTACCGGTGTGTTTGCGGGAGGCTCAATTGTGTCGCTCGTATCCGCCGCTGAAAAAATATTCCCCCCCGGGTCCTTTATGGACAGGTATCCTTATAAACCACACTACTGTATGGTGGTCCGCGTGGACCAGTGCATCGGCTGCCGCCGCTGCATGAGAGGCTGCATTGACACCAATCATGTGCCGGACTATGGCTGGCGTACGCTCGTCCTGGAAAGGGAAGTTCCGCTGGCGATCGGACAGAAGAGGGAATTTATCCCGGTGCTTTGCAATCAGTGCAATAATCCGCCCTGCGTCCGCGCTTGCCCCGTGGTTGCGACATACAAGGATAAAGCAAACGGCATTGTCATGATGGATAACAAAAAGTGCATCGGCTGTAAAATCTGCATGGTGGCCTGCCCGTACGATGCCCGGTATTTCAACGAGGAAAAGCACGCTATCGACAAATGCGATTTTTGCTTTGAATCAAGGCTTTCACGCGGCGAGAAAAACGTTGCCTGTTCGGTGGCGTGTCCGGCGGATGTCCGTGTTTTCGGCGACTTGTCCAATCCAAAGGATCGCGTATATAAATTGATTCATCAATTGCAAAAGCCCGTCTGGGTTCTTAAAGAACACACGGACGCCAAACCCAATATATTTTATATGAAAGGGTAGCCGGGATAGTCCAATGCATAAACGTTTTTTGATGATCTTTAATTTGCTTTTGATCTGTTTCGCGCCCGTAACCACGATGGCGGCCGACGTGGTTGCTGCCGGCATTCTTTATACCAAACCGATAGAGTCCGTCATTTTTACGCATCAGGACCATGCGCAGAAGGATTTTTCCTGCAGCACCTGCCACAGCGGTTTGTTTGAGATGGAAGCCCTCAATGCCCAGAAAAGTAAAGATTTCACCATGGATTCCCTTTACAAGGGGAAATATTGCGGAGCCTGTCATAACGGCAAAAAAGCTTTCGCTTCCGATACGCAATGTGCGCGCTGCCATTCCGGTTTCGCAGCCTTGGCGCCCGCCAGAGAAGTCCTTGCCTACAAATCATCCGTGATGCTGGGCAAGGGCGATAAAGGTGTGGCGTTTCATCATGAGACGCATGTCAAAAAAGCAACGTGCCGCAGCTGCCATCCCTCCCTGTTTAAACCCAAAGAAGGAGCGACAAAAATCACGATGACGGATCACGGCCGGAATCAATACTGCTTCACCTGCCATGACCAGAAGCGCAAAGATACGTTTGCCTGGAGTGATTGCAGCCGGTGTCATAAAAAGGCCATTCCCTCTCCGAAGGAAGCCATCCATTTCGGCAAGGGCGCTAAAGCCGTTTCTTTCAAGCATGAAAGCCATCAGCTTAAAGCGGGCTGTAAAGCCTGTCATCCGCAAATGTTTGCCTATGGGAGGAGCGGAGCCCGGATTGATTTCAACGATCATGTCAACGGAAAATCGTGCTTTACCTGTCATGCCGCCAAAGACGGATCTGCGTTTTACGACTGCAACCGCTGTCACAAAGATAAGCCTGCCGCCAAAAAATCGGCTTATTACCCCGCTGTGCTGAAATATAAAACGCCGGTGCAGAATGTTTATTTCCATCACGCCAGCCACGCGACGTTTTCGTGTAATCAATGTCATCCTCAGCCGTTTACCGTTAAAAAAGGCCAGACAAAAATGACCATGTCGGAAATGTATCAGGGCAAGACCTGCGGCATGTGCCATAACGGTGATAAGGCATTTTCCTCGCGCGATTGTGCCAGGTGCCACAAGAAGTAATTCGTTTATATAATTTTCAGCTGACAGTTACGGGGCTCATCCTCAGGATTACGGCAGGGTGAGGTTGCATTACAGTGTGTGCTATGGTAAAAAAACTGCAATGATCTATAGGAGTGAATTCATTTGAGCAAAAATAAATCCGTTATCTGGTCTTTCTTTTCATCCGTTCAACTGGCCATTGTTCTTCTTGCTTTGATTGCTTTTTTTGCCCTGATCGGAACGCTGATTCCCCAGCGGGAAGCCGCGGGGGAACTGGCGGGGCGCCTGTCGCCCGCGCTGTTTTCCTTTTTGCAGAAGATACAGATATTCGATCTGTATCATTCCGTATGGTTTTTCCTTTTGTCGGGGCTTCTGGCGATCAATATCATCATCTGCTCGCTTGATCGTTTCCCTTTAGCCTGGCGGCGTTTCCGGACAAGCCTCACGCCTCAAAACGAAGATGCCTTTCAAAATATTCCGGATGAAAACAAATTTCAGTCTGCGTCCGATCTTCAGAAAGCGGCGGACGCGGCCGCCGTGCTTCTGCGGAAGAAATACCGCGGCGTGGCGCGGACGGATGTGCCGGGCGGCGTTTTCCTCTGCGCGCAAAAGGGGCGCTCTTCACTTTTCGGGGTCTACATCGTTCATTTAAGTTTTCTGGTTTTAATTATCGGCGCCGTTATCGGATCGGTTTTCGGTGTTGAAGGATACGTCAACATTAGGGAAGGCGAGGCCGTCAATGCCATTCAATTGCGCAATGGCAGCCAGTCCCTGCCCCTGCCTTTCTCCGTCCGCTGCGATAAGTTCACCCTGGAGCTTTATGACGGCGGCGCACCCAAAAGCTATCGATCGGATCTGACGTTCTTAAAGAACAACCAGGGCGTTCATTCGGGAAAACTTCTTGTCAATCATCCCATTGCATTTGACGGGTTCCGCTTTTATCAGTCAAGCTATGGCGCCGCACCGGGCGGGAAGGCCACGCTGGCCCTGCTGAGGAGCGGCGGCCGCCGCGATATCATGAATGTAGGGGAAGGGTACACGTTTGAACTGCCGGGAAAAGAAGGAGAGTTTCAGGTTTTGAGGGTGGAAAAAAATCTGATGAATATGGGGCCCGCGATTAAAGTCGCCGTCCGGTCTAAAAAAGAAACGGTTACCTTCTGGGTCTTCCAGCATCTTGAAAAGATCAATGCCATGAATCCTGATATCATCAAACAGGTTCCGATGTTTAATCCCGGGCTTTTCCAGCCTTATACATTTGCGCTTCTGGGGCTGGAGGAGAAATATTATACCGGCCTGCAGGTCAACCGCGATCCGGGAACGCCTGTTGTCGGCGCGGCGGCGGTGCTGCTGATTTGCGGATTGCTGCTGGTCTTGTTTTCGTATGCGCGGCAGGTTGGAATCCGGATTGATCAGGTTAAGGGCAATGTTCGCATCAGCGTCACGGGCCGTAGCTATAAGAACAAGTCGGGTCTGGAACAGGAAGTTCAATACCTTATTGCAGAACTGAAGGATAATCTGGAGAATTCCAAATGATCAATACAACCATTTTGAGCTGGGTCACGTTCATCTATTTTGCGGCATTTGTTTTTTATCTTTTCCGGATGATCCTGGGAAGGGAATTCTGGGGAAAACTGGCGACCTGGACGGCGCTCATGGGTCTTGCCGCTCAGAGCCTTGCCCTGATCATACGCTGGAAAACATCTTATGATCTCGGCATGGGGCATGCGCCTTTGTCAAATTTTTATGAGTCCCTGATTTTTTTTGCGTGGACGATTGTTCTGTTATATCTGCTGATGGAGTGGCGGCTGAAAAATCGCAGCATCGGCGTTTTTGTCATGCCGGTGGCGTTCTTGATTATGGCTTACGCCTCCATTGCTCCGGGTATCAATAACCGCATTGAGCCTTTAATCCCGGCACTGCAAAGCAACTGGCTGACCTCGCACGTACTGACCTGTTTTATGGGTTATGCCGCGTTTACCGTGGCATTCGCGCTGGGCATTATGTTCCTGATCAAGCGTGCGGCTGGCGCGGATTCATCCAACACCAATGCTTTTATCCGGCTGATGCCGTCCGAATATCAGATGGATGAACTGATGTATTCCAGCGCCGCCCTGGGATTTATTTTTCTGACACTGGGGATCGTAACCGGCGCAGTCTGGGCGCACTATGCCTGGGGCTCTTACTGGAGCTGGGACCCGAAGGAAACCTGGTCGCTCATCACATGGCTGACATACGCCGTCATGCTGCATGCCCGTCTGGTGCGCGGCTGGCGCGGCCGCCGCATGGCCATCATGGCAATCGTCGGTTTCGGCTGTGTCCTGTTTACCTATCTGGGCGTGAATTTCCTGCCCAGTCTGCACAGCTACATGTAATTTCAATTCCAAGGACAGTATTGGCCATTCCGGTAAATATTCCCGGTAAGGTAAGGTCCATTCATTACGCGCTCCCCGACCATCTGATGACCTGAAGGTTATCAGGTCACGCGTGAATGATGCCCGCGGCCTAGGACTTCGTTAACTTGTCAAGCTTTCTGACGAAAGCGGCAATATCCCTGGACATCGTAGTGAGTTCCGCCGATACTGCGGCGGTTTCCTCGGCACTGGCGGCATTGGCCTGAATGACCGTGTTGATGTTGTCAACGGCCCGTTCAATTTCCGAAATTCCGAGCGTTTGATCCGCCGAGGATTCACCGATGACTTTCAGTTGCCGGGTAAGATGATCGGATACTTCCATAAATTTCGTAAACGCTTCATCGGACGTGACGGCAAAATTCGTGCTTTTCTTGATGTTATCGATGCTGCTCGAGATAACGTCCTGCGTGTTTTTCGAAGCTTCGGCTGATTTGCGGGCCAGGTTCCGCACTTCGTCGGCAACGACGGCAAACCCCACGCCGGTTTCGCCGGCCCGGGCGGCTTCAACGGCCGCGTTGAGGGCGAGGAGATTGGTCTGGAAGGCGATGGAATCGATCGTTTGGACAATGCGGGCCGTTTTGACACTGGCTTCGTTGACCTCATTCATGGAGGATCTCAGCCCCTTTAGAGACGTGTTGGTGGAGGCGACAATTATGCCCGTGTCGTTCATGAGCTTCTGAGCATTGGAAACGATTTCGGCATTTTTTCTGGTCTTATCTGAAATTTCTTTGAGCATGGCGGTGGTTTCCTGCATGGAGGCCGCCTGTTGTGCCGCTCCTTCAGCGATGCTCTGGCTTGATGAGCCGATGGTTCCTGATATTTCGGTCAGTTTAAGCGACGCCTCACGGACGTCATCGACGGAATCGACCAGCTGTTGATTGGCCCTTCGCATGGCCGTGATGATAAGCAGTGATAAAACCGAACAGAGGACAATCCCGATGAAACCGTCGGCGAAGCTGCTTTTGACGATGCTTAATGCTTCGTTGCTGACTTTATCACGGACGGCAAAATAGTAGACGAAAAAAACACCAAGATACCAGACGGACGTCATCAAAATGGCCTTCCGTTCACAGAAGAGGGTGGCAAAGACAATGGCAATATACATGAAATGAACATAGCTGACCAACCCTTCATAGATGACAGGCGAGTTGTATTTAATCAGGAATCCGGCGGATGTACAAAGCACCTGGACCACCAGCATGCTATAGGCTGCTGCTTTATATTTCCCCGCCCGGATCAGGAAGATGGCGATAACGGCGATGGATTCGATAACAAAAATCGGAGCAATTGCTTTTTTGAATTTTTCTGCGTCAGCAGAAAGAAGGAAGAGTCCTAAAACGATAAACATAATAAAAGCGCAAAAACTGAAGAGATAAAGAAACCATGCCCGCTGCTGTGTCAGATGATCTTTATCCTTAAAACGGTGCATGATGGAATTCCGCATTCCAGCCCAAGCGTTATTTGCAGCCATAAGTCTTTCCTTTCTTTGCCCGGTTCGTAATAATGATGTTCACTGTTTCCTTGGGTTATTAAAAGTAATACCAGGAAAAATGTATCGGATCAGTGCGGTTATTTTTTTAAAAATTCCAGAACTTCGTTAATGTCCGGCAATTCCCGGATGGGGTAGACCTTTACAAAAACGGCCTTTCTTTGTTCGTCGAGGATAATATTGGCGCGTTCCGAAAAACCAAACTTATCGATGAAAATGCCCATCCGTGCCGCTATGCCGCCATGCGGCCAGAAATCCGAAAGCAGGTCAACTTTTTCGATGCCGAGATTTTTTGCCCATGCTTTTTTACAGGGCACGGAATCCACGGAAAATCCCAGCGGGACGGTGCAAAGCGACTGCAAAACTTCGAAATGGGCTTCCAGCGACTGCATCTGTTTGGCGCAGACCTCCGTCCAGGCTAGCGGATGAAAAGACAACAGGATTTTTTTCCCCGCAATTGACGCCGTATCCACCGTCACGTCCGTGTGACTCTTCAATGAAAAGTCTCCAAACACATCTCCAACTTTAATTCTTGACATTTTATTCCCTCCTTATTTTCATACAGCAAGCATCGTTCTTCTGAATCTGTTTATTCCTCAGCGGCAAACACTGGACCGTAGAACCATCGAGCGGTGAACCTCACCTTTCCATCGTCGGATAATCCGTATACCCCTTTGCGCCTCCCGCATAGAAAGTCGACTCATCCCAGCGGTTCCACTTGGCGCCGGCGGCGACGCGTTCCACCAGATCGGGGTTGGCGATAAATGCTTTGCCGAAGGCAACGGCGTCGGCAAGCCCCTCTTCTATGACACGGCTGGCGGAATCCGCGCGGAAGCCGCAATTAATGACCAGTTTACCCTTATAGCGCGGACGGAAATGTCTGGCGATTTCCTTCACGGCATAAGGGACATTATCCACCGGGACCATCGGTTCTACAAAATGGACATAAGCCAGGTCGGGATAATCGTTCAGCCGTTCGACAAGGTATTCAAAAACAGGAAGGGTGTCTTGATCAATCGTGATGCCGAAGAATCCATGGGCGGATGGATTGAGCCGCAGACCTACGCGGTCAAAGCCGATGGACTTTCCTATGGCGTCGAGGGTTTCAAAGAAAAAGCGCGCCTTGTTTTCGCGTGAGCCGCCGTAAATATCGGTGCGCGTGTTGGCGCAGTTGACGAAGAACTGATGAAAAAGATATCCGTTGGCTGAATGGATTTCCACACCGTCAAACTCCGCGGCAACGGCATTTTGCGCCGCCCGGCGAAAGTCCTGCGTGGTGTTGAGGATTTCTTCAATGGTCATTGCGCGGGGCGTTGACGTCTTTTTAAAACCTTCGCCGGTAAAGACCTTATCACCGGCATTGACGGCCGACGGCGCAAGCGGCGGCAAACCCTGATGAAAGTCGCTGTGGGACATCCGGCCCACATGCCAGAGCTGGCAGAAAACATGCCCGCCTTTTTGATGAACCGCACCCGTGGCGAGTTTCCAGCCCTCAATCTGTTCGGGGCTGTAAATGCCCGGTGTGTGGATGTAACCCACGGCCCGTGTGGATACCTGCGAGCCTTCCGTGATGATCAGCCCCGCGCTTGCCCGCTGGGCGTAGTATTCGGCGATGAGGGGTGTTGCTTTGTTGTCGGCGTTATCCGCGCGGCTGCGCGTCATGGGTGACATGAAGATCCGGTTAGGGAGCTCCATCCGGCCAATTTTGATTGGCTTTAACAGAGTGTTGTTTATGGCGTCCTCCTGTTTTTGAAACAGAGATGCTTTACAAACGACTGCTGATTGGCAAAAATCCAATTCCGAAAAGAACAAACGTCTGACCGCCGGGATCAGATTATTTAGCTGTATATTTTTTATACTGAATGGCCGGTGGATGTCAAGGTGAATGGTATAAATCAGGCTCACCAATTTGATGATCCTGACGGCAAGGCTTCTCCGGAGCGGGAGTGCTCAGAAATTATTCAATAGACATGAGCGACTGCCAGCGTTCCCATTCGGTGGACGAAGGCAGGCCGTGATCTTTGATCAACTTGACAATAGGTTCTTCGTTAAATCGTAAATAAGGATTGATTTTTCGTTCGCAGGCCAGCGTGGAGTAAAGAAAATCCGGATCGCAGGATTGACGGAAGCGGTCGATATCCTTGTTTTGCGGCTCCAGATGCCGGGCAAAGGCCAGTGAATCGCTGACGTAATCGTGCCCCGCGAAAATGCGCGTGTCGTCGGGCAGAGCCATCAGGCGCAGGATGGAATTGAAAAATCCCCTCAGATCGCCGGAGAAATTATTGCCGATGGTTCCGTTAAACAGCGTATCCCCGGTGATCAGATTACGGCCTGCGTGAAAGCAAATCGAGTCCCTGGAATGTCCCGGCGTCCGGTAAACAACAACGGGCTCGTTGTCGATGATGATTTCCTGATTGTCGGTAAGCGCCGTACAGTCCAGAAATTTTGCCTTTGTTTTCTTCAGGAGATGATCGTCACCCGGTGTATGATCATGATGCCGGTGCGTGTTGGTGACATGCTTAAGCGTCAGGCTGTGTTGTTCCAGAAAAGCAAGGATTTCCTGCCATGCGCCGCCGTCGACGGCCATGGCTTCCGTCCTGCCGTAAAGAAGGTAAGCCAGATTGTCCCCGTATCGAAACTGTTTAATATCGAGCATGCCACTTCCTCTATTTCACAATTTTAAAGATGTCTTTGGCTTTCGGGTCGGCGGCTGTGCGCAGCAGCTCAAATAAAACCATTTCCGTCGAGGTCAGATGCGCCCCGGCGCTTTTGATGGCTTGAATGCCGATATCCCGGTTTTCCACCGTGCGCGAAGAAACGGCGTCCGCGACCAGATGAACGGTGTAGCCGTTTTGCATCAGGTCCAGCGCCGTCTGATAAACGCAGATGTGGCATTCGATGCCGGTCAGGACGACGTGCCGGCGGGTGAGGGATTCAAGGTGGTCATGAAAAGGAGCGTCAGCCCAGCAGCTGAAGGTTTCCTTGGCCATCGGGCGGATGCCATCGAGTTCCTCCGCCAGTTGGGGGATGGTCGGCCCCAGTTTTTCCGGTATCTGTTCCGTAACCATGATCGGCAGATTCAACGTCCTGAATCCCCGGATCAGTTTGACGTTGTTGGCAAAAAGATTTTCCCGGTCAGCCATGACCTGAGCCAGTTTGCCTTGAAAGTCGATCATGATTAATACGGCGGCGGTGCGGCTTAACATTTTCCCTCCCGTGAATCAGTTCCTGCTTGTCCTGTCTGACAGGATCGCGATGTGTCGCTACACTAATTAATTTGCTTAAATCTTGTCAATCATTATTATTGCTGATAAAATAGTGCAAAAATCGGGGAAGAATAATGACCTTTGCCTGCTCATGAAAAATGTTCTTTTGCATGAATGCCGGGACGCACGCTTGATGGAAGGATCATTGCCGTTTTCCGCACCGGGCCTTGTTGTAACAGGAGCAGGCAAATAATCTTACGGTCAATCTGCAATGGACAGGCAAGCCCGGCAATTCTATACTTTGTTAAACTTGCTGAAATGAGTGAACCGGCGCAGCCGCTTCATTGACCGGATATCTGATGATTAAAGGAGGGTATATGATTTCAACAATTCTTGTGCCGTCGGACGGATCCAAACCGTCTCAGAAAGCCGCTGTGTATGCCGTCGATCTTGCCAAACAACTGCATGCCTCCATTATTATTCTGATCGTGATCGACAAGCGTCTGTTCATGGCCCTGGAAGCTCCGGCTTCGAAGACGTCAAGGCAGCTCACGGATACAACTGAAGATTATCTGAATGAGGTGGCCGGAGGCTATGCCCGAGAAATAAAAAAATTATGTGATAAAAACGGCGTCGCAGCGAAGGTGTCCATCAGGATGGGATATCCGGTGGAGGAGATCATAAATGAAGCCAGAAAGTCCAAGGCCAATCTCATTGTCATGGGTTCCCGCGGCAGAAGCGCCCTGTCGGCCACAGTCCTTGGCAGCGTTTCCTATGGTGTTCTCCACCATGATAAATGTCTTCCCGTGCTTATTGTAAGGGGTTGATTGCGGCCTTTTTCGCGGCGGGGGCGGAGTTGCTTTCTCCGCTTTTGCCTGAGGCCTGTAATCATTAAAGACCTCAGGCCGGTCCTTATTTTCTTTCACTCAGTTCCAGCAGGATGCCGCCCGTGGATTTGGGATGCACAAAAGCGATTCTCGCGCCGCCTGCGCCGTAGCGTGGCTTTTCATCAATCAGGCGGACGCCCCGGGCCTTGAGTTCGGCAAGCGCCGCCTCGATGTTGTCCACGCGCAACGCCATGTGCTGAATGCCTTCGCCGTTTTTTTCAATATATTTGGCAATGGGGCCGTCTTGTGATGTGGATTCCAGAAGCTCGATTTCCGAATCCCCCACCGGGAAAAAAGATACCTTTACTTTTTGTTCCGCCACTTCTTCCACGCCAGTCGACTTAATGCCCAGCATTTCATAGAATTTGGCGCTTTCCGCCAGATTCTTTACAGCGATGCCGATATGATCAACCTTTAAAATGTTCATGTTGTTCTCCTTGTATTTCGTATCTCGTCGTTCGTATTTCGTATCTTGTGAAGCAGGTTTTACCCTGAACCTTGCTGCTTTTTTAAAACTTCCGCCCCTTCAGGCAATCCAGTACACGGGCCGCGGCGGTAGTCGGGGTGATGATTTCTTTTTCAACGTCCTCCATTGAGTCGGCCAGAACCCGCGCCGCCGGGCTTTCGTAAAACCACTCCTGAACGCCTTCCCGCACCATAAACTTCAACCATTCTCTGGCCTGTTCCTTCCTCTTTTTCTGGAGTTCGCCGCTTGCAGTCAGTTTGCTGCGATGGTCGAGGATAATATTTAAAATATTATCCAGTCCGTCCATGGTGACGGAACTGCAGGTGACGACCGGCGGTGTCCAGTTGCGATAGGGGGCGGAGAGCAGATGAAACGCCGTTTCATACTGCCGCCTGGCCAGTGCGGCCCGTTCAATGTTGTCGCCGTCGGCTTTGTTGACGGCGACGGCATCGGCCAGCTCCAGAACGCCTTTTTTGATGCCCTGCAATTCGTCGCCGCCTCCGGCAATCATCAGCACCAGAAAGAAATCCACCATGGACACCACGGTTACTTCCGATTGACCGACGCCGACGGTTTCGATCATGACCACGTCGAATCCCGCCGCCTCACAGGCCAGCATGGATTCACGCGTCTTGCGCGCCACGCCGCCCAGCGTTTTGCCGGACGGGGAAGGCCGGATAAAAGCCTTTTCGTTTACAGCCAGTTTTTCCATTCGCGTTTTATCCGCCAGGATGCTGCCGCCCGTTTTAGGCGAGCTGGGATCAACCGCCAGTACGGCAACCCGGTATCCTTTCCGGGTCAGCATGGTTCCGAAGCTTTCGATAAACGTGCTTTTACCTGCGCCCGGCAGACCCGTAATGCCCAGGCGCAGCGCCCTGCCCGTGTAAGGCATCAGCCTGTCCAGGATTTGCCGTGAAAATTCCTGATCGGCGGGCAAAGAGCTTTCAATGAGCGTGATCGTTTTGGCCAGCATCCGCCGGTCCCGGTCAAGGACGCCCTGAACGTAAGTCTGCACATTTCGTTTTTCCATAACCTGTTCCATTGTCCGGTCTTTTATACCGACAGGCGCTGCGATAGGCAACCAATTTTTTTATCCGGATGGGGGTTTCATTTTCCCGGATGGTCGGCGGAGGCAGTCACCATGACTTAAGCTCTGTGTAAAGGAAAGGCTGTAAGGTTGTCAATAAATTGAATTGTCAAACCCGATGGTTTCAGTTATAGCTCCGGGCATAAGGGATCGTTTCACGGCCTTTCATTTTGCCTGTATTTGAAGGAACGGACAATGCCATGATGAAAGCGGAGAGCGGCGCAAAACAGAACGGATGGGGCGGGGAAACAACCGCTTTTCTTGCCCTGTTCCTGGACAATGCCGGCGTGCTGATCTTTTTAAACGCCATCCTGGTCTTCACTTTCAACTATCCCGTGGATATTATCCTGACGCGCATGATTCCGGGCACGGCCATCGGCGTCTTCATGGGCGATCTTGTTTATACCTGGCTGGCCATCCGGTTGAAAAGAAAAACCGGACGTCCGGATGTCACGGCAATGCCGCTGGGTCTGGATACGCCGTCCACCATCGGCATTGCTTATGCGGTCCTGGGGCCTGCCTACGTTGTCACCCGTGACGCTGAGCTTGCCTGGCACATCGGCATGGCCACGCTTTTCATGATCGGCGTCGTTAAAATAATTATCTCTTTTTTCGGCGGATGGATTCAGCGCAATATTCCCACAGCGGGGCTTTTGGGTTCCATCGCCGGCATCGGATTGATGCTGCTCGGCTTTCTGCCGCTCATCGAAATATTCAATGAGGCTGTGGCCGGCATGGTAGCCATGGGGCTGATCTTTGCCGCGCTCTACAGCAAAATGCGCCTGCCCGGGCGAATTCACGGCGTTTTGGCAGCGGTGCTTTTCGGCACGGTGATTCATTTTGCGCTGGGCTTCAGCGGCTGCCTGCCGGAGTATCAGGCGCCCTCCTGGGAGATGCATCTGTGCCTGCCGCTGTTTTCCGTCGATTTTCTCAAAACCCTGCCGCAGAGTATTCAGTATCTGCCCATTGCCATTCCCTTCGGTATTCTGACGATCATCGGCGGCATCAATAACACGGAAAGCGCCCGCCTGGCGGGCGACCAGTACCGAACAAGGGATATCCTGCTGACCGAGGCTTTGACGTCGCTCATTTCGGCTTTCTTCGGCGGCGTGGCGCAGACGACGCCTTATATCGGCCATCCCGCCTATAAAAAAATGGGAGCGACCTGGCGTTATACGCTGGCCACCGGCCTGGCCATCGGTATCGGCTCCATGGTCGGGCTGATGTCGCTGTTTGTCAGCCTCATTCCGCGCGCGGTTATCGCCCCCATTTTCATTTTTGTCGGTTTTGAGATCATTCATCAGGCCTACTCCGAATCGCCTCCATCCCATTCTCCGGCGGTGAGCCTGAGCTTTCTGCCGGTCATTGCCAGCCTCGTGGTGATTATTCTCGGACAGTTCACAGGCGCCATGAACATGACACCCGGCGAACTGCCGCTGCGTCTGCAACACCTGCATCAGACGCTGACCATGCTCAGCAACGGATTTATTCTGACAGGGCTGCTCTGGGGCAGCATGCTCGCCTTCCTGATCGATCACCGGGCGAAACTGGCGGCATTATGCGCCGCCCTCTGCTCGCTGCTCACGCTCTTCGGCGTCATTCATTCCGTCATGCCCACCGGAGAACTTTATCTGCCCTGGCGGATGGCATCAAACGCTCACTACATGCTCGCCCTGGCCTATCTGGCACTTGCGGGCATTTTGTTGATATTGACGGGGAAAACGGATAAAGAACAAACACGATCATAACATTGCTTCCCGTTCCGGTGATTGTTTCAGCCGGCGCCGCAGGAGTTGAAGGCAATATGGATTCTATTTAATTTCAGGAGGGACACGTGGCAAAAACATACAAGGACAAGGTTGTTTCCGCGCAGACGGCAATCAACTCCATCTCACGCGGCAAGAGGGTTTTCATCGGTTCTTACTGCGGCGAGCCGCAGCATCTCGTGCGGGCGCTCATTGCCCATACGGACCATTTCTCCGATGTGGAAGTCGTCCGCTTTCTTAATCTGGAAGGGTCGCTGATGGGGCTGGTCGCGGAGGAAACGAAAGGGCGCTGCTACCACGTGCGCTCCATCTATCAGGGATCGGGCATGATCAAGGGGCTCACGGCTTCCCGGCGTTTTCTCACGCCGATGAATCTTTATACGGTGCCTGCCTTGTTTCATCAGCGCCATATTCCCATTCACTATGCCCTGATTCAGACTGCGCCCCCCGATGCGTTCGGGTGGCTTAATCTGGGCGTTTCCGTGGACATCACGCTGGCTGCCGCTCATGCGGCCGACGTCGTTATCGTCCAGGTCAACCCGAATATGCCGGTGATTCCGGGCTATGGCATGATTCATGTGGATGAGGTGGATTACATTGTCGAACACCAGGAAGATCTCCTGACGGTTTACCCCACGCCTGAAATCAAAAGCGCGGATCGGGTAGCCAGGCTGCTGTCCAACCTTGTGGAAGACGGGTCGACCCTCCATATCAGTCCAGGTTTTACGTCAGAACTCATTTTGGATGCTCTGGGCGGTAAGTGCGATCTGGGCGTCCACTCCCTGATGATCCTCGATGCCATGCAGGAACTGGCCAACCGCGGTATCATCACAAACCGGAAAAAGGGATTTAACGAAGGCAAGATGGTTGCTTCCGGCGCCATAGGCTCCGATGAACTTTACCATTTTCTGAATGGAAACCCCGCCATTGAATTCCGGCCGTGCGATTATGTAAGCAATCCGGCCATGATCGCGCGTCACAATAAGATGACGGCTATCAACCGTGTAACGTCCATCGATCTCAAGGGGCAGGTGGCGGCCGACGGGATTGCACAGAACCATTTTGCCGATGTGGCAGGCCTGGTGGACTTCAGCCGGGGGGCGGCCATGGCGCCTTCCGGCAAGTCCATTGTTGTTGTCCAGTCGGTTGCCGACGACGGTCAATCCAGCAACATCGTTCTGGAACAGGCAGCGGGAACCGTGGCCATCCCGGCGGCCGATGTGACTTACGTGGTCACCGAATACGGCGCCGTCAACCTGTTCGGCAAAAACGTGCAGGAACGCGCCATGGCCATGATCAGCGTCGCCCATCCCGATTTTCGCGAGCAGTTGTTTGAACAGGCCAGGCGCGAGGGTTTAATCGGCCAGGAACGCAAGTTGTATGAATCCCAGTTTGGCGTCTATCCGGCCTGGCTGGAGGAAGTGTTGAATGTCGCCGGTCAGAAGATCACGCTGCGTCCCGTCAAAACCGTTGATGAACGGCTCATTCAGGAGCATTTTTACGAAATGAATGAACAGGACATTGCCAAGCGCTTTTTTGGAAGGCGGCATCACTTTTACTGGGATGAAGTCAAAGACATGTTTATTGTCGATTACATCCGGAATTGCTCTATCGTCGCCTATCTGGGCGAAGAGGGGTACGGAAAAATCATCGGCATCGGCGGGTATTTTCTGGAAGGAAGCGGCGCCGGAGAGGTTGCCTACTCCGTAGCCAATGACTGGAAAGGAAAGGGGATTGCCGTAAAGCTTCAGCAAAAAGTTGTGGACGCCGCTTTGGCGAACGGCCTGACGGGTCTTGACGCCCTGGTTCTCAAGGAAAATTTTTCCATGCTCGGTCTGTTTAAGAAGCTGCCGTATCAGATTCGCACGTCCTATGAGGATGGGGTCTTAACCCTGAAATGCCGGTTTGATGAGCCGGCATGACCATGTCCCGGAAAGAAAAGTTTTCAATGACGGCCTCTGTCCATCAGGCGTCGGTTGCATGACAGGGCTGCTCCGGTAACAGTGCAGAGAATCATCCGCTAGGGAATTTGTTGTGACGATTCCGACAGGACTTTGCGAAGCGCCATGCCGATGTTTTCAAGCAGGTAGGGTTTTTGGACATAAGCGCCGGCGCCGAGTTTCATGGCCTGCTTGACGCGGGCTGTTTCTGAAAATCCGCTGACGATGATGGCCTTTTGTCCCGGGTGCTTTTTCAGAATGCGCTTGTAGGTTTCCAGACCGTCAATTCCCGGTTCCATCAGCATGTCCAGAACCAGAACATCGGTGCTCTGATGATTCATGTAATCAACTGCATCTTCGCCGCTGGCCATGGCTTTGACCTGGTAACCCAGTTTGGACAGCATGCTTGTGGCCACTTCTCTCTGGTCGTGGATGTCGTCGATGACCAGGACCGATTCGCCGCGTCCCATATAAGTATCCGGAGACATGTCTTTCGGACGCTTGCTGTCAATGGTCTCATGCGTGGCGGGAAAATAAATCGTGAAGGTGCTTCCCCTGCCCGGTTCACTTTGCACGTCAATGTAACCGTCATGATCCTTGATGGTCCCCCAGACGACAGACAGACCCAATCCCGTTCCGCTTCTGCCCATCACTTTTTTGGTGTAGAAAGGTTCGAATATTCGGCCGATATCGGAAGGCGAGATGCCCTGACCGCTGTCACAGATAGTCAGGGCAACATAGTCGCCCCGGCGGACTTCGGTGCCGTCGGAAAGAGGTTTGTCCAGATAACAGTTGCCGGTGGTGATGGTGACCTCTCCCTTATCGGTAATGGCTTCAGTGGCGTTGGAGATGAGATTCATCAGCGCTTTTCCCAGATGCACGGGCATTCCCTTCATGTTGAGCAGATCACCGGCAAGCACCTTGTCAAATGTAACATGAGGGTGGTAGGATTGAATGCGGTCGAATTCCGGTGTTTGCAAAAAATCAGATATAATGTTGTTGAGATTGACCACTTCCGTCGATACGTTGACGCCGCGTCTGGCCATGGTTAACATGTCCTGAATGATGGCCGTTCCTTTTTCGCTGGATTTCAAAATGTTGTGCAGATATTTCGTTAACGGATTATCTTTCTCTATTTTGGTCAGCATCAGCTGCGTATAGCCGACCAAGACGCCCAGAACGTTATTGAGATCATGTGCGACGCCGCCGGCCAGCGTTCCCAGAGATTCAATTTTTTCGACGCGGTGCAGCCTTTCTAACAGGATCCTGCGTTCCTCCTCCGCCTGTTTTCTTTCCGTGATGTCTCGGGTAATGAAAACAACGCCGTTGATTCCGTCGTAATCAATCAGATTTTTCCCCAGGGTTTCAAAAGTTCTCCATGTTCCGTCGCCTCTTAAACCGCGAAATTCGGTTGTGTCTCCCTGATTAGTCTTGTCCATCAGACCGGCGAACCGGCTTCGAACCAGGGCCTGATCGTCAGGGTGGATAAATTTCAGAAACGATTTGCCGGGAAAGGTTTCAAGCGGGTAACCGAAAATGCCTTCGGCGGACGGACTGTTGTATGTTATCCGTCCTTTTGTGTCCAGAATGGTGATCACGTCCGACGACCGTTGAATCAGCGTCCGGAAACGGTCCTCACTTTTTCGCAGGGCCTCTTCAGCTTCCTTTCTTTCGGTGATGTTGACAAAAACCATCTGAGCGCCGACCGGTGTGTCGTCTTTTTTTAGAATGGTGGTGATGACCTCGGCCCATACGGGGGATTTGTCTTTTCTGGCAATGGGGAGCTCAAAACGTCTGGGGATATCGCCCTCCGTCCGGGCCGCGAATCTTTCGAGCAGACGACTGCGCGATTCATCATCAAACGATTCCAGGCCGAAACCATCTTTGCCGATAACCTTCTCCCGGGACCATCCCATCATTTCCTCGATGCGCTTGTTGATGTAGAGGACTTTTCCCGACATATCGATTCTGCCGACGCCAATCGGGGCGGTCTCGATAAAATCACGGTATTTTTCTTCGCTTTCTTTCAGGGCTTTTTCCACTGCTTTACGCTCGGCAAGTTCATCGGAGAGTCGGGCATTAATCAGGGATATCTCCGCCGTCCGTTCTTCCACGAGTTCTTCAAGGTGTTGACGATAGGAATCCAGTTCGGTTTCCGTCTTGCGCCGGTTTGTAATGTCATGGACATTCATGACGAAGCCCTTAACAATACCGTTATGCAGCAGGTTGAAGCCGATGCCTTCCAGAACACGGGTTGAACCATCTTTGTGCCGGATGCTGAAGGCGTTGGAGATTTTAATTTCCTTTGTCAGGACGGATTTGCCGAAATCCAGAATTGCCCGGGGAATATCGGCCGGGATAATGTAATCGAAACCGCTTTTCCCGATGAGCTCTTCCGGTTTATATCCGAGATGCAGCTCAATGGCGGGATTGACATAAGTAATGACGGCTTTTTTATTAACAATGATGATAATGTCTGATGAATTCTGTGTAATGGCGCGGAAGAACGATTCGCTTTTTTTTAAGTCCGCGATTTGCTGCTTCAAAAATTTAATTTCATCGCCACTGGAAGTTGAAATGCTCAATTTATAATTCATCCCTCTAACTATTTTCAATTCCGGTTGCCGGTTTTCAAGCGGCTCTTTTTATACAACATTAAATCGATCATCGCAAAGTCTTATTTATTTGCAGGGTCATTTCAGCAAAAAGGTTTTTTACTTCCCTGCAAGAGTTGCAAAAAAAGAACAGACGGGGAATCAGGAAGAAATCTTTGGTGCTGAATCGTCAGCTCACATGAGCAATTCAAAATTTTTTTGTATTAAAATTTCCATACAGTGGGGATGTAAAGCGCTGCTTGAAGAATTATTCCCTAGTTGCTGGGGAGTTATTCCCCGATGACATCCGCTTCGAAACTGCGAAGACCGGTGCTGATAATGTTTCATGCATGATTACAGGCATATAGGTAAGTTACCGCCGATTCCGAAGTTGGCATGCTGGTTGCTATACACATGAACAGAACTGATGGGGAGATGGCTGTTGATGAAAAAAACTTTGGTTTGCATGGCAGGCGTGATTTGTCTTTTGGCCGCATTTGCATTGGCCGCCGACAAGCCCGCAACAGTGTCAAACCAGGGAGCCGTACTGAAAACGACTAACGTCAAAACGGCTAAGATGAATGCCAGGGGAAAGGTTGTTGAAATTTCCGACAAGGCCATCAAGATCGAACGAGGCATTAAAGGCAACCTGGAAATCATGGAGTTAGCGCTGGAGAATCCGGTGCAGGATATCGCAGTGAATGATTCCGTAAAAATCGTTTACAGTGTTAAAGACGGGAAACTGACGGCATCGAGAGTAGCCAAGCTGGGGGCAAAAAATCCCGGCAAAAATGGAATAAAGCAGTCAAAAGAGAAACCAGCATCTGCTGCGAAGTAATTCGTACGATGCCTTTCTATAGGTGGAGTCCCTAAATAAAAGAGGGGTTATTTAAAAACTATTAACAAGGAGGATTTTAAGATGAAGCGTATTGTATTGTTAGTTGTTGCATTGGTTTTCGCATTTTCTATGTCAGTTATGGCAGCCGATAAGGCAGCCGCACCCGCAGCTCCCGCCGACAAGGCCGTAGCAACCGATAAGGCACCGGATGCCGACAAGAAAGCAGACGCAAAGAAACCCGCAAAGAAAGCAAAGAAAGCAAAGAAAGCAAAGAAGGCCGAAAAGAAAGCCGACGAGAAGAAAGCTGAAGAAGCTGCTCCGGCCGCAAAATAAGTTTTTATAACTTATGATTGTGCACGAAAAGGGATGAGTGAAAACTCATCCCTTTTTTTTGCACGCGGCGTCCATGAAACCACGCCGATTTGCGCAAAGTCCTCGTGGTTTATTTTATTTCTTTCTGCTATATGTTTTCCACCATGTTGAAAAATTTGCTGACAAAAATTATCGATTACAACAGCAATTTAACCGTGCGGTTCAGGCTTGTGGCGCTGACGGTGGCAGGTCTTGCCGTTACCATGGCTATCTGGGGGATTATCCATCTGACCGCCCTGGACAGAATTCTGGTTGATCAGCAGGTGAAAAGAATGGAAGGCGTCGCGGATACCGTCAGTACATTTTATCAGCATTTTCCGACCAGGCAGGGCATCGCCGCTCTTGATTTGGCCCTGAAGGATCACATTCAGGCGGACGTCCGTCTGGCCAGAATCGATATTTTTGATACGCGCCGCAACCATGTTGATTATGTTGCCGGCGCCAGCCGTGTCCAATATGAATGGCCGGATAATATTGTGGCCGAAGTCAGCGCCAAAGGAAAATCGCGTTATGTCAAGCTGGAAACAGACTCGGGACCCTCTCTGGGGCTGCTCTATCCCGTTTCCGGAGAAACCAAGGATTCCCGCATCATCGTCGGCATTATTGCGTTTTCACGGGCGAATGCGGAAATTATGAACCGCGCGCGGCAATTGCTGATCTTCAGCAGCGCCGGGCTGCTGCTGGCCATCCTATTGCTCTTGGCCGTCAGCTATGGCTGGATGATCGGACGGCCGCTTAAAATGATTATCGAAACGATTGATGAATTTCAGAAAGGGCGGTATGTGAAACGCATTCCCATCGTCCGGGAGGATGAATGGGGGCAACTGGCCGATCATTTCAATCAGATGGCCGACGAAATTCAAAACGTTATGGCCAGAAATCTCGATCTGACCAGCCATCTGGCGGATCGTGTCCGCGAAGAAACGCTCAACGTCGTTCAACTGCAAAAACAGGTTGATGATCTGAAACAATTAACCGCCCTGGGGCAATTAACGGCCAACCTGGCTCATGATTTAGGAACACCGCTTCATTCCATTGCGGGGCTTGCCAAACTGATGCTGGAGCGGGAAGGCTGGCCGCCGGATGTTGCGCATAAGTTAAATTTGATTGTCGAACAGACCCAGAGGCTGGACAATGTCATTCAGAATGTGCGCAAAGCCACGCGCCTTCCGGAACTTCATTTTGAATTGATGACCGTGCATAAAATTTTGAACGACACACTGCCGCTGGTCGAGCCTCTGATCCAGAAAAGTCATGTGACCATTGATGTGCACATTGACCGGTCTACCGCATCTTTATATGTTGATCGTTTCCGGATTCAGACCGCGCTCATGAATATCATCCAGAATTCCATTGACGCCATGCCCGCCGGCGGCAAAATCAACATATCCGCCGAAGATGACCGTACGGCAAAGACCATTAAAATCCTGATTGCCGATAACGGGCAGGGGATTGCGGCTGATCACCTGAAAAAAGTCTGTGAACCGTTTTTCAGCTCCCATGAAGATGAAGGAATGCGCGGTCTGGGGCTGGCCATCGTTCGTGATATTGTTAAGGCGCACGGCGGCCAGATGGACATGCAAAGCATGCCGGGCAGCGGAACTTCCGTCATCCTTTACTTACGAATGGCTGATCAGGTGAGCGAATAAAAACAGGGAATATTATTTTTCATCCGTGAGACCATAGCGGCGGATTTTCATGCGCAATGTTTTGCGGTCAATGCCCAGAATCTCGGCGGCCTTGGATTGATTCCAGGAGGTTTCTTTCAGGGTCTGGAGAATTTGCTCCCTTTGCACTTCTTCCAGCGGCGTCATATCCTGCAGGCCCGGACTCTTTTTGGGTTCCGCCTTTTGCCGGAAACGGTCCGGCAAATTTTCCGGCAGGATGACTACAAAAGGCGAAAGCAGCAGGGTTTGCTGCAGGACGTTTTCCAGTTCGCGCACATTGCCCGGCCAGTCATAGGCCATGAGCAATTCCAGGGCTTCCATCGAAACACGCACACCGGGGTATCCCAATTTCTTCAGCATGGCCTCGATCAGCAGGGGAATATCGTCCCGGCGTTCCCGTAAAGGCGGAATGCGCAGCCGTACGATAAAACGATAGAGGAGATCCAGGCGAAAACCGCCTGAATTGACTTCTTCATCAATATTTTTATTGGCGGCGGCAACCACGCGGACCGCGACATGGCGCACGTCGTGTCCGCCGATTCTGCGCACTTCGCCGTCCTGCATAAACCGCAGGAGCTTGCTTTGCAGCGCCGTGGACATTTCCGTGATCTCATCCAGAAAAATGGTGCCGCCCTGAGCGGATTCAATCAGGCCCATATGCTGATGATCCGCGCCGGTAAAGGAGCCTTTTTCATAGCCGAAGAGTTCCGATTCGAGCAGGTTGTCGGGAATCGCGCCGCAGTGCACAACCACAAAAGGCTTCAGGCGGCGCGTGGACATGTGATGGAGGGAGCGCGCGGTCAGTTCCTTCCCCGTGCCGCTTTCGCCTTCAATGAGCACGCTGGCCGGAGAATCGGCGACCCGGGCAATTTGTTTGTAAAACTCAACCATAGTTGCGGAAGAGCCGATCAGCTTCGCCTCTTCGATGGCGGCAAGCGGGCCGTTCGACCGCCGCTCCCGCAACTCCCGCACCTCCAGAACTTTTTTAACAAGCGTGCGGCAGTCTTCGGGTGAAAAAGGTTTGCTGATGTAATCCCAAGCACCCAGACTGATCGCTTCCATGGTGGTTTCCAGAGAGCCGTAGGCAGTCATCAGGATGACGGGCAGGTTCGGCCATTTTTTCTGAACTTCGCCTAAGAATTGCAGACCGTCCATGCCGGGCATGCGAATATCGGACATGAGTAAATCATATTTTGACAGATCCTGTCTCAGCGCGTCAAGGGCGGAGGTAAATGCGGTAACGTCATAGCCGTCGCGCAGCAGAACTTCCTGGAGAAATTCACAGGCGACGGCGTCATCATCAATCACTAATATACGGGCTTTCATAAAAACACCTGCTATGACGGGTGAAGAGAAAAATATTAAGGCAGAGACGCCACGAAAGAGCCTGTAAGCTTCCGGCTGCCCTGCGCATCCTGAGCAATGATATCGCAGCGGATTCTTTTTTCACCGTTTTCTTCATACTTTTCGATTACCTTACCGCTCACGGTGATGGTTGCCCGGTCCTTGGTCTGTTCGAAATCATCCAGATTAACCGGCAGCGTCATGCTCATGAAATGCACGGAAAATTTTTTTAAATATTTGTTGTCGATCCAGGAGGTGATGGCTTCCCCCGCGATCCCCATAATAAACATGCCATGGGCAATGACCGTATCCATGCCGATGGCTCTGATAAAGCTGTCATCGTGGTGCAGGGGATTAAAGTCGCCGGATGCCCCGGCATAACGCACGAGTTGCGTCCGGGTGATGGGCGCGGACGTATAGACCGGGATGGCATCGCCGACTTTTATCGCGTCAAAATTTATTGTCATGTCGTCATTCCTATCTTTCCATAAAGGTCGTGCGCGCTCTGACAACCAGTTCCCCTCTTTGATTGATCATTTCCGTTTCCAGAACCGTTACCTGGATATGCAGGCCTCTTCGTCCCGGCTTACCACGATCATACATGTCGACAACCTTCATTTTGCGGGTAATCACATCGCCCGCACAGATCGGCGCAAAGTATTCGTATTCTTCCTCGCTGTGCAGGAGCCGGTTCAAATCGGCGCCCAGCGCGTCGACTGTTCCCAGCAAGCCGCCGCCCGTCCAGAATATAAAACTCGAGGGGAAAGTAGGCGGGATGGGAATGTTTTCGAAACCGGCGCTTTGAGCCGCATTTTCATCGCGATAAATATCCCTGATATGATCGACATCATCCTTCTGTGAAATGGCGGCGACAAATTCAGCGATTTTGTTTTTTTCGACTTTTATCGAATAAAGCGGGAATTCCATGCCGAGTTTCGACTTATCCGCCATAGCACCCTCCGGAAGAATAGTATTATGTGTTACGACGCATACCACATCCAGACCGGAATTTCACGTCTTAATGACACGGCCATATCACGAATCAGGCAGAGCCGCTGAAAGCCGCTTGACAAGCAATACATCTTGCCTGTACTTTGGCAGTCATGAAGATCTGCCGGAGCTGTAAAAAAGAAATTCCCGTTGATCTCTTTGTCGGTCGGCAGGAGCAGTGTCCCTTCTGCGGAGCAGATCTCCACAGTTGCCTCAACTGCACCTTTTATGAGCGCGGCGTCTATAATGACTGCCGTGAAGCGCAGGCCGAGCGGGTTTTGGATAAGAGCCGCTCGAATTTCTGCGACTACTTCCGCTTTCAAACGGTTAAGAAAGATTCCCAGTCCGTTGCGTCTGACCCAAAAACCAGGCTGGAGTCCTTATTTAAAAAATAACATTGCGGGAAGCCGTGCGGTCCGTGAATCCGGGCCGGCATGCGCTGATGGTCAGGGTCCTGCGCGTTCAGCCGGAGACTTTTTTAAACGCTGTCCGGACAGCAGGCGCAGACGGCGGCTGGCGAGCCCAGTTTTTAAAAAAAAAAGCAGCACCCCCGTATGGGTGCTGCTTTCAAGGTTTCCGTGCGCGTGTTTATCTCACAACATGTTTTCTTCCAGCGGCTTTGCCGTTAAAACTCCTTTTTTCCCATACCGATCAGGACCGTCTGTTTTTTTAGGGTTGAACCGGTCTTGTCTGTTTTTGCGGCAAACTTGAATGCCTCGCCCGCATCATCTTGCTCCGTCTTGAAAATGGACATGACACTGGCCAGATTTTCCGCGTTGCCGGCGGTCTTTTGCGTGGTGATGTTCATCTCGGCAATGGCCCGGCCCACCTGATCAATGCCCTGGGATTGCTCCTTGGAGGCTACAGCGATTTCACTCATCAGATTGACTACTTTATTAGCACTGGCTGTGACCTCACTGAATGCAGTGCTTGTAATACCCACCAGACTTTCTCCGTTCTTGACCTTGTTAACAATATCTCCGATCAAATCGGAGGATCCTTTTGCCGATTCCGTCGCCCTCATGGCCAGATTCCGCACTTCGTCGGCCACGACGGCAAAGCCCGTTCCTGCTTCACCGGCGCGGGCCGCTTCCACGGAGGCGCTGAGCGCCAGCAGATTGGTCTGAAACGCGATCTCATCGATGCTTTTGACAATTTTCTGGGTCTGTTAAAATTTATAAAAATGCTTATCCGTCGGCGGTCACTTTAAGCGGCATGTCCATGGCCAACGTCAAAGTTCCCGCACTGGTTGGCCGGAATATTTTAGGTATTAAGGATGCCGACGGCAAGCCGTTTGTCCAGATGTCTCTTGATAAACGAAAAAAGAATTTCAATGATCCTACTCTCGAGACAGAGTGTAAATGGATGGATAAGACGACCAAAAAAACTGAAACGCGAACTCTGATCGGCGCCGGGTATTCCTGCGGCGGACAGATCGGCGATATCAGTTTATCGGTAACTTATGAAGGAAAAATGTAGTTCAGTTCAAAGCTGAAAAGCAATTAAAAACCGCATCGCTCCGGGATCCGTCTGCGGCCTCCGGAACGATGCGGGGCTTGTCCGATAGAAATCCATCTTCCGGCAAAAGTCAGTTTGAACTGTCCTCCTTGAGTGCAAAAAGAGGGGGTCAGAATCTGTTCGTGCCTTACGGCCGGTCTGGTCTTAACATCTCAAAAAGATTTTTAATAAATAACCCGTTTCATAAAGTGCTTCTTCCTGCGGGGCTGAAAAGTTACCGATCGTGCTTTGATCGTCATTCAATATCGCTTCGGAAGCGAAGCATGAGGAAAGATGCGAAAAGGAAACAACGGGCGCGGCTGATATTTTTTCGGGGTTTATGGTGATTTCAGCAGCTGATGGTTTCATGTGTTTATAATACCCCATTATTTGATGAATTTGCCATTACTTTATTGAAAGCCAAAGGCATACGGTCTGTCTTTGATCTTTTTGACAGCAATATTAACGACTCCCAATGGCCGGAAAGGTATAAAAAAACCCGGCCGCAAAGGGCCGGGTTTCTTTTGTTTGGTGGTCAGATGCTTCTTAGCGGCATTCCGTGCAGGTGGTTAGTTCCTTGAAAGGCACGCCGGTTTTTTTGCTGATGAATTTCAACTGATCGACGGGCGCGAAATATTTGCCGCATTTCTCACAGGTCTGCATTTTGAAGGTGCGTCCCCAGATTTTGCGTTTATCGCCGGTCGAGAGCATTTCAATATGGCCGGTGGGGCAGACATAGACGCAGGCGCCGCAGCCGATACAGACATCCGATTTTTCATGATAAGGGGTGCCGACTTCTTTATAAGATCCCCGGGAAAATAAACCGATGGCGCTCACGCCTACCACTTCTTCACAGACGCGCACGCAGGAGCGGCACAAAATGCACTTGCCTTTGTCTGTATCTGCGGCATACCGGGCTTGGGGTTCCACGCCCATTTCCCCGGCTATCTTCTGGAGCACGTCGGATTCGGGGCAACGGGCTAAAAGCAATTCCATGACCAGGCGTCGAACATTTTGCACCCGGGGGCTTTTGGTGTCGACAATCAAACCGTCCTCCACGCCGTAGAGGCAGGAGGTGACAATTCGGGTCCGGTTGCCTTTTTTGATTTCGACCACGCAAAGTCTGCATGCACCGGATCGGGACACGGATTCATGCGCGCAAAGGGTGGGGATCGAAATGCCGGCGCCGCGAATGGCTTCCAGAAGCATCGAACCTTTCCGGGCCGATATATTTTTTCCGTCAATAATCATATTTACCATGATGTCTTCTACCTCTACTTCACGTTGATTGCATCAAATTTACAGCTCTGAATACAGGCGCTGCAACGGGTGCATTTATCGTTATCAATACTGTGAGCTTTCTTCTTTTCGCCGGTGATGGCCTGCACAGGGCAGGCCTTGATGCATACGCCGCAGCCGGTGCATTTTTCCGCGTTGATGCTGTAAGTGATGAGCGCTTTGCAGACACCCGCCGGACAGCGGTGATCTTTGATGTGCGCTTCATATTCCTCGCGGAAATACTTGATCGTGCTCAAAACCGGGTTGGGAGCGGAGCCGCCGAGAGCGCAAAGCGACCCGTCGGCAATCGCGGACGACATGGTTTCCAGAAGCTCGATATCTCCTTCTCTGCCTTTCCCTGCGCAGATATCTTCCAGGATGTCGCTCATCCGGCGAATACCTTCACGGCAGGGGACGCATTTGCCGCAGGACTCTTCCTTGAGGAACTCGAGAAAGTAACGGGCGACGTCCACCATGCAGGATTGGTCGTCCATGACGATCATGCCGCCGGAACCCATCATGGAGCCGACTTCATAGAGTTTGTCGAAATCAACGGGGATGTCCAGCAGGCTTTCGGGAATGCAGCCGCCCGACGGACCGCCGGTTTGCACGGCCTTGAACTTGCGGCCGTTGGTAATACCGCCGCCCATGTCATAGATGATTTCATAGAGCGTGGTGCCCATGGGGACTTCAATCAGGCCCGTGTTGTTGATTTTGCCGACCAGAGAGAAAATTTTCGTTCCCTTGGACCCTTCTGTTCCGATCCCAGCGTACCAGTCCGCCCCTTTATTGATAATCAGCGGAACGTTGGCCCATGTTTCGACGTTGTTGAGGACGGTGGGCTTGTCATAAAGGCCTTTTTCCACCGCGTGGACATATTTGGCGCGCGGTTCTCCGGCGCGGCCTTCGATCGAAGCAAACAGAGCGGATGATTCACCGCAGACGAATGCTCCTGCGCCTTTGTTGATATGAATATCAAACGAAAAATCCGTGCCCAGAATATTTTTCCCTAAGAAGCCCAATTCTCTCGCGGCTTCAATCGCAATCGTGAGATGCGTCACCGCTAGCGGATATTCGTTTCTCACGTAAATGTAGCCTTCGTGCGCGCCTACCGCGTAAGCGCCGATGATCATGCCTTCAATGACGCTGTGGGGATTGCCTTCCATGAGACTGCGGTCCATATACGCGCCGGGGTCTCCTTCGTCGCCGTTGGCGATGACATACTTGGGCTCGCCATGTGCTCTGCGCACACCTTCCCACTTGACGGCCGCATGAAAACCACCACCGCCGCGGCCTCTGAGTCCGGCCTTTTTCACTTCCATGATGACGCCTTCCGGGGTCATTTCAGAAAGCGCCTTGCCCAGCGCCTGGTAGCCGTCGATGGCCAGATAATCCTCGATCCGGCTCGGATCCAGCATACCGTTTTGGCCGAACACCACACGGTTCTGCTTTTTATAGAAGGGCAGGTCGTCTTCGCGATACAGGGTTTTTTGCGTCTCCGGATGGCGGTAGACCAACCGGCTGATGACTTCGCCTTTGGCCAGGGTTTTGGAGACGATTTCCGCGACGTCTTCGACTTTCACATGCTGATAAAAATACTTGTCGGGATGGATGACGATCATGGGCCCCTTTTCGCAGAACCCCAGACAGCCGGTAGCGAGGACATCCACGTTCATCAGAACATCCACGTCCATTTTTTGTTTTTTTAATTCGGCCTCGAGGGCCTCTTTGACCTTGAGACTGCCGGAAGCACGACAGCCGGTGCCGGCGCAAATGGTGACAAACTTTTTCTTCGGGCCGTAATATTTTGCCAAATTATCGTAAATCTGGAGGGCTTGGGTATCCGGTTTTTCGTTCATTGCTGTGCCCCCTCTTCGTTAATTTTTTTAATGATTTTATCAACCTTGTTCATTGTTACCTGGCCGTGGTAGTCGGTATTGATGACGACGACGGGTCCCAGCGCGCAGGCGCCCACGCAGTTGACGGTTTCGAGTGAGAACTTTCCATCGGGCGTCGTTTCACCGGGCTTGATGCATAGCGTGCGTTCAAACTTGTCCTGCAGGGCGGATGCACCGCGGACATGGCAGGCCGTTCCCTTGCAGATTTTGACCACATGTTTTCCGCGCGGCTTCAAACTGAAGGCGGTGTAAAACGTGGCCGCTTCATACACCCGGCTCATCGGCACATTCATCACGCTGGCCGCTGTTTTCAAGGCTTCTTTCGGAAGGTAATTGAAGGCTTCCTGAATATCCTGCAAAACGGCAATCAGCGCGCTTTTGTTGCTTTTGTGCTTTTTGATGATTTGCTTTGTTTTTTGCTTAATTTCACTGACGTTTGTCATGCTTTTTTCACCTCGGTATTCTTTGGGGGGTAAAGCCCCGTTATTCATTATGCATTGCCTGTTTAGAGAAATTTTGCTTTTTCTACAAGTTTCTTAAACTCAACCGTTATTTTTTCCTGGATCATATCGATTTCATCCGCGGTCAGGTGACGGAAACGGCCCTGAGGCTTGAAATAATCTTTGATCGGTTTAAGTTTTTTCGGCATGTCCGGAGACATGCGATAGTGGCCGTTTTCCACTTCAAACAGCGGGAAAACACCCGTTTCCACGGCCAGGCGTCCCATGGATACCGCCGTTTGTGACGGGCTGCGCCAGCCGGTCGGACAAACTGAGAAGCAGTGAATATAAGAAGGCCCCTTAATGCTTTTGGCTTTTTCCATCTTGCGGATAAAATCCAGAGGATAGCTGGGACAGACGGTGGCGACATAAGGAATGTTATGTGCGACCATGATTTCCGGCATGTTCTTTTTCCAGGTTTTCTGCCCCATGCTTACTTTGCCCGCCGGAGCGGTCGTGGTGGATGCGCCCATCGGCGTAGCGCTGGAGCGCTGAATGCCCGTGTTCATATAAGCTTCATTGTCGAAGCAGACGTAAATCATATCATGGCCGCGTTCCATGGCGCCGGAAAGCGCCTGAAATCCGATGTCCATCGTGGCGCCGTCGCCGCCCATGCCGACAACTTTGACATAGCGGTCGTCAATTTTGCCTTTTTTGCGCAGCGCTTTGAGGCCCGCTTCAATGCCGGAAGCGACAGACGCTGCGTTTTCGAAGGCCACGTGAATCCAGGGAACTTGCCATGCCGTCGTGGGAAACATGCTGGAGACGATTTCCATACAACCGGTCGCGGAAGCAATGACCGTGTTTTCACCCAGCGCCTTGGCCATCAGCCGAACGGCCAGCACTTCAGCGCAACCGGAGCAGGCCCGGTGGCCGGATGATAGTAATTCCTGCTTATTAATCAGCCGCGGGGCAAATAATTCAAAATTTTCAATAATATTCATTATTCTCTTACCCCCCAGAATTCATAGGTGTCAGCAGCCTGGTTTCCCGTGTCCGCCAGAACTTTTTCAAACATTCCGGTGAAATCGTGCACGGTAACGTCGCGGCCGCCCAGTCCGTAAATGTAATTGTAAATCAAAGGCCGTTGAGTTTCGGCAAAAAGAGCGGATTTAATTTCTGAAAAAACAGGTCCGCCGGGACCGCCGAACGATACGGCGCGGTCGGTCACAATCAATTTCTTGACGTTTTTAACGACTGCCTTAAGCTCGTCAAACGGGAAGGGTCTCCAGAGTCTCAGCTTGACCAGACCCGCCTTAACGCCTTTGGCGCGCAGTTCATCGATGGCCATTTGAGCGGTTTCACCCATCGAGCCCATGGTCAGAAGCAGGGTGTCCGCGTCATCCGCCTTGTAAGTTTCGACCGGCTTGTAGTTGCGGCCGAACAATCTTCCCCACTCGTCCCAGACTTCCAGAATGACTTTTTTGGAGTTCTTGATGGCTTCGTCCTTGGCCTTCATGATTTCCGTAAAATAATCGGACATGGCGAAGGCGCCCATCGTTGCCGGCTTTGCGGGATGAAGCGTTGCGTGGGGAACAAACGGGGGCAGGAATTGATTTACTTCTTCCTGTGTCGGCATTTCAAAAGGTTCCACCATGTGCGTTAACTGAAAACCATCAATATTAATATTGACCGGCAACATGACGTCTTTGTGCTCGGCGATTTTGAAGGCAATGATGGACATATCAATGGATTCCTGTCCGTTTTCCACAAAAATGGAGATCCAGCCGGAATCGCGCTGCGGCATAATGTCGGAATGATCGTTTAAAATATTCAGGGGGCCGGAGACCGCCCGGTTGGCTATCGCCATGGTGATCGGCAGACGCATTGCCGAAGCGATAGGCAGCAATTCATGCATATACATCAGTCCCTGCGAACTGGTAGCCGTGTAGGAACGGGCTCCCGTGCCGGATGCGCCAATCACCGCGCTCATGGCCGAGTGTTCGGATTCAACCGTCACGAATTCCGCATCGATTTTGCCGTCTGCGACGAGGTCGGACAGATGTTCCGCGATGTGTGACTGGGGTGTAATGGGATAAACGGCTGCCATGTCGATATTGCAAAGTCCGACGGCTTCCGCAACGGCAACTGCCACTTCCATACCTATGCGTTTGCCCATGTTATCCCTCCTCTATCATCTTGATTGCGCGGGGCCAGCACTCATGCGAGCAAATGCCGCAGCCCTTGCAATAATCCATATTTGCCACAAAAAAACCGTCTTCGCTTTGCTGAACGCATCCTTCGGGGCAAAAAACGTAACAGATGCCGCACTTGATGCATTTCGTGTTGTCCCAAATGGGTCGTTGCGACCGCCAGCTTCCCGTATGGTACTCGCTGGCGCTACCCGGCTCGGACACAACACAGCCGATGGGAAGTTCCCGCCATGTCTTTAATGTCATACTTACCTCTTAATTGATTATTTTGATTTCGTCGTATGCCCGTTTCATCGCGTTGAGATTCTTCTGGGCGATTCTGCCAAACCGGTGTTCAATCGCATCCTTCATCGCGTCAAGTTCCATGACGCCGACGACTTTGAGGAGTGCACCGATCATGGTCGTGTTGGCAATGGGGACACCCATTTCCTTGCGCGCGATGCCGGTGCCGTCCACCGTGGCGACCGCGCCGTTGAAGTTCAGCTCCTTGCGAATCTCTTCAGGTGTTTTAGGTGTGTTGACGATTAATTTTCCACTGGATTTTAATCCGTCGGTAACATTGACCAGACCGATCAGACTGGAGTCGAGCACCAGAACGACATCGGGCTCATAAATGCCCGAGCGGACGTTAATTTTCTTGTCATCAATGCGGGTAAACGCCGCAACGGGCGCCCCTCTTCTTTCCGGGCCGAAACTGGGAAATCCCTGAGCATATTTTCCTGCGGCAATTGCCGCAACTGCAAGCAATTCCACCGAAGTTACCGCTCCCTGACCGCCCCGGCCATGCCATCTGACTTCTATCATTTACCTATTTCTCCTTCATAAACTTTACACAAAACGACCGCCTTCCATAATATAGATGGTATTTTGAGTCAATATCTTTTCTCGGTATCATAATTCGATTGATATTACAATATGATGCGCCACTTGCTCTGTTCGGATTGGTAAAGATCGCGGCCTTTGGAATCGTTGATGACCACTATCGGCAGATCAACAACGGTCAATTTGCGGATGGCTTCCGGCCCCAGGTCTTCATAGGCGACCAGTTCCATTTTTTTCACGCATTGTGCGCCGAGTGCGGCGATGCCGCCGATTGCGCCGAAATACACCGCTTGGTATCGCCTGATTGCTTCCACGACTTCCGGCGAACGGTTACCTTTGCCGATCATTCCTCTCAACCCGTGTTTGATCAACGCCGGTGTGAAAGCATCCATCCGGTAGCTGGTGGTAGGTCCGATCGAACCGATGATTTTGCCGGTCGGCGTGGGCGAGGGGGCGGCGTAGAAAATGGTTGCAGTCGATAAATCGACCGGCAGGGGAAGACCTTTGGTGAGCGCCTCATACAAACGGCGGTGAGCGGCGTCTCTGGCTGTGTAAACCTCGCCGCTCAAAAGCACCATGTCGCCCGCCCGCAATGAGGCGCAGATATCGGCGGTCAGCGGCGTCTGAATACGGATGGGAGCGTTTTCACGAGGGGCGTTCATTTCTGTCATATCGTTTCTTCCCGGTGTCTGGCCACATGGCACTGGATATTGACGGCTACCGGCAGCGAAGCAATATGGCAGGGCATCATCTCAGCCTGGACGGCCAGGGTGGTGACTCTGCCTCCCAGGCCGGCGGGACCGATTCCCAGGGCATTTATTTTTTCGTAAAGCTCGCTTTCCATTTGTTTCAGGCGTTCATCCGATTCATTCTTTTTGCCTACCGGTCTCAAGAGGGCTTTTTTGGCGAGAATACAGGCCTGCTCGAGCGATCCGCCGATGCCGATGCCCACGATAATCGGCGGACAGGGATTGGCCGAGGCTTTCTCCACGGTTTCCATAACAAATTTTTTAATGCCGTCGATTCCCGCGGAAGGGGTCAGCATCTTGGCCGCGCTCATGTTTTCACTGCCGCCGCCCTTAGGCATGGCGATAATTTTTAATTGATTGCCGGGCACCATGTCCAGATGGATAACGGCGGGTGTATTATCCCCTGTGTTTTTCCTGGTAAAAGGATCGCATACGGACTTGCGCAGAAAGCCTTCTTCGTAAGCCTGGCGTACGCCTTCGTGAATGGCCTCCCGCAAGTCGCCGCCGACAATACGGATATCCTGTCCTATTTCAACAAACAATACCGCCAGTCCCGTATCCTGGCAGATCGGCATAGCGTCGCGGCAGGCAATATCGGCATTCTGAAGAATTTTTGTGAGCACCTGTCTGCCAATGGGCGATTCTTCACGGGCATGCGCACTTTGCAAAGCGGAAACCACATCCGCTCCCAGCTCGGTATTAGCCTTTATAAACAGGTTCTTGACGGTTGCCGTGACCCGCCTGGCAGTGATCCGCCGTAAAGTATTTCTTTTTTTATTTTCCATGAGTTATTTTTTTCCACTATCCACATGCCGCCTCAAAACAGTCAGAGGCAAGGCGCCCGAAAGCGCATCCGGCATGCGCCCGATGTACAGTCCGCATATGCGCAGCCCGGCGTATGCCAGGGGCTGTTTTCAGGCGCCATGCTACATGCCGCGACGGAATTCCAAAGACTTCGAAATGGTCATCTTGTCCACATATTTTAAATCGCCTCCCATGGGCACCCCCATGGCGATGCGTGTGATCTGAATATTGGAATCTTTGAACATCCGGGTAATCAGCAGCGCCGTGGCTTCGCCATGCACATTGGGATTCGTGGCCAGGATCAATTCCGTTATCCGGCCTTCGCTGATTCGTTTGGACAGCTCACCCAGGCGCAGATTTTCCGGTCCGATGCCGTCGAGCGGCGCCAGCGCGCCGTGTAAGACGTGATACATTCCATGGAAAAAACCGCTTTCTTCAATGGCCGCCAGTGCGTCCGGTTCTTCTACTACGCAGATCACGTGTTGATCGCGCGCCGGATTATTACAGATATGGCAGATGTCTTCTTCCGTCGGATTGAGGCAGATCCGGCAGAGCCGGATTTTCCGTTTTACTTCGACCAGGCTTTCCGCCAGTTTTTCCACGTCATCGGGGGTGGCGCGCAAAATATAGTTAGCGAGCCTGGCCGCCGTCTTTTCGCCGATTCCCGGAAGTTTGGCCAGTTCCTCAATCAGGCGTTTAATAGGTTGTGCGTAAGATTTCATGAGGCGCCTTACATGCCCATCCCGGGAATTCCCAGCCCGCCCGTGATCTTGGACATTTCCGAGGAAGCCATTTCCTGCGACTTGCGGATGCCTTCGTTTACCGCCGCCGCGATCAGGTCCTGCAGCATTTCAATGTCTTCAGGATTGACGACTTCTTTTTCAATTTTGAGCGACACAATTTCAAACTTGCCGTTGACGACAACGCGAACCATGCCGCCGCCTGCCTGCGCTTCGATGGTTTTATTCTCCAGTTCCTGCTGGAGTTTGCCAATTTTTTCCTGCATCTTTTTGGCCTGTTTCATGATGTTATTGATGTTATGCACTTTGCTATCCCCCCATCTTTTTTTCAGTAATTGGTTTAATGTCGATCAGTTCCGCGCCTTCAAACTGGGCCAGCACTTTCTGGAAAATCGGCGAGTTCATGGCTTCACGCTTGATGTCGTTTAAGTTGTTTGCTTTGGCGCCGCGTGTGCTGACATTATTGCCGTTTGTTTTTGGCGTTTCAATGGTTTGAATCTTCAGGGCAACCTTTTGTGAATAGTAAATCCCCGCGATCCTCTCCAGTTCTTCTTTTTGCGGCGATCTGGTGATGTCGTCGAGAAAAAGGCAATTGCCGGGAACACCCAGCGTTAGACAACCGTCTTCCAGTCCGAGAACTTCCGCCGTGTCAATTTTCGCCCCCAGCGGCGGATTTTCACTTTTAATGAAATTTTTCAAATCATCGCCTGGCGCAGGTTTGGCGGTTGGGCGGGGCTCCGTTTGGACGGAAGCCGTTTCCTGCCGGGGCATGGAAGACGATGGCTGACCGCTTCCCGTCGGCGAAGGCGAATGGGTCTGTTTGGTCATGCCCTGTTCGGCGTAACCTTCATTCGCGTGCGGCGGACCGTTCTGAAGCTTTTGCTCCAGCGCTTCGAGCGTCGCCATGATTTCACCTACCGGCAGGACCGGTTCCAGATAAGCCATTCTCACCAGGACGGTTTCAATTTTCATCCGCACTTCCTGGCTCCGGCGCAGGCTGTCGGCTTCATTAAGCAGAATGTCCAGATAACGCTGCAATGTTTCGCGGGAAACATTTTGCGTCTGATGTTTGAGTTTTGCCACCTGTTCCGGTGCGATATCAAAAGAAGAACTGTTGTCCGCGGCGATTTTGACCAGAAGCAAATTACGAAAATGTTTCAAGAGCATGGAGTAGAAGTGCTTCATATCGATGCCTGCCAGATAGGCTTCGGCCAGGATCGTCAGGCAGCTGCCGGCGTTATGGGCCAGGACGGTTTCGGAGAGGCGGTAAAGATACTTGCGGTCGGCCAGTCCCAGAATGTCTTCTACGTCCTCATCGGAAATGGTCAGGCCGGCATAGGAAATGACCTGGTCGAAAATGCTCTGAGCGTCGCGCATGCTGCCGTCGCCCGCTTCGGCAACCCAGGAAAGGGCCGTGGGGCTGATCGCAATGCCTTCCGCGGCGGCCACCTTGCCTAAATTGGCTGCAATTTCGCTTTGCGAAATGCGGCGGAAATCATAACACTGGCAGCGCGACAGGATCGTTGCCGGAACTTTGTTGTTTTCAGTCGTGGCAAAAATAAAGATCACATGTCCGGGGGGCTCTTCGAGCGTTTTTAAAAGCGCGTTGAACGCTTCCCGCGTCAGCATGTGGACTTCATCGATGATATAGATTTTATACTTGGATGCGGCCGGGGCGAATTTGACATTCTCCCTGAGCTCCCGGATTTCGTCGATGCCGCGGTTGGAGGCGCCGTCGATCTCGCGCACATCCATGGCGTTTCCATCCGTGATTTCAATGCAGTTTGGGCATTTGTTGCAGGGTGTGGCGGTCGGGCCTTTTTCGCAGTTGAGCGATTTGGCCAGGATCCTGGCCACGGATGTTTTACCGACACCCCGGGGGCCTGCAAAGAGAAAGGCGTGTCCGATCCGGCCTTGTCCGATGGCGTTACTTAAGGTCCGGACCACAGGTTCCTGACCTGCGACGTCGTCAAAGGTTTGCGGTCTGAATTTTCGTGCTAAAACCAGGTATTCCAAATGAACCTCGTTTTGTGGGTTTCCTGTACCGGATAACTCCTGCTTTGCGGGATGGTTCAACTGACCGATTCCACTTGTAACCTTGTGTGCCCTTAAGGCATCACGTTATGCGCTTTGCTTTCGGAATTGGAGTTTCGCTAAAATTAAACAGGTGACCGGGTTTACCGCAACACACGATGGTATTTGCTGCCGCTGCTTCCTTCCGGACCTGACGGGGTTCACAAGCCTTCGTTGTACGGGACCCGGCCATATTTCTGCCTGATCCAGACTCTTAATGGATAAATCGACAGGAATCAACCCAAATTTTAAGGACACATGTCTGAATGAAAAGGGTGAGATTTAACCTGCTGTAATTAATGGCGGAGAGTGGGGGATTCGAACCCCCGTGGGAGCTTGTGACCCCCAAATCGATTTCGAGTCGATCCCGTTACGACCACTTCGGTAACTCTCCGATTATCTCATGATCATTTTTCGATAGGGACGTTGGCATTCAACGCCCCTATCGTTAATATCTGGCGGAGAGAGCGGGATTCGAACCCGCGGTACACCTTTGTGGGCATACACACGATTTCCAGTCGTGCTCCTTCGGCCACTCAGACATCTCTCCGCGCTTATTTAATTGCCGACTCGGCTCTTATCCTCTTTTCCCTAAAAAATCTACTCAAAATTTCCCCGCATTCTTCCCGCAGGATTCCCTCCGTCACATCCACCTGATGATTCAGGCGGTTATCAGTTAAAATATGGTAGAGGGAACAGACAGCGCCGGCCTTCGGGTCCCGGGCGCCGAAAACCACACGCGCCAGTCTGGCCTGAAGAATCGCGCCGGCGCACATGATGCAGGGTTCGAGTGTCACAAACAACTCTGCGCCGTTCAGTCGGTAATTACCGGCGATAGCGCAGGCCTTCCGGATCGCCAGCATTTCAGCGTGTGCCGAGGCATCGTTGCCGGCAACAGGAGCGTTATGCGACTGCGCCAGGACGTGACCATCCTGCACCAGCACCGCGCCGACCGGCACCTCGTCCTGATCGAACGCTTTTCTTGCCTCGTCAAGCGCCATATTCATGAAATTGATATCCGTCAGCATCCGGTGCCTCTTCTTTTTCTTCTTTATGGCCTTTTCGTTATCATATTGTTGATTTTGAGGCAAATGCCGTATATGATTATCACCAAGCGAGATAACGATGGATTCAAAAAAAATTTTCCTGGTGCCGGTTATTATATCCATTATCGGGCATGCCGCGTTGATTACGGCCAGCAGTATGGTGGATTTGCGTGATAATGTGAAAGCCGCGGAACTCTTCACGATACAAATCACAGACCCTCCGGCTGTCGAACCGAAAAGTGAGCAGGAGCCGGTGCGGGATAAATTACCCGGACGCGTTGAAAACGGAAAACCACTGCCGGAAAGCGGACGGGAAGACACGGTGGATATCGGTTCTTCCGACGTCAAATATGCGGCTTATTTAGCGGGAGTGAAAAGAAAGATCCTGCGTCTCTGGACGTATCCGGTTGCCGCGTATAAAAAGAATGAAGAAGGGGTGGTGGTGGTCAGAATATCGGTTGACGCGAACGGCGCTTTGGCCCGGGCTATGCTGATGACATCTTCCGGTTTTGTGACGCTTGATGCCAGCACGCTGGACGTTATCCGGGCGGCCGCGCCTTTCCAGCCGTTGCCGGGGCATTATGAACTGTCGCGTCTGCACATTATTGCTTCTTTCAGTTATCGCATGAAAGATTGAGAAGGGTCTCGCTACTTCACTAATTAAAAGGGATTATCGCATGATGAAAGAACAAGAAGCATTACCGGTAAAAGAAAAATCAAAAATCAGAGAATATATTGAAGCGATCCTGACGGCGATCCTGATCGCCGCCTTTATCATTTCTTTTGTGGTCCAGGCGTTTAAAATACCGTCCGGCTCCATGATTCCGACGTTGCTGATCGGCGACCATCTTTTCGTTAATAAATTTATCTACGGTGTGAAAATCCCGTTTTTCAGAAAAACGATCATTCCGATTACCGACCCGAAAAAAGAAGATGTGATCGTTTTTATATTTCCTCAGGACCGATCCAAAGATTTTATCAAGCGCGTGATCGGCACTGCCGGCGATAAAATTGAAATGAAGAATAAAAAACTCTTTATCAACAATCAGGCGTACGCGGATCCTTTCGGCGTTTATGATGATGATAACATTTATCCGGCCGACGTGCAGCCGCGCGATAATTTCGGTCCGGTGGTCGTTCCCCCCAATTCTCTTTTTGTCATGGGGGATAATCGCGATCATAGCCTGGACAGCCGTTTCTGGGGCTTTGTCGATTTGAAGGACGTTCAGGGCAAGGCATTTATTCTTTACTGGTCATGGAATGCGGAAGAAAAAAATGTCCGCTGGACCCGTCTGGCCAAGCTGATCAAATAAAGGCGGCTTCGCAACAAAGCAAAAGAAAGCCGGCCGGATATTTATCCGGCCGGCTTTCTTACGTTAGCATGCAGCCTGACAGCCTGTTTTACTTTTTTCCGTAACCGATTGTTCTGGCCGATTCCGCGATGGCCGGCAGAACAGCCGGATCATCGATCGTGGAGGGGACGACATAATCCTTGCCGTCCACGATTTTGCGCATCGTGCTGCGCAGGATCTTCCCCGAACGGGTCTTGGGGAGAGCCTTCACGACGGCGGCTTCCTTGAAGCAGGCCAGCGCCCCCAGTTCATTGCGCACCATCTGCACCAGTTCTTTGATGATCTCCTCGGGCTTTCTGTCCACGCCGGCTTTCAATACCACAAAACCCACCGGCACCTGGCCTTTGAGTTGATCGTCCGCGCCCAGAACGGCGCATTCCGCGACGTCCTGGTGCCTGGAAACGATTTCTTCCATCGATCCGGTGGAAAGCCTGTGACCGGCCACGTTAATGACATCGTCGATCCGCCCCATGATGTAGACATACCCGTCGGTATCAAAGCGGCCCCCGTCGCCGGTAACATAGTAGCCGGGTCTTTCGGTTACATATTCCAGATACCGCTTGTCGTCTTTCCAGAGGGTCGGCAGACAGCCGGGGGGCAGAGGCAGTTTAATCACCACGGCGCCTTCCTCTCCGTCGGGTAGGACATTGCCGTCCATGTCCAGAATCTGAACGTTATAGCCGGGAACCGGCTTGGTGGGAGATCCGGCTTTGATCGGAAATGGTTCGATGCCCATGCAGTTGGCCGCTATCGGCCAGCCGGTTTCCGTCTGCCACCAGTGATCGACTACCGGGATTTTCAGCATGTCGCCGGCCCAGTGATAGGTGTCGGGATCAAGGCGTTCACCGGCCAGAAACAGATATCTTAAACAGGCAATGTTGTATTTCTTCAGGTAATCCCCGTTGGGGTCTTCCTTCTTGATGGCCCGGAAGGCGGTAGGAGCCGTAAACAGAACGGATACGCCGTGCTGGGAAATGACCCGCCAGAAGGCGCCGGGATCGGGTGTCCCCACCGGTTTGCCTTCATAGAGAATGGTGGTGCAGCCGTAAAGCAATGGCGCGTAAACAATGTAAGAATGTCCGACCACCCAGCCGACGTCGGATGCCGCCCAGAAGACTTCACCGGGACGGATGTCATAGATGTGTTTCATCGACCATTTCAGGGCCACGGCATGGCCGCCGTTGTCGCGCAGGACGCCTTTGGGTTTGCCGGTGGTTCCCGAGGTGTAAAGAATGTAAAGCGGATCAGTCGCCAGAACCGGCACGCAGGGAACGGCCCTGGCGTCTTCCATCAACGCCGTCCAGTCCAGGTCGCGGCCGGGCGTCAACTCAGCCTGCACCTGCGGGCGCTGGTAGATGATGCATTTCTCCGGTTTGTGGGCGGCAATCTTAATCGCTTCATCCAAAAGCGGTTTGTAGGCCAGAGTCTTTTTTCCTTCGATGCCGCAGGAGGCGGATATCATCACTTTGGGTTGGGCGTCGTCTATGCGGATGGCCAGCTCGTTGGGGGCAAATCCGCCGAAAACCACGGAGTGTACGGCGCCGATGCGCGCGCACGCCAGCATCGCCACCACGGCTTCCGGAATCATCGGCATATAGATAATAACCGTGTCGCCTTTCGTGACGCCTAATCCGGTCAGAGCGCCCGCAAATCGGGAGACCAGGCTGAGGAGTTCTCCGTAGGTGATCTTTTTAACGGTGCCGGTGACGGGACTGTCGTATATAACGGCGGTCTGATCTTTCCGGCCTGATTCCACCTGGTAATCCAGAGCATTATAACAGGTATTGAGTTCGCCGCCCACAAACCACCGGTAGAAAGGTTTGCGGCTGTCGTCCAGAACTTTATCCCAGGGCTTCGTCCACTGGATGGCTTCTCCTGCTCTCCCCCAGAAAACGTCGGGCCGGTTGATAGACTGCTCATATACATCTCTGTATTTCAACGAATCAGACATACCCCCTCCTTTTATCATAAGATATTTGATATTATCAGCGCTAGCAAAACCAGCAAGCCCTGTCAAGACGGATTAAAACAGTTTGACGGCAAAAAAAACGGTTGAAGCATGATGCTTCAACCGCCTTATGGCCGCTGCAATTATTTTTGTCGCCTGACCGATCAGCTGATGGACCGCTCCAGCAGTTCCCGGATTGCTTTTTTGCCGTTTTCTTCCAGAAAGCGCGTGCCCCCGCCGGCAAAATGGGTATGAGTGATGACCGGTTCATCGCCTTTCCTGTGTTCAACCCAATTGAGCTTATTCCACGTGAACCAGGCATTTTTCTTCTGATCGAATACGGAGAGCGGCTTGTTGCAGATTTTGCTGAACTCCGCACCCCAGCCGGTGCCGCCCTTGACGGTGTTATCCGGCAGGATTTCGCCGACAATAAAGACTTCCTGGCCGTTGTTGATCTGATACCAGATGGTTTGCAGGATTTTACGGAAGGTCGCGTTATCCGTGTAGCGGCGGTTCATCAGGCGTGAGATATATTCCAGCGAGACATCGCCGTTTTTCAGTTCCTCGTGCGTCAGCACGCGCAGTCCCCTGTGCCGGATAATGGTGTGCCCTTCGAAAGTAAAGTTTACTTCTTCTATGCCCAGGCGCTCGGCGTTTTGGCCGAACTCCGCTTCCGCACCCTGTGCGCCGCCGCTGAATAAAATACAATCCTCTTTTTTCATTTTTTGTTCCTCTCCTTAATTTCTTCTATTGATGAGTTAACCAGAAAATCTAACGATGTGGAAAACAACGATTCGTATGTCTCAAGTGTGGGTTCAGGTTGTCCTATAAACGTTTATCTGTCAAGAGGAAAATTGTTCACAAACCGTGAGATTGCCATACTCCCGGCAATGAGATATACCATCAGCCATGATTAAAGATGCCGTCAGAATCAAGAATCTTCTGAGTCGTAAATTGCTTGCCTGGTACAAAAGCCATCAGCGTCCGCTTCCCTGGCGGGAAACAAGCGATCCTTACCGTATCTGGATTTCGGAAATCATGCTGCAGCAGACTCAAGTGGATACGGTCATTCCCTACTATCATCGTTTTTTGAAAGTGTTTCCGGATGTTGATACGCTGGCCCGCGCTTCCCTGCAGGATGTCCTCAAGGTTTGGGAGAACCTGGGGTATTATTCACGGGCCAGGAATATTCATGCCGCCGCACGAATGATTGTCGACCGGTTTGACGGCCGGATTCCCGACACACCCGACGCAATCAAAACGCTTCCCGGCATCGGCGAGTATTCCGCCGGCGCGATTTTAAGCATCGCCTGCGGGCAGGCGCTTCCCGCTGTGGACGGCAATGTGCGCAGGATTCTCAGCCGTGTGCTGGCCATCCGCCAGCCGGTAGACGAACCCCGGGAACAAATGAAGTTGAGGGAGTTGGCTGCCCAGCTGGTCCCCGCTGAACGCCCCGGCGATTTTAATCAGGCGCTGATGGATCTCGGCGCAACGATTTGCAGGGCGAAAAATCCCGATTGTCCGGGTTGTCCCGTAAAGTCCATTTGCCGCGCGCGCCTTCTCGATTTACAAAACATTCTGCCGGTCACGCGAAAGGCTCCCGCCATTCCCCGCAGGCTCGCGTCAGCCGCCGTTGTCCGCAATCAGGAAGACAAACTGCTGCTGGTGCAGCGGCCTGCCACCGGATTACTCGCGTCCTTATGGAAATTGCCCGGGGGTTTGGTGGAGACGGGCAAAAAAATGGAGAACAGTTTGCGTCATAGTGTAAAAAAGGAGCTGGGCGTTACCGTCCGTGTGGGGAAGGAGGTAGCTTGCGTGGATCATGTTTACACCCATTTCCGTCTGACGCTGCATGCCTACGAAGCTGTTTTATTGAAAGGCGAACCTGAAGCACTTGGCTGCGGGGGGTGGCGATGGGCAGCACCTGCGGATATAAGGAAACTGCCTTTGTCCAAGATTGACCGGATGGTTATTGCCGCAATAAAAAAAGGTCTGCCGTTCATAAGCTGACGGCAGACCTTTGTCGCTGTCCCGGCCGGTTGATATTGTTATTTTCCCGGCCGTCCGGACTGTTATCTGGACAAAATATCCGAAAAGGTAATTTCCACTCTCTTGTTTTCTTCAACGGCGCTTTTTGAATACAGCGGCTCGGCGGTTCCGGCTCCGGAAGCACTGATGCCTGCCGTGGCGACACCTGCTTTGACAAAAGCCTCCTTCAGCATTCCGGCCATATTCTCCGTCGCTTTGGTGTTTTCTGTTTTATCCGGTTTTCCAAAACCATAAACTTTTAATTGAGCTTTCACATCGGGATATCTCTTTATCAGATCGGCAATGCTGTCGATGATTATTCCGGATCCGGGCGCCAATTTCATGGCCGGCGTCTTGATCAGGTCGTGTCTGGGAATGATCAGCGTCATGCCTGTGGCCGTCATCTTGGACAGGGCATCCATTTTGCTCACCGCCTGCCAGAAAGAAGAAACTTTATTCAATTCTCTTACTTTATTCTGGATTTTTACGGCATCCTCTCCCTTTTGGCTTTGCAGCGTCTTCAGGTCTTCGATGGTCTTTGTCTTATCAACAACGTCATTTCTCAAAGAAGTCACCACGCCGTTTAATGCCGCCACCTGGCCGGTTAAATTGGCGTTGTCGGCTTTCAGCGATGAAACTTCCTTCGCGATGCTGATTTTTTCGAGTTTCAGGGCGGATAATTCACTGGAAATATTTTTCATATCTCCCCGGGGTTTGGCGAGTTCATCTTTTAATAACTTGATTTCTTTGTTTTTAGCGTCAAATATTTTTATCTTCGCTTCCGTTTCCGGAATAAGTTTCTCCAGACGTGAATTTTCCTGTTCCTGGTTTACTTTTTCCAGCCGGGACAGCACAACCTGGCACATAACCTCCGCCATATTCGCGTAATGCTTGACGGTAGGAATGGCAGCTTCCTCAACTTTGCCGCGCCAGTTGGTTTTTGCTTTTAATTCCGCTTCTGCTTTCTTCAGATAGTTTTGCGCGCTCTCCACATCCGCCGTAAAAGGCTTTGTTTCATGACTGCGGGAGAGGATTTTCTCTACGGATGATTTTGCTTTTTGCATGATGAAATTAAGATCATCGCTTTGGGCGAAAACATGGCCATTGATCGGCAAGATCATCAATAACATGGTTAAAACAATAATGGTTTTTTTCATTGCGCGCCCTCCTTGCCGGACAGAATGTCATCGAGATTCTTCTGCAATTTCTCAAGTTTTGCCCTGGTCACGGCGGTTTTTTCGGCTGCTTCACGCTCTTCGGATTTTACCTTGGCGTAATTCATGAGTGTCTGGGCCATTTCCAATGATTCCAGAGCGGCCTTTTCTTTTTTAGTGTCTATTCGTTCCTGAGCCTTGGTGATGTTCGTTCGCGCTTCATCCAGGATGTCCTTGGAATAAATATTGGCCTTGGTCTGGGTCAGGGTTGCGAGAGCAGCCTTTGTTTTGAGAGCCTGATCGATCGTTGACTGAGAAACGTTCTGGGCAAACACCGGTGTGATGCCTGCGGCAACTGCTGAGAATAGAGAAATAATTATGATGCATTTTTTCATAAGAACCTCCTGAAAAATAACGATAATTATTGTTCCGACGATATGAGCATTTCATAGGACATGATCGGCAATATGTCAATAAAGAATATTGCCGCGGCGGCATCACCGCAGTTTTACCCGCAGCCGGACAAAACAGTTCATCAAAAATATGTAAGTTGAATTCTTTAAATAAATCGTGATAGCGTTATTCAACTTCTTTTTAAAGGGCAGGTTCAATGACCGGCAATAACCGAGCGGATATCAAAGTGGGGGCAAGCGTCAAGGTAGTGCAAAAGCAGGATCAGCGCTCAGGGCTTCTTACCTGCGGCATCGTGCAGGCTATTCTGACCAGATCCGGCACCCATCCCCACGGAATCAAGGTGCATCTGGAAAGCGGGATAGTGGGCCGGGTCAAGGAGATCCTCTGAATTTTCACAAAATATATGCAAAAGGTTTGAACGGACATGAAAACACTGATTCTGACAAGGCGGGACGTTGAAGGGATTCTAACGCCTGCGGTGACCAATGATACCGTGGAGAAGGCTTTCCACGCCTATGGCCTGGGGCAGACCGATATGCCGCCTAAGAGCTATTTGTATTTTCCGAAAGGAGATCTCCGGTCCATGCCGGCTTATGTTCATGGCGGGGGCTTTGACATTGCCGGCATCAAATGTGTCACGGTTCATCCGCAAAATGCTGCGGGCAGCCTGCCGACGGTTATGGCCGTTATCATTCTGAATGATCCCCGGACCGGTTTTCCGCTGGCCATCCTGGACGGCACTTATCTGACATGCGTTCGAACCGGCGCCGCCGGAGCGATTGCCGCCAAGTACCTGAGCCGGGAAGACGCGGAAGTCGCCGGATTTGTCGGCTGCGGCGCTCAGGCCAGATCACAGCTTTCATGTCTGCAAAATGTGCGTAAGATCCGGAAAATAAAGATATGGCAGTTTGAGGGCGATAAGGTATGCGCGCAGACCTTCCGGCGCTGGGCAAAGGCGGCCTGTCATGTGGAAGCCGTGGTATCTTCCCGAATCGACGATGTGACCCTGAATGCCGATGTTGTTGTCACCTCGACACCATCGCGCCTGCCGCTGGTGAACCGTGTTTCTGCGGGAACCCACATCAACGCCATTGGAGCGGACGCGCAGGGCAAACAGGAAATTAATCCGGAAATACTGAAACAGGCCAAAGTAGTGATTGATGACTGGGCGCAGGCTTCCCACTCCGGTGAAATTAATGTGCCCCTGAGCCGGAAGCTGATCGGCAAAAGAGACGTGCATGCCCAGTTGGGGGACATCGTGGCCGGAAAGAAGAAAGGGAGAACATCCGCTGAGGAGATCACGCTTTTCGACTCGACGGGGCTTGCCATTCAGGATATTTCCTGCGCTTATGTTGTTTATCAGGCGCTCAAAAACAAACGGGGCATTCAAACCGTCAAACTTTTTTAATGGCCGGGGCGCCTTTGTCCATCAGGCTGGAAGGATTCTCACGCTCTATGCCGGATGGCCCGGAATGATAGTGCAAAGGCGCCGGCTCATGTCAGGAGGTATTTCAGGTTGAAAAACAACATCACCACACTCAACGAATTTGAAGGAGCAACCCTGCTCAGACAGTCAGGAATTCCCGTCACAGACGGTGTTCTGGCGCATGATGAATCCGAAGCGCAGTCCGCGGCAGAGAGACTGGGCTTTCCGGTGGTCCTGAAGATTTGTTCCGAAGCTGTTCCGCACAAGACAGAGCGGGGCGGTGTCGTGCTCAACATCAGGGATGCCGCATCGCTTGGCTTCGCCTGCCGTGAGATGAAAAAAAACTTTTCCGATGTTCCCCACGCGCTGCTGGTTCAGAAGATGGTGAAGTCCGGGACGGAGTTGATTCTGGGAGCCAGGCGGGATTCCGTCTTCGGACCCGTTGTGCTGGTGGGCATTGGTGGTATTTTTACCGAAGTCTTCCGAGATTCGGTAATCGACCTGGCCCCTGTGGATGAAAAAAGCGCGCTGGCGATGATCCGGCGTCTTAAAGGCATGGCGCTGCTTACAGGCTATCGCGGTCAGGAACCTCTCGACCTCGGCGCGGTAGCAAAGGCCGTTGCCGCTCTTTCGGGACTCATCCACAGCCGGCCGGACATTTCCGAAATTGATGTCAATCCTTTCATTGCTTATCCGGATGGGGCCATAGCCGTTGACGCGTTGGTGCGGCTTGCCGGGAGTCCCGCCGTATCTCCACGAAAGCGCACGGATCCGGGAACGGTAGCGCCTTTCTTCAATCCGTCCTCCATGGCCGTGATCGGCGCTTCCAGAAGCCCCGGCAAAGGGGGCAACATCATTCTGCGCAATTTGCTCAAAGCCGGTTTTAAGGGCGGCCTGCATCCCATTAATCCCACCGCCAGGGAAATTCTCGGGCTCAGGGCCTATCCGAGGGTCCGTGACGTGCCCGGGCCTGTGGATCTGGCCATGATCGTCATCCCCAAAACCGCCGTGCCTGAAGCGCTTTCGGACTGCGCCGCTAAGGGGGTCACCAACATCATCCTGAGCACGGGCGGTTACTCGGATATGGGAGAAGCAGGCGCGAAAGAGCAGAAAGTCATCATCGATCAGGGAAGAAGGGCCGGCATCCGGATCATGGGGCCAAACAGCATCGGCACGCTCAATCCGCGGGCCGGCCTGGCCACGTCGATTGTCGGTCTTGATCCGATTAAGCCTGGCGGGGTGTCCATCATCGGGCAGTCCGGCGTTTTTTCCTCGGGCTGGGCGCGCTGGATAGAAGACACCAAACCTTTCGGGCTGGCCAAGGTGGCGTGCATCGGCAATAAGGGCGACATCAATGAAAGCGACCTTCTGGAATTTCTGACGGATGATTCCGAGACCGGCACTATCGGCATGTATCTGGAAGGCGTTATTGACGGGAGACGTTTTGTGAAAGCCGCGTCCGCGGCTGCCAGGCAAAAACCCGTGGTGGTGATGAAAGCCGGCCGAAGCGAAGCCGGGGCGGCTGCCGTTGCCTCGCATACCGGATCGCTTGCCGGGTCGGACGCCGTATTTGACGCGGTTTGCCGCAGGACGGGGCTTGTCCGCGTGCATAATTCCGAAGCCTTCTTCGATACCCTGTCAGCGTTTGAAAAGCTTCCCCTGCCGCGGGGAAACCGCATGGGGGTGCTCTCCATTACGGGCATGGGCTGTGTTGCGGCCACTGATGCCGCCGAGGAATACGGGATTGTTCTACCCGCGCTTCAGCCCGCCACACTTAAGCAACTGGCGGAGGTGATTCCGCCCTGGGCGCCGGTGCGCAATCCCATTGATACCTGGTCCGCCATTGAACAGCATGGATCGAAAAAAGCATCCAGCCGCATCGCCTCGAGCCTTTTGAACCAGAAGGATGTGGATGCCCTTTTGATTACCTTCGTGCTCATGCCGGAAAGCGTGTTTGACATTGCCGAAGCCTTTGCCGATATTTTCAGCCGACATCCGCACAAACCCGTCTATGCCAGTTATTACGGCGGGACGGCAAAAGAGATCAGCCACATTCACGAGGGGTTCGCGAAACTTCGCGTGCCGTGCTATCCCACGCCGGAGCGCGCGATGTTCGCTTTTGCCCGCATGGTTCAATATGCCCGGTTTCGCGGTCTGATCCGCGGCTGACGGGTGTTGCGGGACGGATCCATCGTGACTTGTCTGATGCCCCGGGGCGTCAGACAAGCTTGTAAAATACCATCCCGTTCCGGAACGGTGGTTTTCCTTCTTGACAAAAACGGAAAGTTTTGCACTTTTTAATCCCGCCGTTGCGGGATGAGCGTTAATAAGCCTTCGCTTGCTGCAAGGTGGTTGATCGTCGCATAATTCTATATCAGGCAGGTATGCATGGAGCTCTTCTTCGATCCAAAATCCGTCGTTGTTATCGGCGCCTCGAATTCTTCCTTCAATCTGGGAGCCACAATCTGTAACATGCTGAAGGATTATCTCAGCTATACCGGAGCCGTCTATGCCGTCAATTCCAAAGGCGAGATGGTGAATGGCTGTGCGGGTTATTCATCGGTTCTGGATTTGCCGGAAACACCCGATCTGGCCATCATTATTATAGCGGCGCGAAACGTTCCCGGTATTATCCAGGACTGCGCGCAAAAGGGCATCAAACGCATCATCATTGAGAGCGCCGGTTTCTCGGAGGGTGGAGAAACGGGCGAGGCGATGCAGTGCGAAATGGACGATGTTGCCCGCAAAAACGGCATCCGCATCATGGGACCCAACTGCCTGGGAACGCTGAGCACACGCAATAAATTTTGCAGTTTTTACGGCGTCAATCCCAGCCTGGTGGAGATGAATCAGGTCTTTGAGTCGCCGGGCACGATGTCCTACATCATTCAGAGCGGCGGTGTGGCCGTCTTGGTGATGGAATCCCTTTACTATGATCTGGTCGGCATCAACAAGGTGGTCAGCATCGGGAACAAATGCGATGTGGACGAAGCAGACCTGATCGATTATTTTCAAAAGGACGCAACCGAAGTCATCGGCATCTACCTGGAGAATGTCGCTGACGGCCGCAAACTCATGGAGGCCGCGGCAAGATCCCGCAAGCCCGTTCTGATTTATAAAGTGGGCAAAACGAAAGAAGGGGCAATGGCCGCCATGTCGCATACGGCGGGAATGGCCAACAACGATTCAATTTTTGATGCCGCCTGCCGACAGGCGGGGATTATCCGTCTTCAGACGATCGACGAACTCCATTCGCTTCCCAAGATGTTTACCGAAATGCCCCTGTTAAAAGGGAAGCGAATAGCAGCTTTCACCAACTCCGGCGCCTTCGGCAGCATTGCCGCAGACCTGCTGGTGCAGGCGGGCCTGCAGTTGGCGCACCTTGCCCCGCAGACCCAGGAGAGACTGAAAAAAGCCGGCCAGGTTTTCAATATTAAAAATCCCGTGGATATCGGCCCCGCGCCGCCGCAGACTTATCTGGATATTTTTGAAATTCTTTTATCGGCGGACGAAGTGGACGGTCTTTTGCCGCTGCTCAGCGTCTGGCAGACTTTTGTGATCGATTGTCTGCACGAGCTCTTGAAGATGTGCAAGCATTACGACAAGCCTGCGGCCATTTACACGCCGAACGCCATCGCCAAATCGATTGCCATTCGCGCCAAACATAAAATTCCCATCTTTGAGACGTCGGAACAGGCGGTGCGGGCTCTGTCTGCCTCCCATACGTATTATGAATCTCTCCTGAAAAGGAATTTTATTTGAGCTTTCTAAGACCAATACCTGTGTGCTTGTTTGAGCCTTCCCACAACAAGCACACAGGCAACATGACAGCAAAATCTTTTTTCAGTTTTACGCCGCAAGTTTAGAGGCATCTTTTTTGTTGGAACGCCGCCAGATCCCCATCTTTTCCGCATCCTGAATCAGCTCTTCACGGAAGTCGGGATGGGCAATATTGATCAAGGCTTCCGCGCGCTCCCAGGTGCTCCTGCCCTTCATGATAGCCGTGCCGTATTCCGTAACGATGTAGTGGGAAATTGTCCTCGGAATGGTGACGATGGAACCCGGCTCCAGGAAGGGACGGATGCGCGATTTGAGATTTCCGTGTTTATCTTTTTTGGTCGAGGAAAGACAGATAAAGGACTTTCCGCCCTTGGAATGGTAGGCCCCGTAGATGTAATCAAACTGTCCGCCGGTTCCCGAAATCTGACGCATTCCCGTTGATTCCGAAGAAACCTGGCCGTAGAGATCAACTTCAACGGCATTATTGATGGCCATCATATTATCATTGGACGCGATCCGTTCGGGTTTGTTGGTATAATCAACGGAATAGGAAGCGCAGCAGGGGTTGTGATCCAGAAAATCATAGAGCTTCTGGCTGCCCAGGGCAAACGTGTAAACCATTTTACCCGCATCCACGCCTTTTTTCCTGTTGGTCACGCGTCCTGCCTCATACATATCCACGAAGGAATCCACGAGCATTTCCGTGTGAACGCCCAGATCCTTCAGATCGGATTTGGCGATGAGCATCCCGACGGCGTTGGGCATGGCCCCGATGCCCAGCTGGATGCAGGCTCCGTCAACAAGCTCGTTGACAATGATGGAAGCGATCTTCTCATCCACTTCTGAAATGGCCGGAAGGGGAACGGAAATGAGGGGCTTGTTGTCCGACTCAACGATGAAATCGACTTCGGAGATGTGAATCGATTCATTCAGTCCGCCGCAGCAATATGGAACTCGGTCATTGACTTCGACGATGACCGTTTTGGTGTGATCGGCGATGGATTTGGAGATGGAGTTGGACGGTCCGAAGTTGAAGTATCCCTTGGCGTTCATGGGCGCCACTTTGACCATGAAGACATCGGAATCAACCAGGTCGTAAAGGGACGGGCCCTCGTGGTAAAGTAGGGGAATGTAATTGCAAAGCCCCTTGTCGTGGAGGATGCGGTCTCCTCCCCCGAAATGCCAATTGTTGTAATGAAATTTCCCGCGTGTCGGATCAGCGGTTGCCACGGCGGCCAGTCCCGGGAACGTTACGGCGCGGACTTTGACATTGTCCAGTTCATCGACCCGCAAGGCCAGATATTTGTCCATATAGGTGGGCGAACAGGCAAAGTGTCCATAGTCAACCCAGTCTCCGGATTTGATGACTTTCGCTGCTTCTTCGGCGCCGACCTTTTTATTCGCGTATTCTTCTCTGTGTTTCATGGCTTCCCTCCCGATTTAAATTATGTTCCCTTGACGGCCATAAGATAAACGGGAGGCAAACATTTGAAAATCCGCACGATGCTGTTTAAAAGGTGCATGAAAGGATGGGTATGGTATAGGCAAAAGACCTATCGTGACGCTTTTACTCTCCCTGTTCCTGAACCCATTCCACCGCCCGGCGGACCAGTTCCGGCGAGCTTTTGATGCCCAGCTTCATTTTGATTTTTTCCCGGTAGGTTCCGACGGTTTTGATGCTGACATGAAGTTTATCCCCGATTTCCTTCCGGCCTGTTCCTTTGCCGATAAGCGTGAACACTTCCAGCTCCCGGTCCGAAAGGGTATCGATGGGATTTTGAGGAGACGCCGCCGGTTTTCCCGTCATCATGCCGAGGAATGATTCGACGACGGATTCGCTGAAGAACATCTTTCCCGCCAGAACGTGGCGGATCGCCACAATAACCTTATCGGTCATCTCCTGCTTCATGATGTATCCCCTGGCTCCGGCCCGGAGAACCCGCTCCGCGTAGATGGATTCATCATGCATGGAAAGGACAAGAATCGGGAGATCCGGAAGATGTTCATGAAAATCCTTGATCAGATTCAGGCCGCTGACGCCCTTCAGGGTGAGATCAACGATCATCATATCCGGTCGAGCCTTGACGAGAATCTTCTTCGCTTCGATGACGTCTTCGGCCTCTCCGCAGATCTCCATGTCCTTTTCTTCATTGATCAGCTGGGCAAGCCCCTTGCGGAATATGGGGTGATCCTCCACGATCATCACTTTTGCTTTACGAGACATTGGATCGTTGTGCCTCCTTTTGAATTGTTCCGGACTTCTATTTCTCCCCCGATCATCCTGGCGCGATAACTCATGATGCTGAGCCCCAAGCCTTTTTTCTTGCCCTTTGCCACGGAGATTCCCATTCCGTCATCGACGATGGACAGCCGGATGATATTGTTTCGCGACACCATGCGGATCTCGATCGCCGTGGCTTTGCCATGTCGAATGGCGTTGTTTACCGATTCCTGGATGATATGATACAGGTGGGCCGCCGTCGTATTATCCCTGATCGACACGGTCTTTCCCATGAATACTTTGCAGGATACGCCGAAGATGCTCTTCACATGGGCGGCAAATTCCCGGACAGCAGGCGCCAGGGTATTTTCATCAAGATAGATCGGGCACAGCCCGCGCGCCAGGGTCCTCGTTTTGGTGATGGCGCCCCGGATCAGTTTAACGATTTCGCCGGAAATATCGGCTTCCGGCAAGTCCAGTGCGCGCAGACGTTTGGCCAGCAGCATGCCCATGGCTTCAATCCCGATGAGGTGCTGTTGCAGATCATCGTGGAGGTCCTGGCCGATTTGCTGCCTTTCGCGCTCGCTGATGGCGAGAATTTCGTTTTCCAGACGCTTCTGCTCCGTCACATCGGCAAAGACGGAGATGATGCATGTTTCTCCGCCCAGTTCGATGACATCGGCGGAATAGATTCCCATCCGGGTTTCCCCGGACTTAGGCTGAAAAAAGACTTCTTCGTTTTGCAGCCCTCCCCGATCCAGAAGTTTGTTGATCAGTCCGCGGCGATACTCCTCGGAGGGCCAGACATTGAGTTCAACAGACGTATGGTCGATGGTTTCCTCACGGGTCCGGCCGGTGATGCGCAGGAAGGTGTCGTTGACATCAATGAACCGCCCGTTTTCTAAAGTGCTGATGGTCATGGCATCGGGACTGGATCGGAAGGCCTTGGCGAATTTTTCTTCAGAATGGCGGATCGCCTCCTCGGCTTTTTTTCTTTCCGTGATGTCCGTAAAAATGGCGAATGTGCCCTCATATCGGCCTTTGGCGCCGTAAAGCGGTTTTGGCGAAACGATGGTGAAGATGGTCCCGCCGTCCTTTTTCCGCCAGGCCACCTCGTAGGGGCTGTATTGATCCTGACGTCGCATGAGATGATCCAGCCAGACTTTCCGGTAGGCTCTCTCAATAAGTTCGATGACGGAACGGCCGATCAGCTCTTCACGCGGGTAGCCGATCATCTGACACATCCGGTCATTCACATAGGTGACCAACCCGTGTTCATCCTGGACGCCGAGGCCGTCGTTCATCGTCTCGACGAGAAGACGGTACTTCTCTTCGCCTGCCCGGAGGGCTTCCTCGGCATTGATCCGTTCCGTGATGTCCAGAAGGGAGGCGACACTCTGGTTGGTGCCGGGAATGACGGCCACGGTCAAATAGCAGTAACGGACTTCACCTTGCTTGTTGAGGACGCGGGCCTCGTAGTTCCGGGGCGCCAGGGTGGGATCGTTGCGCCTCCGGTAATGGTAATTAACCATATTTTCCAGGTCTTCGCGGTAAATGAAATCCTTCCAGCTTCGTTTGCCCTCGACGTCTTCCCGGGAAATTCCGGTAAGTTTCTCATATTCCGTATTGACCATGGTGATCGTCGTATCCTGATCGATGACGATCGTTGCCGCGCCGGTATTTTCAAAAATCGTCCGGTATTGCCGTTCGGATTGCTGGAGATTCTCCTCCGCCTTTTTCCAGAGCGCCTCGGCGGTTTCCAGTTTCCGGACCCGTTCACGAAGACGGGCTATCTGCTTTTGAAGTTTTTCGATCTTGATCTTCTCACTCATGCCATTTACCTCAAATCCGGAAGCCTGCCGGAAATCCGCTTTGATGAATGATTCAAAATTTAATGCAGTCTGTATACCGTGAGCGGAATGCAGACGTTTATGTTTGTATACTTCCTGAATGAAAAAGGGAAGATGAAATTAAACATCTTGCCCGAAAACCCGCCGCGATGATTTCTTTTCCGGCTGATTAATGGTAAGAACACAAGTTGACGCGCAGGACCGGTCATGCGCAAATGAAGACAGAGGTTTTATGCAGATATTTATTGATGCGGATGCCTTTCCAAATGTGATCAGAGACATCCTGATTAAAGCGTCGCTGCGCCTGAGTATTCCCCTGATCTTCGTGGCCAACAAGCCGTTGCGCCTGGAGAAGCTGGCCCATCTGTCTTTGATCCTGGTTCCCGAAGGGCCGGACGTGGCCGATGACCGCATCGCCCAATTGGTCCAGCCGGGTGATCTGGTTATCACAGCGGACATCCCGCTGGCCGACCGGGTGGTGGCTAAAAATGCGTTTGCCATGAATCCCCGCGGCATGCTTTACACGGAGCACAACATCAAAGACCGGCTGGCCATGCGTGACTTGCTGGGCGAGCTGCGGGATAACGGCATGATCACCGGCGGTCCCGCCGCCTTCAGCAAGAAAGACCGCCAGGCCTTTGCCAATCAACTGGACAGCTTTCTGGTCAGGCAACTGAAAGCCGAAAAACAGTAAAATAGAAATAGTTGAAAAGCAGTATCGAAGGGTACCGGCGCGGAAGCCGGCATCTTGAGCCTGTTGTTTTGCATGGTCCCTAAATCAACCCAAATGATTGACAGACGCTGTAAGCTATGCTACGCGGCATTAACATACTGCATAAGGGGAGGCCGTGTTTTCGGCCTGAGAGTTTCGTAAGTAAGCGAAAGACCCTCATTACCTGATCCGGATCATGCCGGCGTAGGGATCGCAAGAATAAATACCCCTTATGCAATTGAACCGTGGCATAAGGGGTATTTATTTATGGGTGGAAAAAAGAAAATTAATCCAGGGAGTCTCTATCTTGTTCTCAGCGGGGCATGCGGCAGCGGCCGGGGCCCCCTGGAGATCGCAAAATGGGCTATTGCCGGAGGCATCGATATTCTTCAAATGCGGGAGAAGGATATGTCGCCTCAGGAATTATCAGCTTTAGGAACCGCCCTTTCCTGCTTGTGCCGGAAAAGCGGCATCATTTTCATCGTCAATGACGATCCCCGTCTTGCCGTGGACCTTGACGCCGACGGCGTCCATATGGGGCAGGAAGATCTGACCGCATGCAGTGTCGATACGGTTCGGCGCATTGTCGGACCCCGCAGGATTATCGGCCTGTCGACTCACAACCCCGATCAGTTTCGTGAAGCCCTTGCCCGGGATGTCGATTATCTTGCCTTTGGCCCCGTCTTTCAGACCAAAACAAAAAGTTATCATATTGGAACGGCGGATATCCGTCAGATCGTTGCCATCACGTCGAAGCCCGTTTTTTTTATCGGCGGCATTCAGACTGCCAATCTGGATATTCTCATCAAGAAAGGAGCGACGAATGTGGCTTTGATCAGGGATATCATGGAGGCGGAAGATGTGGTGGAAAGAACAGGATGGTACAAACGAAAGCTAACGGGGGCTTCCGGCCGGATGTTTTTGAATGGCCCGGAAAAGTAGGAGGAAAGAATATGCGGATACGCATCAACGGCACGCCGGCTGCGATAGAGGGAGCCGTTAATCTTGAACAGTTGATCGTTGGCAAGGGACTCATACCGGAGCGGGTTGTCGTGGAGTTGAATCTGCGGATCATACCCCGCAACCAATGGAGAACGGTTTTGTTAAACGATGACGACGCCATCGAGATCGTCAGTTTTGTCGGAGGAGGTTGAAAGTGAAAGACAGATTGGAAATAGCGGGACGAAGGATTGAAAGCCGCCTTTTGGTCGGCACGGGAAAGTTTCCCGGCAATGACGTGATGAGGGAGGCCCTTGCAGCATCAGGGGCCCATATTGTTACCGTGGCCTTAAGACGGGTGGATGCCGGGGCGATATCGGGAAGCATCCTCGATTTTCTCCCCCCGGAGTGCATTGTCATGGCTAACACATCGGGCGCCCGAAATGCCGACGAGGCGATCAGGATCGCCCGCTTGGCCCGCGCGGCGGGCGCCGGCGATTGGATTAAAATTGAAGTCGTTGCGGACAACAAATACCTTTTGCCCGATAACCTGGAGACGCTGCGGGCGACGGAGAGTCTCGTCAGGGAAGGGTTTGTCGTTTTGCCTTACATGAACCCCGATTTGTCCATGGCTCGTCGATTTGTTGATTGCGGCGCTGCTGCCGTCATGCCACTGGGCTCACCTATTGGCTCCAGCCGCGGCCTTCGGACAAAAGAACTTGTAGAGATCATGATCCGGGAGATTCCCATCCCCGTTATTGTCGATGCCGGTCTGGGTAAACCGTCCCACGCTTGCGAATGCATGGAAATGGGGTGTGATGCCGTGCTGGTCAATACAGCCATTGCCATTGCCCCCAATCCCGTCAATATGGCCGCGGCTTTCAAGCTGGCCGTAGATGCCGGCCGCATGGCCTATGTGAATGGCATGGCCCGGCAGACCGAAACGGCAAGGGCTTCTTCGCCGCTGACGGGATTTTTGCACGGGGATACCGGTGAAAAATAATCGTTGAGGGACCAATAGAGACTTATGAGCTTCTATCCTATCTTAAATCAATACAGTGATGCAAAGATCGATCACACGATGACCTCAGTTTCCGGAACCGACGTGGAGCGGGCTCTGGCTAAGGATTATCCCGGGGCGGATGACTTTCTGGCTTTGCTGTCGCCCGCGGCGGGCGTTTATCTGGAACAGATGGCGCGGCTTTCACAAGATCTGACCCTGCGGCATTTTGGCAGAACGCTCCAGCTCTATACACCCCTGTACCTGTCGGACTATTGTGAGAACCGCTGCACGTATTGCAGTTTCAGCGCTTTGAATCCGTTTCCCCGAAGGACGCTCAGCCTGGGCGAGGTGGACCGGGAAGGGGCCGTTATTGCCGCAACGGGGTTAAGGCATCTTCTGATTTTAACGGGGGAGTCGCGGAAGCAAAGTCCCGTCCGGTATATTGGCGATTGCGTAGCCGTTTTGAAAAAATATTTTCATTCCATCGCGATTGAAATCTATCCCCTCTCAAAAGCGGAATATGCCGCGCTGATCGAGCGGGGGGTGGACGGTCTGACGCTATATCAGGAAACATATGATGAATCCGTTTATCGGGACATACACCCTGCCGGGCCGAAACAGGACTACCGTTTTCGGCTGGATGCGCCGGAGCGGGCCGCCACAAGCCATATGAGGCAAATCAATATCGGGGCCCTGCTGGGACTTGCTGATTGGCGTAAGGAAGTCTTTGCCCTGGGGCGTCATGCCCGTTATCTTATGGACCGTTTTCCCGATGCCGACATCGGAGTCTCTGTCCCGCGGTTAAGGCCCCACAAGGGCGCCTTTATACGGGCCTGCGGCATGACCGATTCTCATCTGGTTCAGGCGATCCTGTCCCTGCGTCTGTTTCTGCCGCGACTCGGAATTTCGCTCTCGACACGAGAGACGGAGACGTTTCGTGATCATTTGATTCCCCTGGGGATTACGCGTATGTCTGCCGGGTCCGTCACCTCCGTGGGAGGCCATGGCCACCGGGCATCAGCGGAAGCCGCTTTGCCTCAGTTTGAAATTGCGGATCATCGCACCATCGAACAAATGACAGCACTGATCCGCTCCAGGGGTTACGATCCGGTCTTGAGCGATTGGGTGCCCCATGATCTATGAACCCTCTCTTATTCAAAAGATTGGCGCGGCAGGTGTTGAGAGACTTCGGGCAGTCAAAGTCGGCATTGCCGGCGCCGGCGGTCTGGGTTCCAACTGTGCGCAAAACCTGGTGCGCTGCGGGTTTTTGAGACTCAAGCTGGTTGATTTCGATATTGTTGAGGCATCCAACCTGGATCGTCAATTCTATTTCACTGATCAAACGGGGATGGCAAAAGTCGACGCCCTCAAAATAAATCTGCTGAGAATCAATTCCGGGCTTGATGTGGAGGCACTTACCGTCAAGATTGGCGAGGGTGACGGTACAAACATCTTCGGTGATTGCGATATTGTTGCTGAATGTCTTGACCGTGCTGAGGCCAAGAGCCGGCTTGTTTCGGAGCTATTACCCATGGGAAAATTGATTGTCGCCGCTTCCGGCCTTGGCGGTTATGGGGAAACGGACCGGATTAGGGTGCGTAGAATCAGGAATAACCTCGTCATCGTCGGCGATCTTACATCCGATATAACAGACCATCCCGCTTTGTCGCCCCGGGTGAGCATTACAGCGGCAAAACAGGTTGACGTCATTCTCGAATATGTCTTGACGTCCCTATAGCCGCCGCAGTAACTTATCGGCTGAAGAGTACGACGATTCCAGACCGGGAAATGGAAAACGCCATGCAAAAGAATTCTTGTATTTGAATATGACCAGAATGCGAATTATCACATCCATGATTCCGCTCCTTCCCTCGGTCCAACATCTGGACGGTTATTGTGCCAGCCGGTTTTCTTATCTGACAAAGGATCAATGGCAGCAGGAAATTCATGCCGGTAAGTTATCTCTGGATGATGTCACAGTTTACGATCCCGCAGTATTGCTGACAGGCGGGGAAGTGCTTTCCTGGGACGGCAGCGGGATCATTGAACCGGAAGTCGATGAAAAGTTCACGATCCTCCATGAAGATGAATGGTTCGTCGCTGTCAATAAAACAGGGAATCTGCCGGTCCATCCATCGGGACGATATTTCAACCACACACTGACGGCAATGCTGGAGGACCGCTGCGCGCGTAAAGTCTATCCGGTGCACCGCATCGACCGCGAAACATCGGGCGTCATCCTCCTGGCCTTTGATGGGAGACGGGCCGGTGTTCTATCCGAAGCGCTGGCAGAAGGATCAAAGGAGTATCTGGCGCTGGTGCATGGATATTTCCCTGATGAAGAGTTGATCGTTGATTTGCCATTAGGGCGTGATACCCAGTCCGCCGTGAGCAAGAAATACAAAGCGTGGCCGGGCGGTGTGCAAAAGGCTTTGACACGGTTTCGGAAAATTCTCACGGCCGGTGATATGTCGCTTGTCCGGTGTTTTCCCGAAACCGGGAGGCTTCATCAGATACGCGCCCACCTGCTGGCCGCAGGTTATCCTATTGTCGGTGATAAACTCTATGGAAGGGATGAAACGGCTTTTCTCACCTTCATCAAGCAGGGCTTTACTGCCGGATTGCGGGAGAGCCTTGTGTTGCCGCGCCAGGCTTTGCACGCGGCAAGGCTGGTCATATTGCATCCGCAGACCGGAAAAGCATTAGTCATCCGTGCGCCTCTTCCCAAAATGTTTGCTGGGGTGTTACTTTTAACTTGAACTTTGTATCCAAATTTTAATCACTAAAATTCTTTTCTCAAACTTGCTAGAGAGATATTGTAACATGTTCTATCTTCATGGAAAGGAAGATTCTCCTCCGGCAGTTCATCTATCTCGGCCAATAAATTTCTCAATTTCTGCGATAACGGCAGAGTAAATAACGCGATGCCCCAGCCAGTTCGGGTGATCATTATTGTTGATGAACACGTTTTTTCCGTCTAGTATGGCCTTTTCCATAGTCGGGTACACATCAATATATTTAATTCCATGCCTCTGAAGTATTGATATCACATTTTTTCTGGGTTTATTGAAATCGAGATTATTGTAATCAATTCCTCGTTCCGCTGCAGCAACGACATACATTCTACGGTAAATATCCATTCCGTAAAACTCCCGCGGTTCGAGTAACACAACAATCAACTTGCCATCGAGTTTTGATTTCATATCATTAAACAGGGCATCAATAAGTTTATATCCATTGTTGGCACATCGCTCTATCTGGGGATCTTTATGCTTCATTACATATTTCCATCCGCCATTGATGGAATAAAAATGCTGCTTGAGATAATATGTATAATTAAGAAACTCTTCCTTAAGTCCTAGCTTGAAAGCTATGTTATTCAACCTGTCTCTGATAAGATCCTTGCTTACAACAAATTTGTTCATGTAAGCAAAATCCGGGGCATATTTAAAGACATTTTTAAGTGAATCGTCTCTAGGTTTGATGACAATACTGCCGTCCGCATCGCCGAAAGTCACATATTCGTCGGTACTCCAATACTGGCTTTGCATCATGGACCCTTCATAGTCGTTACCGAGATTGAAAAAAATGATGCTCAAGCGGGGTTTGAAAGGAGTATTTTTTATTGCGATATACTGCCTTGCCAAGTCACTTCCGTTTTTACCCGCAATTTTCACAGAATACCTGTTGCCGAAATGATCGCGAATCAATTCCGAAAAGGCGTAACCATGGGCAACGCCGAAGCCGAACGTCCAGGAATCACCATATAATAGAATATCAGCCGGCTCTGCAGAATGTATGTTGTAATATTCAGGAGGTACAACACGAAATTCAAAACCATCTTTGCTGATGACGATGTCATTTATCTTCTTCCCAGCCGGGCTGGTGCAGTGCATTCTAATAAGATTGAGAGTCATGTTTATGATGAATACCGCCGCAAAAAGGAAGAAAATTCCTAAAACCAACCCGTATGCGTATTTCAAATATTTTATTTTTTTATTGCTCATAACCCTGTTTTTCACATTCGTTTGAGGTATTGTTCAGACAAGCGCTGGTACTCAGCAGCATGGTTATCATAAAATTATCGAAAAATTGTTAAGAAACATCTTTTTACGATATCGAGTATATGAAACGTGAACTTGACTGTCAAGGAAATCCGGTAGCGCCAAGTCAGAGAAGTTGGTCAAACTGGCTTTTCATATCCTGCAGGATTGCAAAAGGCTTTGACACGGTTTCGGAAAATTCTCACGGCCGGTGATATGTCGCTTGTCCGGTGTTTTCCCGAAACGGGAAGGCTTCATCAGATACGTGCGCACCTGTTGGCTATGGGTTATCCGATTGTGGGTGATAAACTTTACGGGAGAGATGAAACGGCTTTTCTCACCTTCATCAAGCAGGGGATTTACTGCCGGATTGCGGGAGAGCCTTGTGCTGCCGCGCCAGGCTTTGCACGCGGCAAGGCTGGTCATATTGCATCCGCAGACCGGAAAAGCATTAGTCATCCGTGCGCCTCTTCCCAAAATGTTTGCTGTTGATCGGGCAGGTTCAACGAAACGGGGCGGGCCATTCCAGGCCGTCAGAATCGGTATTTCAGTCCTATCGCCAGAGCATTGGAGCCGCCTTTATCCGCGAAAAGGCCATAGGCGTTTGACCGGTGATGAAGACGGGTGATTAAAGAGACGCGCGAGTATTCAGGCAGCCCCAAGGTTAACTCCATCATCCAATAGGCCAGCCACTTGGACGTCGTTCCGTCGTTCATGATTTCAATTTCCGGGTCCGCCGTCGCGTAAGACGGTCCAAGTCCAAAAGCCAAACTGGTATCGATATATTTATCCCACCAGAACGCATCCCATCGGGCGGTCACAAGCGCGTTCAGCTCCCAATGGTTCTGAATGTTAAAATGCTTGACGACTTGCCCTTCTATCTCAAAACTCGCCATTTTTTTAAAGGCGCCTATCCGCCTGGCAATGCTGGCCGCCGCAAAATAGGAATTTTTAAAGTCCAGCGCTTCACCGACACCAAAAAAATTTTCCCAATGATTGGTCGTCATTTGACCGGCAAAAATGTTTAAATAGTAAGGTTTTTTTTCTGCCTCATCGGCATGGGTAATGACGGGTGAAAAACAAATGATAATCAACATGATTGACCATATAAAGCTGACCCTGTTCCGCCGGCTCGCGGCAATAAGCTTTATTTTGAATGGGTTTATTTGATGAAAATATTGATCGGGTATGGATAACATTAAACCACATCTCCTTTCAGAAACAGGGTTTCAATTATTGCCTCATGCCATCACCCATACAAGGGGAGCCGAATTAAATTCCTTGAGACTGATATTTGCGTCTAATTCATGAAAAAGTCAAGAGGCTGTGTTGATGGATGATTATTAACAAAAGCAGCAGTTCGCGGGTATTGCGGATGCCTGACTGCAGAAAGTTGAGAATAATCCGGTGGCAAAATAACATTGCAGACAAAATATGAATAGGCAGCCGGTTCTCTTCGGTTCCGGTTGACGAGATCCCATGTGCCGTCATGTGCCCCCGGGGCTTCAAGGCGGCCTGGTGCCCCAAGCCTAGCTTTTTACGTCCAGCATGGTTCCACGGCAATTGGCCGCGCCGCACAGGCAGGCGTGTTCCTTTTTGACCCTGGTGGTTTTACGGCCTTCGATGGTCAGGCTGTAGTCGTAAAAGAGTTCCTCGCCGGGGTCGATATCGCGCACAGCATTAAGAAAGACGCGGTAACCGTCCTGACAGGCTTCCAGATTCGGCTCGCAGGAATGGTTGATCCACCGGGCCGAGTTGCCGTCGTACTTGGCGTCGATGACATGGCCGTCGTCCAGATGAAAGTAAAACGTATGGTTGGGCTGGCTGGGGTCGTGGGGGTGCCGGGCCAGAGCCTTGCGCCAGGTGATGATTTCTCCCTTGTATTCCAGAACTCTCTCGCCTTCCCGAATAGGTTTGACGGCGTAGACGCCCTTTCCGTGAATACCCGACTTGCGCACCTGTGTCCGGCGGCCGGCGGTTGAGGATATTTTGTTTTTGCTTGGCATCGTTTGATCAGGACCTTCATGTGAATTGGTGGGCGTATATACAAGGAACGACCTTGCCGGTCAAGACCAATTTTACCATGACCTAAGATATGATCCTGCTGTTTTTCTTACAGTTCATTTTGCAGATACTTATTAAATTAATTTGAACACCGGATGTTAAAGCGGGCGTAGTTTTCCAGGAAATTGTAATGCCCGGATACAATCATTCACTGAAACATATCCGGGCATTTTTTGAGATAATCATGATGGGTTAAGTCAGCTTTGACTCTTTCACACGCATTCTTTTTCAACGAATCTGAATGCTGAAGTTCGGCAAATACAAACTGAACCCGGGTTGATGAGGTTCATAAACACGCACAACGGGCTGCGAGGCATAAACAGGAATTCTTTCCACAATCACCGGCTGACGATAAGGCCTCTGATAATAATGATGATCACGATAATCTCTGTGATTATATTGGTGATGTATTCGGTCTTGCCTGCCGCGATCGTCAAAGCGCCGGCCATTTCCCCAGCCCGGATCCGCTAATGCGGAAAAAGTAAAACCCGTAACGACTAGAATTGTGGCAAATGCCATGGTTAATTTTTTCATTGTTCATTCTCCTTTCGCTTACCTTTCGTTGCTTTTGTATAACGCATATCTCATGCCAGGCAAATGGTGGCGAGCAACAGCCTTAATATTATTTGATTATTTTAAATTTCTGGATTGTCCGGCGACAGTTCTGCCAATTATTAAACATAAAAGGTGGTTCGGAAGTATTCGATCTGAGTACGCAGATGGGTCGTTAGTATCCATGGTTGGTAAACGGCAGCTGCATGGTTCCGCAGCCGTGTTTAACAGTCGGAAAAACAGGAAGCGCATCCTGAGATTAAGCGGCGGTATAGAACAATATGTCGTTGATCAGGCTTTCCTTCAGTGCCCCGTCGCGTTTGAGTTCCTGGAGGTACACATAGGTTTCGTTGAGCGCCATGAACTTATCCCAGTCGTCCCAATCAGCCGCTGCCTCGCCGATTACCTCCGCGCAGATGGCATAGGTTGTTCTGGGCTTGGTGCTCAGGTTTTTCCGGAGCGCTTCCTTTTTCAAGGCATGATGCGCGCGGATTTCCCGAATGCGCTCTGCAAGGCCGCTGAAAGAATTTCCATGCCCCGGATAGATGGTGGCAATCGGCAGCTTCTCAACAACGGTGAGCGACTCCAGATAGTTTTTCAGCGGCTGAAAAATTTCATCATAAATATTGGGGCTGAGACTTGGCGCGATATAAGGCAGGATATGATCGCCGGCCAGCAGCAGGCCGTCTTCCCGGAAGAAAAAACAGACGTGCCCCGCGGCGTGGCCCGGCGTGAAAATAACTTCAAATGAACGATTGCCGAACCGGCGTATTTCATTTTCCTGCAAAAAGGTATTCACCGTAAATTGCGGGATACGGCTCTTCATATCTTCAATCTCTTCGACGATTGCTTCCACCTCGCGGGCGGGCAGGCCGTGCCTGGCATAGAGGCGTCTGGCCTGCAAAATAAGATATTCCCCCTGCTGGAAATGCGTATGAACCTGATGGGCGGCTTCCGACAGATGAAGGCGGGCTTTTGATTTATCCTGGATGATGCCCGCCATGCTGCAGTGATCGGTGTGCACGTGGGTGAGATAAATGTCGCTGATGTTGTGAACCGAAAGGCCGATGCTTTGCAAATCCTCTTCCAGCTTTTCAAAAGCGCCGGGCATTTGCATTCCCGTGTCAAAAAGGGCCACGCTTCCCCCGTCAACCGCCGCGTAGGCATGGACATGACGCAGACGAAAAGGCATGGGCAGAGTGATGCGATAGAAGCTGTCCGAAATTTCAGTGATCATGGAAAATACAAACTCATTCTTTAGAGCAAGGGGAGTTGATCCTTTGGCCCTGGTCCTGTTTTTTCAATCTATGCCGGTTTGCGAAAGACCACCTGAATGTCGCCGATGGCTCTTTCCCGAAAGCCGGCTTCACACATGGCCAGATAATAAATCCATTTGCGCCGGAAAACCTCATCAAATCCCAGCGCATTGATTTTATCCATATTGCGCGTGAATGAGGATCGCCAGTCCCTGAGCGTCCGGGCGTAATTCAGGCCGATATCTTCCAGGTTTTCCATCAGCAAACCGGTGCGACGGGTTACGATTTCGGCCAGTGCGGTGACCGACGGCAGGTGGCCGCCGGGGAAAATGTATTTTTGAATCCAGTCTGTCGTGCGCCGGTAATTCTCATAGCTCTGGTCGGGAATGGTGATTACCTGGATAACCAGCCTTCCCGCCGGTTTAAGCAGTTTATCGCAGGTTGTGAAGAATGTTCCCAGATATTGATGGCCGACCGCTTCCAGCATTTCGATGGAGACGATCTTGTCAAAGAGTCCTGTCACATGCCGGTAGTCTTGAAACAGGATGGTGATTTTGTCCTGGAGGCCTGCCTGAAGGACTCGTTTGCGCGCCAATTCGTATTGTTCTCCGGAAACGGTAACGCCGGTGATGCGGCAACCCGTTTCCCGCGCCGCTTCCATGGCGAAACCGCCCCAGCCGCAGCCGATTTCAAGAACGTGATCCGCAGGTGTAAGATGCGCCTTTTCGATGATGCTCTGTATTTTATGGTGCTGCGCGTCTTCGCAGGTGTCGTTCTCATCCGCGTATAAACCGCAGGAATACAGCATGGTCGGGTCCAGAAACGTCTGAAAAAAATCGTTGCTGAGGTCATAGTGTTTGCCGATGTTCCGGCGCGAACCCTTGAGCGTATTGGCACGCAACGTATGCAGGAGGCGGTCTTTCTGACGCATCAGCCACGCCGTGGCCATGTGTCCGTTTTCCAGCGCCCCGCGATTTTTAATCAAAACGCTGAACAACGCCGGGATGTCATCCGTGTCCCAGAAGCCCTGCATGTAAGCTTCGCCCAGGCCCACGTCGCCGCCGAGAACCGCATCTTTAAAAAAGCGGTAATCATGGATGATCATTCGGGCCCGGAGAGATGAATTTTGATCGCCGAAATGCCTTTCGCCGCCGTCCGGCAGGTGAAAAGTAAGACTTCCCGTTCTTATTTTATTAAATAAGCTGACCACTAAATTCATGCAGGATCGTTCAAAGATAGTCGGCGTTTCATTGCAGGCTATTTTCCGAGGAAACCTGGGATTTTCTTTCATACAGCACCCCCTCCCGAAGGTTCACCAGATATGAAATTTTACCATAAAATCGGGCCCTGTCGCAATAGCGATAATGGCATCCTGCATTCGAAAGCACAAACGCGACCCTGTTGACGCTTCATGTTTTCCCGGCCGGCGGAGTGTTTACCCTAGAGACGAATGACTTCGATGAGATAGGCGATAATCATGGCCAACGCTGTAATGCCGTGCACCTTGATCATCGCCAGATTGGCCGGGGCCATTTTAAGAGGATCATTCAGGTGATGTCGCAGAACGGCAAAGGACTTGACGGCGAAGGGGAGGCTGATCAGGCCGAGAAGAATGAAGGGTGACAACGTGTTCAAAAACGCGCTGGCAATCAGGATTCCGTAAGCAACCGTCAGACCGATTCCGTAGAGAACCACGCCTGTTTTTCTGCCGAAGCGGGCGACCAGATTCCATTTGCCGCCGCGTCGGTCCGTTTCATAATCGGGAATCTCGTTGATAATAATCATCGACCACATCATGAATCCCGGCACCAGTGATGCGATCAGCGGTTCAACGGCTAATGTCTGTGCCTGAACGTAATAGGATCCCATCACAATGACCGGCCCGAAATTGACCAGCAAACCCAGTTCGCCAAACCCCCGGTAGCCAAAACGGATCGGCGGCGTGGTGTAAAAAATAGAAGAGGCCATGCCGAAAATTCCCAGCATTAAAACAGGCCATCCGCAGGCATGGGTCAGATAGACGCCGATTGCCGCGGTCGTCATAAAAAACAAGCCCGCCGCTTTCAGCATTTGCGTGTCTTTGAGCAATCCTTCCGGCAGAACACCGCTGCCGCCGGCAAAGAAATTTTTCTCGTCTCCTTTTTTCAAGTCGATAGCGTGACGGAAATCGAGTACATCGTCCACCAGGTTGAGCCCGAAATGATTGACGGTGACGCCGATAACGACCAGTGCAAAATGAAATAGGTGAAGCGGGTGCCCCTGAGCCCAGGCGATCACGCCGCCCAGAAGCGCGGGAAGGATGCTGGGCAGGACAAAATAGAGTCGAAGCGCGCGCCGCCAGGCGATCCAGGCGGGGACGGATTCTGTTTTACGCGGGTCGGCATTGCCGGTTATAGAGGGCTTTAAGCTGATTTTCATGGCCGGTCTTTACCCTATGGTTGCCTCTTGAAGGTGCTCACGCATCAGTTGCCGGTATGCGGACTTCTACTTCTTTTGATTCTTGAGCAAATCCAGAATTCTATCCTGATACCGCCAGACAAATATGGAAACAATAACAGCCGCGACTGTGACAACGGCTAAAAGCATATACTGCTCATTGTGGGCGATGTTGCCGCTGATGGACAGCATCATGGTGCCGAAAAAGCGTCCGACGGTGCAAACAATAATAAATGTCAACGTTGGAATACGGCTGACTCCCATGATGAAACAAAGATAATCTTTGGGAAAACCGGGAATCAGAAACAGCAGAAAGGAAACCAGAATACCTTTGTGTTCCATGAAATTATCGAATTTCTCGAAGACTTCTTTTTTAACCACTTTTTCCAGAAGCGGCTCGCCGAAAAAACGCGCCAGCATGAACGCGAGCCATGAGCCAAGCGTCAGGCCGATAGTGGAATAAATCGTTCCCCAGAAAGGACCGTAAATATAACCGCCGATAAAACCGGTTAATTCTCCCGGTATCGGGGCGGCAACAACCTGGACAATCTGGAGTACAATAAAGATCAATTCATCGTAACGGTAGGACTTGATGAAGTGGACGATTTGCTGTTTGTCTTTAAAAAATCTGAACAGGTCAAAATGGACAAAAAGATAAGCGGCCAGAACAGCGAGGAATAAAAGGATTGAAAATCTTAATACGAGATGTTTATTCATAAAGGAATCGGGCGCTTTCTCTTGCTTCGCTTGATGGTCAATTTTTTCGCGTCCTCTTCCGGTTTTTTATCCGGTTCATTCATGGCCTGCTTGAATCCTTTGATGGCCTTGCCGATTGTATCTCCCAACCCGGATAATTTCCCCGGACCGAAAATGATCAGAATGATAATCAAAATTAACGATAAGGTGCATTGGTTGGAAAAGTCCCCCGAACATACAGACATCTCTCCCAAGGCTTCCTGCAGTTTGTGTGATAAACTACCTCATAATCTTTTGGTCGTCAAATTATTTAAAGCCGGGATTATTTCAGACGATTGAGGCGGGCATCACCGATTCAAAATAGTTGACTAAATGAAATGGATGTGCAAGAAAAACGCATTCTTAAGAAAATTTTAAAACAATACCGGGTACCTGTTGATCATCATGGAGGGGGAGGACGACATGTCGAAAGTGCCGCAAAAACTGGAAAGAAAAAGATCTGAAATCTATAAAGATGCGCCCATTGCCAAATATGGCGAAAGAAAGCCCGACTTTACCACCATGGGGCGAAAGATAAAAAATCCTCATAAGAAATTTCGCGAGGTCGTCTGCGTGGAAGCCTGCCGGACACCGTATGGCCGTTCCGGGGGGGCGCTGAAAGATTTTTCGGCGATGGAGCTGGGCGCCCTGGCGATTAAAGAGGTTTTACGAAGGACCGAAGGCAAGGTGAACCCCGCTGATGTGGATTACATTTTCATGGGGCAGGTGGTTCCGGCCGGGTGCGGTCAGATCCCGGGGCGGCAGGCCACCATTCTGGCAGGTGTGCCGGAATCCGTTCCGTCCATTACCGTCAATAAAGTCTGTTCATCCGGCATCAAAACCATTGATCTGGCGTTTCAGATGATTCTGCTGGGACGCGCCGATATCTGCATCGCCGGGGGGCAGGAAAGCATGAGCAACTGTCCGTTTGTGCTCCCGGATATGCGCTGGGGCGCCAAGATGGGCCTGCCCAACGGCCGCGTGGTGGATGCCATGGTTTATGACGGTTTGTGGGACGCCTTCTACAATCGCCACATGGCGATTCACGGTTCGGAGGTGGCCGATGAGTTCGGCTTTACCAGAGAGGAACAGGATGAATGGGCGCTTAATTCCCAGATGAACGCCGTGCGCGCGATGAACGAAGGAAAGCTTGATGCTGAAATTTTCCCCGTGGAAATCAAACAGGGAAAGAAAGTCATCATCATGGATAAAGACGAAGGGCCCAGGCCGGAGACAACGATGGAAGGGCTGGCCAAGCTTCCGCCGGTGTTCGGACATCTCAGCACCGTCACCGGTAAGCCCGGCAGTGTCACAGCCGGAAACGCGCCGGGCGTCAATGATGGCGGTGATGTCTGTCTGCTGATGAGCCGGGAAAAAGCCGATGAACTGGGTCTCAAGCCGATCTTTACCATCGTCGATTATGCCGAAGTGTCGCAGCCGACCAAAGATATCGCGACCGTGCCGGGGCTGGCGATTAAGAAAATTCTGGAGCAAAATGATCTGACGCTCGATCAGATGGACGTGATCGAAATCAACGAAGCCTTTGCCGCGGTGGCGCTGGTGAGCTGCCGTTCCATTCTGGGCATGACCAAAGAAGACATGTTTAAAAAGGTGAATATCAACGGCGGCGCGGTGGCCTATGGCCATCCCATCGGCGCAACCGGCGCCCGTATTGCCATGACGCTGGGCTATGAATTGAGAAGACGCGGCGGCGGATATGGCGTCTGCGGCATTTGTTCCGGCCACGCGCAGGGCGATGCCATGCTGATCCGCGTGGATAAATAAAGAAACTATTACCGGTTGGTGGGGGACGGTTGTTCGGCATAAACCGGGGCAACCGTTTCCTGCTCAACTATTTTTTACAACAGATTGCCGCAGGATAATCGAAGCACTTCTTCACGATGCCCGATAAAAATCTTTGTGCACCTTGCTTTCACCAGTAAATAAACGATTTTGAAAATTCAAGATGTTATTGATCAGGCTTGGAAAGGTGCAACGACGACATTAGCCGGAGCGCAGCGATCGGCTGTATGTGATTGTTAAACGGTCATATTCGGATATTCACTTTCAATATCCCAAAGAAGCGCAATAGGGTCTCCTAACTTCAAATTACCAGTTCCATCAGCTTGGACAAACAACGGTTCTCCGTGCATTTTGGCCTCCAGTTTTATACCTCGCCACTCAGCCTCGTTTATAGGTTCTTTATTCAGAAAATGCCACTTTGCATTGTGGGATATTGCATTACGGCAATGCCGAAGAAATTCCCACTTCTTTTCATTGGTTCGGCATGCATTGTATTTTGTTATTTCATGCGCCATCGCAAGGCATGCCGATGCCGCTCGTGCTTGGAATGGCAAAAGATAGCCATGATTAAGAGCCATTTCCTTAGCCACAAATTCTATACTCACATCTAACTTTTCTGTATCTCCTGTCACAGCGAGATTCAATGGGGATAGCAAGCTTTTGATGCCTGTTTCTATATCGTTTCTAGTATCGTTACAGTGTGAAGGAATAGTAAAGTCTCGCTTGCCATTCGCAACGGCAATTGCTCCAATTGCGCAAATCTCCTTGAGACCGTGCAATTGGGCTAAATACGACATGACCAAAGGATAGAAAGGCTTTGACCTATCGAAGTTATATTTCATTTCCCTCTCATTTTTCGTTTAACAATTAATATACGTGGCAAGTATTTTCCGAAATTTGCTGCGATTTTACTCTATCTAAAACAAAATGCAACGTGAAAAATCATCATAAAATCAATCATAAAGAAATTCGGGCACACGGCATTTTTGGGTAATAAGGACTAAAAGCCGTGTGTGAGTATATCATGTGAAATTTGTCCAGAGTGTTGAAATCCGGTATTAAAGAACACTGCCAGAGCATACACCGGAAAAATGCCGAACGCTTGACTGCCGGAAGCAGTCTGTCACTTCCTGCCTGCTAACATACCCAGCCGGCTGCGAATGATGGAGGCAATATGCATAGCCCAGATGGAATAAGCCGGTATTCCGGGATGAAACCCATCTGCTGCCATGGTGGCTGTATCCAGAGGAAAGTCTATCATAACAAACTCACACCGCTCATGTACCATCGCCAATTTTTCCAATGCCCTGTTGAATCGTCGAGCTCTTGTGCCGAGATACCACCTCAAGGGCTGCGGAAGAGCGGGAAAGAGGTGCATCGGGGGAACGCTCGACAGGATGATATGCTGTGCATGGAACTTTGACTGAAGCAGTTCCACAATCCGTGCTTGTTGATTGATCCATTTTTCAGCGTCCGTTCCGTGGGTGACATCATTCACGCCTATTGAAGTGACGACGACATCGAACGTCTCCGGAGAAAGCCTCTCGAGTTCTGCCACGATATCTTTCGCTCTTCGGCCCGTTTGCGCAATGAGTTTCCAGGACACCCGGAAATCGCCGCCAAGAGCGGAAACCAGTTGACCGGACAGGGCTTCACTTTGTGTTGATACCCCCACTCCTGCCGCCGCGGAATCACCGAGAATGAGCAGATTGAAGAGCGGTCCCGATCCATGAATGCCGGACCGGTCACCAGAAGGCTCAGGCAGCCTGGGCGTTACGGCACGGACATAAAGGGCCTGCACGATTAAGAGCGGCGCAAGGCCTATAGCCCCAAGTTTATAGTTCATCTGTTTATCGCCCCCAGTCTCGGATTGATTTATCATTATACCTGCAACGGGATGACTTGGAAAGGTCTTCCTGCTGCGCATTACGATTTATCACGGGCGCGTGAGCGCAACCGATGGAAATTGACCTCCGCATTGATGGATTTCTTCTCCTTGTAAAACAATTTTTGATAAGGTAGTAAAATTGACTAATAAATATTATCCGGCATGAAAAAGCTTTTTCGGAATCAGATAAACGCATCGATGAAGGTAAAATGAAGATCACATTTCTGGGCACTAACGGCTGGTACGATACGGATTGCGGTAATACGATTTGCACGCTGATCGAGACAAAAACGGCGTATATTATTCTTGATGCCGGAAATGGCATTCATAAAGCGGACAGGTATATCAAAAAAGATCTGCCGGTTTATTTGTTGCTCAGTCATTTCCACATCGACCATATGGAAGGGCTCCACATTCTGGCAAAATTCAAATTTAAATCGCTGACGATCATGGGACAAACCGGGACAAAAGCGATCATCAAAGAATTTCTCGCTCCCGTATATTCCATCCCCGTCCATAAATTGCCTTTTCCCTGCAAGGTGACAGACGTTAAAGAGGGCCGACACAGCAGTCCTTTTAAATTTCTGGCGCGTGAACTGGTTCACGCTTCCAGGTGTCTCGGCTACCGGTTGGAAATTGACGGCAAGGTGATCAGTTATTGCACCGACACCGGCTACTGTAAGAACTCCGTGGAACTTTCCGCAAATGCCGATCTGCTGATTTCTGAATGCGCGCTGCTCAGCGGGCAGACCTCCGACTCCTGGCCGCACATGAATCCGCAGCTTGCCGCAAAACTAGCGGTTGAATCAAAAGCAAAAAAACTTGCGCTTACCCATTTCGACGCCGCATTATATACGACCATGGCAAAAAGAGAAAAGGCGCAGGCGCGCGCGCGGATGATATTTCCTGAAACTTTTTCCGTTTATGACGGGCTGAAAATTGATATATAAAAGGCTTTGATGCCGGATGATGCGGCCCAATGATAGCTGCCTTCATGCAACGACCGGATCACGGAAAAAATTTATGTTGATCAACCTGTTTACAATTTTTGCTTCTTCTTTTGTCATTGCCCTGTCCGGCGCTTTGATGCCGGGACCGCTCCTGACCGCGACGATCAGCGAAAGTTCGCAGCGTGGTTTTATTGCCGGGCCGTTGATGATTGCCGGCCATGCGATTTTGGAGCTGGGACTGGTCATTGCCCTGCTTACGGGACTGGCGCCTTTTTTTCAGATGCCGGTTGTTTTTGTGATCAGCGCCCTCGCCGGATCCGCCATTCTTTTGTGGATGGCGTTCGGTATGTTCCGCGGGCTGCCCTCCCTCAGCCTGTCCTGGGAAGGTCAACAAAAAAAGCTGAACTATCCGGTGGTCTCCGGCATCTTAATGAGCATCGGGAACCCTTACTGGATTATCTGGTGGGCGACCATTGGCGTGGGATATATTCTCTATTCCCGGCAGTTTGGCCTCTGGGGCGTGGCTTTTTTCTTTGCGGGGCATATTCTGGCCGATCTGGTGTGGTATTCACTGGTTGCAGCCGCAGTGACCGGGGGAAAACATTTTCTGACGGATCGCCTCTACCGCGGTCTTATTGCGCTGTGCGCCGTTTTTCTGGTGGTGTTTGCAGGCTATTTTGCTTACGCCGGTTGCATAAAGCTCTTTACAATCCTTTCCTGAAAATAACCTGTTGCCTGCGGTTACAAAAAAACCAGCCACTTATTTTCGAACGCCTGCATCAGCAGGCTGAGAAAATGAAGTGGCCGGTGAGTGACAGCGTCTAAGATTTTTTTACGCGACAGGATGCCTGGTTCAGGGGACAACTATTTTTGCTGCTTTGCCGCCATGTCCCATCGTGTCATCCGCCCTGACTTCGATTGTGTAGCCTTTCTCTAACGGCAGATCATAGTAGTAGTAGGTGAATGTTTTTTTGCCCGGCTGCCTGTTGTATGTGTATACTGAGTGAAAACTCCCATTGACATAGATTTCTACGGATCTGACAAAATCCGTCATGGGATCCATTACGGGATGGACAAACGTTGCAGCCAGTAGTCTATCGCCTTCAGTTCCGATCACCTGAAGACTTACTTCGGGCGGACCAGCGGCAAAAGACAACTTTGCGTCAAAACTGATCAACAGGGCCAGAAGGAATAACGCCCCCAACATAACCGATAACATTCCGATCTTCTTTTTCATTGTGACCTCCTTGAAAGAAATTATTACTGTTTATATCAGACCTTCCTGCCGCAACTCCTCCTCGTCTCTCGTCCCGGAAAACCACTTGAGACAAGCCAACGGGTTTGTTGCAGTTAATGTAACGGAGAACAGTGTAAAGACAATGGTAATAAAATCTCAGGAGAATAGGAGGTTAATACTATAGATATCTGTTAGTTGGATGACCAGCAACCCGGTTGCGGCAAAGATTTGATGCACAGCGGTATTCAATTTTTTTCTGCGGCAATCTCCCGGCACTCCCGGACCACAACGCGGTTTCGACCGGAAGATTTGGCCGAATAGAGAGCCTCGTCGGCGCACTTGATCAGGAGCTCCGGCGTTCCCGCCTCGGAAGGAATAGTTGCGGCAACCCCCAGGCTTAAGGTGACACATGGGGCGACGCTGGATTTTTTGTGCTCCATGCCCAGATTTTCCACGGCCTGGCGGATTTTTTCAGCGACCCGCAAGGCGCCTTTTTCATCTGTTGCGGGCAGGATGACGGCAAATTCCTCGCCGCCATACCGCGCGACGCAGTCTCCGCCGCGCCGCACGGTTTCACTTAAGGCCCCGGCAACGGATTTCAGACAATCATCCCCTCCCTGATGGCCATAGGTATCATTATAGAGCTTGAAAAAATCCACATCGCTCATAATCAGAGACAGCGGTTCTTTTGTTCTTCGCAGGCGGTTCCACTCCCGTTCCATGGTCTGGTCGAACGAGCGGCGGTTTGCCACCTGAGTCAGGCCGTCACTGGTTGCGAGGCGCTTGAGCCGCTCGTTGGCCTCTTTCAATGTGTTTTCGGCATATTTCCGATCCGTAATATCCTTGAAGCGGGCCACCATGCCGATCACCGCACCGTCAATTCCCCGGAAGGGTGTCGCCGCAAAGATAAAAGGCACCTGCACGCCATCGTGTCGCGCAACCTCGATATCCAGTTCAATTTGGGCTTGGCCATGCAACAGTTTTGTCAGGGTGCATTTCGGTGTGCCGCACCAGTCACAAGGCATCAGTTCGTAGCATTTTTTTCCCACCGCGTCGCTTTCGCTGATATTGAGAAACGACAGCAGGGTTGCATTAATTCTTTTAATGGTGAAGTCCTGATAGACCAGGTACATGCCGTCGATGGACGTATTGATGATTTGGTTCAGTTCGACATTGGCGATTTCGGCTTTCATGGCCATGACATTCGCCCGCTCGATCGCATTTTCAAGATCGGTTCTGATTTGTTCCTGATCGAGTTTCGCTTTTTGCAATTCTTCCGAAACCCGCTGATATTCGGAAAAAAGATTTTCGGCATTTCCATCAGGAGATACCTGCTCCTGCGCCATTATCTTTTTTTCCATAGTGTCCTATTCCCTGGCGGAACAATTTTTTTAAAATGCCTGTTGAATGCACCTTATCACAGTCATTAGAGAAATTAAACTCTCATGACGATTAAATCCTTATGGCATTCTGAAAAAAACCCAAAAGGCCGAGTATGTCTCTAATCACGAAAAGCTTCCGCTTCTTTGTCTTCCGGCAACAGTTCAAACGTGGCTTTGACTTCCCTGGGAATCGAACGCATCGTGCCTTTCTGTGCATCCACAAAGACCCAGTCCGTCTCTCCTTCGGCAAGCAGGGCTTTATCCGACGGGCGGATGATCCGGTATTTGCGCAGCGACAGCACCCGGCGAAAGTTTACGACCCAGGTCATCACAACAATCCGGTCTCCGGCAAACGCCGGTTTTAAATATTCAATTTTATGCATGCGCACCACCCAGGTCGCGCCCGCGGCATTGGTGGCCTGTGTGCAACCGGCTGCTTCGGAGTGCTGCATTGCCGCGTCCTGCATCCAGCGCAGGTATTCTACATTGTTGACATGCCCGTTTTGATCCTCTGCTTCTTTCAGCACGGTTAATTCATAGCGATAGATTTGCGGCATAAGACCTCTTAATTATTAATATACAAAAGTAAATATGACAGCGAATTCATTTTTTCCCGAATGTGTCCTTGAGTGCGCGAAGTATAGAGGGAAGGGATGGGTGTGTCAATAAAATTGATGGCGATATCCGCTGCCCGCTTCTCTTAATCACACGGAATAATACTTATAATGTCTTGCCGTGTTTTGAGCGGGCAAACGAACCTTTACAGGAAGAATAACGCGACTCCGCATAAACTGATGATGGTGCCCAGAATTTCGCGGACCGTTATTTTATGTTTTAAAATAATCATGCTCGGCGGAATGATGAATATGGGCACCAGCGCCATGATGGTTGAAGCAATGCCGGTAGACGTATGCTGAATCGCCAGCAGGGAGAAAGACACGCCCAGAAAGGGACCGAAAAATGAACCGATCGCTATCGGCATCATCGCCTTTTTGTCGCTCAGGGCGAATTTGACGGATGCCCATTTGCGAAGGATGGTAATGATCAATGTAAAACCGACGATGCCCGCAATAATCCGAATCTGCGTGGCGGCAAACGGACTGTATTGCTGCATGCCGTATTTGCTGAAAACGATGCCCAGCGCCTGGCCCATTGCTCCGCCCAAGGCGAGCAGCAAACCCAGGACGGGTTTGCTGACGGTTATCATCCCATTCCCGCCGCCCGGTCTGAATATGGCCGTAATGATGCCTGCCAGAGTCATGACCATCCCAACCAGAGATAATGCGCTCAGGCGCTCATCGAGCAGAATCCATCCGAACACCGCGGCCATCGGGGGCGCCAGTGTCATGATCAGCATGGCCAGCCAGGAACCGATCACGGTAAATGATTTAAATAGCAGGAAATCACCAATGACGAAACCGATCAGGCCGGATATTGCCAACCAGACCCAATTGTGCAGTGAGGCATCCGTGGGCAAAAGCAAGCCCCTGCTGATCCAATTCATGATGGAAAGAAAAGCAAAACCGATGACCAGGCGGATAATATTTACGGGAAGTGAGCCAACCTTTTTACTGGCGGCTTCAAAAGATAACGCCGTGACGGACCAGAAGAAAGCCACCAGCAGGGCGGCCAATTCACCATAATGATTTTGCATCATGATGGTTTTTTATGCCAATTGTTCCAATAAGGCAATACTTTCTCCGGCAATAACTGCTTTTAAATAAAGAAAGATTGCCGCAAGAGTTCATCGATCCCGTAGTAAAAATATTCTGGATACAAAGCAGGATTATCCGGCTTGTCAGCCGCATTCCTCAGTCTTTGTACATGGACTCAATCAGGTCGCCGAACTGGGCATTAATCGACTTTCGCTTCACCTTCATGGTCGGGGTAACTTCGCCATCTTCGGTATAGAGCTTCTTGTCGATAATCCTGAATTTACGGATATTCTCAACGCGGGATACCTGATTGTTCACTTTATCGATTTCTTCCTGAATCAGCGCATTGATTTCCGGCGCGCGGGTCATGGTGGCATAAGTCGTAAATTGCACTTTATTGTCCTGAGCGTATTTCGTGACATTTTCCTCATCGAGGACGATGAGTGCGGTCAGGTATTTCCGGCGGTCGCCGATGACCACGGAGTCGTTGATGTAGGGCGAGAATTTCAACAGGTTCTCCAGATACTGCGGCGCGACGTTTTTGCCGCCCGCCGTGATGATCAGGTCTTTTTTGCGATCGGTCAGTTTCAGGTAACCGTCTTCATCAATCACACCCACGTCGCCGGTATGCATCCAGCCGTCAATCAGGACTTCTTTGGTCTGTTCCTCATCCTTGTAATACCCTTTAAAGATACCCGGATGTTTAACGACAATTTCTCCGTCTTCGGCGATTCTGACCTGTGTTCCCGGTATGGCTTTCCCGACGGTTCCCACTTTAAAATCGATTTCGTTCGACATGTGCGTGATGCCGGTGGTTTCGGTCATGCCGTACCCTTCGCGAATCGGAATGCCGACGCTCTGGAAAAACTTGAGAATTTCATGAGAAATAGGCGCGGCGCCGGAAACTCCCACCTTGACCCGGTCAAATCCCAGGCGTTCTTTGAGCTTCCGGAAAACAACAAAATAGGCGATGTGATAAGCGATGGCCAGCCCTGTGGGCACTTTCTTTTTAGTGAGAGCGATGTTGTTGTACCTTGTGCCGATCTGGACGGCGATTTTATACAATTTGCGTTTAAGCCAGGTCGCGTCGGCCATTTTCAAAACGATGCCGGAGTAATATTTTTCCCAGATTCGGGGAACGGCATGGAACATGGTGGGTGAGATTTCCGTCATGTCCGCCATGACGGTGTCCGTGTTTTCGGTAAAATTGACGATCTGCCCTACGGTCAGATGATACATGATGTCGAAGATTTGCTCATATACGTGATTAAGCGGCAGAAATGAAATGGTTTCGTCTTCATTGGTGAGCGGTGTGACCTGGTTTGCGGACTGGGCGATCCACAGATAACCCTCATGCGCCAAGAGAGCGCCCTTGGGTGGCCCGGTGGTTCCCGAGGTGTAAATAATGCCCGCGATATCGTCAGGCTTTGCCAGGTCAGTCAGCTGCTGGAAAAGCTCCGGATTCTTGCGGTCTTCTTCTTTGCCCAGTTCCAGAAGCTGAGCGAAACTCATGAGCATGGGGTCTTCATAATGTTTGAGACCCTCCATTTCCCAGACGATGAGCTTGCGCAGCATCGGTGTCTTGGATCGGAAAGCCAGTGCCTTGTCCAGCTGCTCTTCATCTTCACAGATATAGACCACGGCATCGGCGTGCCCTACGACGTATTCGCATTCCGCCACCGGATTGGTCGTGTAAACGCCCACCCAGGCGCCGCCCGCGCAAACAATTCCCAGTGCCGAGTAAAGCCATTCCGGCCGGTTTTCTCCGATGATCGCGACGTGGTCTTTGTAGTTGACGCCCAGGGCATGCAGGCCTAAAGTCACATGCTTGACGTTTTCGTAATATTCCTTCCACGTGATATCATGCCAGATGCCGTAATCCTTTCTTCTCAGGGCAATGCGATCGGGCTGCTTTTTCACCATATTCAGAAATGCTTTGGGCAACGTCTTGATTTCCAATGACTGGGCCATACTGTCTCCTTGATCGTTTAGAACCATTAACAAATTTTCTTTTCAGATCCCATACCCGCCGGTTTACCGGAAACGGACTTTTCTTCTATAGCGCTTGTACCCTTTGACCGACTGTTCCGTGGCGATTCCCAGATAGAATTCCTTAATGTCCTGATCTTCCCGGAGGACTTCCGGTTTGTCGGCGCGGACGATTCTGCCGTTTTCCAGCAGGTAGGCGTAGTGAGAATATTTGAGCGCCATATTCACGTTTTGCTCCACCAGGAGAATCGTCATGCCGTCTTTCTCGTTAATATTTTTAATGATCCCGAATATTTCCTTGGTTAAAAGCGGGGAAAGTCCCAAAGAAGGCTCGTCGAGCATGAGCAGTTTGGGGCGGCTCATCAGCGCCCGGCCGATCGCCAGCATCTGCTGTTCGCCGCCGCTCATCAAACCCGCCTGCTGGTTGACCCGTTGCTTTAAAATGGGAAAGTGATGGAAAACATTTTCCAGATCATCCTTGATGTTTTTCCTGTCTCTCCTCGTGTAGGCGCCCATATTGATATTTTCCAGCACCGTGAGTTCGGGAAACACTTCCCGCCCCTCCGGCACGTAGCCGATTCCCATCCTGACGATGTCGGCCGTATCCTTCCGGTCGATGCGTTCTCCCAGAAATTCAATGGTTCCTTTTTCCGGCTGTTCTTCTTTCAGATCATAAAACAGGCGCATGATGGTTTTCAGCGTTGTGGTCTTTCCAGCCCCGTTCGAACCCAGAAGCGCAACGATATCGCCTTGCTTGATTTCAAAGGAAATACCGTGAAGCGCGCGGATCAGATCGTACCATGTCTCGATGTTTTTTACTTTCAGCATTAGATCGCGCCCTCCTCTCCGAGGTAAGCTTTAATGACTTCGGGGTGTTTCTGAACCTCCTGAGGCGTTCCCAGAACAATTTTCTGCCCCTGGCTCATGGCAAAAACACGATCCGAAATCCCCATGATCATGTTCATGTCGTGTTCGATGAGCAGAATCGTTACATTATAGTCTTCGCGGATATCTTTGATCCAGATCGTCAAATCATCCTTTTCCTCCGTGTTCATGCCGGCGGATGGTTCGTCGAGCAGCATCACTTTGGGTTCCAGGGCCAGCGCCCGGCCAACTTCGATCAGTTTGCGCTTGCCGTACGCCAGAGAACCGACAAAATGATCCCGAACGGATTGCAGTTCCAGAAAATCGATAATATTTTCGACTTTTTCACGGTGGGCGATTTCCTCACGGGCGGCGCGGGACCGCTTGCCCCACATGAAAGCGCCTCCGAAAACGCCGGTTTTCATATAAATATGGCGGCCCAGCATGAGATTGTCCATCACCGTCGCGTTGGCGAACAGCTCGATGTTCTGGAAAGTGCGTGCAACGCCTTTCCGGGCGATTCGGTCCGGAGTTTTACCCACCAGATCTTCACCTTCGAGTTTGACGGACCCCTCATTGGGATGATAAATCCCGGAAATCAGGTTGAAGATGGTTGTCTTTCCCGAACCGTTGGGTCCGATGATGGAAAAGATTTCATTCTTCTCGACGCTGAAGCTGATATCATTGACGGCTTTTAATCCGCCAAAGCTGATGCTCAAATGTTCGATATCGAAATAGCCCATGAGATGCCTTTCTCTTTGTCATTTCAACCCCCGGATGAGCGGGATTTTATTTCGGGAGACCCGGGTACGAAGAGGGATTTTAACGTTCCTCTTCGATATGCTTTTCGGAATGACAATATCAATTATAGTAAATCTCTACATTAACAGAAACATAAGACGTATGGCGCCTTGCGGGGGGTGTTCGCTCCCCCCGCAAGGTTCGCGCCCGGGTTTTGCTAGTGCCGGCTGATCTCGTTTTCCGTCCAATCCTGAAGGACGATGTTTTCGCTGTTAGGACCGGCCTGCCAGATCTGAACGGTCTTAGGGGCCTTGTGACTTTTAGCTGTCCAGGTGATCTTCGGACCAACGCCCTGGAAATTCTTGATGCTGTCCAGTTCTTTTTTAACCGCTGCCGTGCTCAAATTCTTGCCGGCTTTTTTCATGGCGTAGACCAGGGGCTCCCCGACGACAATTCCCGCCTGATAGAAAATGCCCCATCTTTCCGTGGGAGCCAGCCGTTTCTGCGCCGCGCGATACTTGTTGATCAGCGGATGATCGGAAAAAGGAGGAACGAAGAATGCGCTGGTGATCACGGCTTCCTTGGACCACAGGCCGTCGGTGATCTTGTTCATCAGAGGATAATCCGACAGGTTGTAGGAGTGAATCCACTGGGGTTTGAAGCCGACGGAAACACTGGTTCTGAGAGCGATAGCCGCCTGGGTCGGCGAGCAGTAGCCGATGACCGCTTCGGCGCCGGAGGCTTTCAGTTTGGCAACCTGCGATGAAAGGTCGCGCTCGGTGGGCTCAACGGGAAGCGCGGCCACCAGTTCCATATTATATTTTTTCAGGCGATATTTAACCGAATCCAGAGCATCCTGGCCGTAGTCGTCATTCTGATAGAACATCGCTATCTTCTTGAATTTCTTTTTTTCAACGGCGAATTTGGCCAGAATACTGGCGTCATCTTCATAGGTTGCCCAGATGTTCCACAGATAGGGATTGTGCGGATCCCAGAACGATCTGGCGCCGGAGCAGGGGGAAATCCAGATGATTTTATTTTCCAGCAGGATTTTATAAACGGACTGACAGCTGGCCGTACCTACGCCGCCGACAAAGGCGAAAATGCCGTACCGCTCAACCAGCTCCTTGACGGCGGCTACGGTCTGGGAAGGGTTGTATTGATCGTCGCGGATGAAGAATTTGATTTTGCGGCCGTTAATGCCGCCTTCTTCGTTGACAATATCGAAGAGGAGCTTACTGCCGCGCGCGACTGCGCCCCACGGCGCCGCCGGACCCGTCTGAGGCCCCCACGCAGCGATGCGAATTTCTTTATCATCAAATCCACGTTCAGTTGCCGCCTGCCCCGCCCCGGTAAGCAGAAAAACGGCGAACAGACAAACAAGCATTACCCTCATCATCTTTTTAGAATCCATAGCCCTTCCTCCTTAAGTTGTTAGTGAAATGCCAAAACTTTTGTTTATGATCCTACAAATGCCCGTTGAACGAATAAAGTTGGTCAAAAAAACAGACATCCTTGCCGGCTCTCAATTGAAGCACCTAGCTTTTGTACCACTTGCCTCCTTCTTTCAGAAAGATGAAACCGATATTGGAGACGGATCGCCGGTTGGTGCCTTCATAGGCAAACGTCACTTCCACTTCCACCTGGGCGATTCTGTCGGCGGCTGACAGCGTCTGGGGATCCTTATTGTTATGAATATAATTCACGCGGACGATCTGATAGGCGACCACGTGATACGGAGCGGCTTTGGCTTCGGCCACATACTGCTGGTAGTTATGCGTCCGGAGATAAACGGATGACGGGGCGAAGCAGGCATAAACGGCAGGGTAATCCCGTCGTATTTCCGCATCGAGAAATTTCCGGGCGGCCTTGAGAACCGCCTGTTCCTCCCGGTCGCCGGCGGATCCGCAAAGGGCGCTTTGAGGAAGACAAAACACCGTTGCCGCAGCCAGGGTCAAGACAATAGCCGACATCAGCCGTATTTTTAAAAATATTCTGCGGGGTGTTCTTCTGTCCATCGTCATTACACTTTCTTTACCCAGTGCTTGGCAAACAGACCGCTTGGGCGTATGCAAAGCACCAGAACGATGACAACAAAAGCCGTGATCGGTTTCCAGACTGGCCAGGCATAACCGAAGAAATTTTCAAGGAGACCCATGATGGCGCCGCCGATCAGCACGCCGGGTATGCTCATGAGTCCGCCCAGAACGGCCGCGGCAAACGCCTTCAAGAACGGTTCCATCATGAATTGCGGATCAAGAATGGTTTTGGCCGTGAGCAGTACGGCGGCGATAAGACCGATGACTGAGCTGAATGCCCAGGAAAAGGCAAACACTCGGTCCGTGTTGATGCCCATGATTTTAGCGGCATGCTTATTCTGCTGGGTTGCGCGCATCGCCGTTCCCAGCTGCGTATACTTGAAGAAGAAAAAGAGAAAAGCCATCACGGCGGCGGCAATGACGAAGACGGCCACCGCCCACTGGCTGATCAAAAACCCTTTGACCGGTTCATAGGTTACCATGTAGGAAATCGGGATGGAAAATTCCTGCTGTTCAGCGCCCCATTTCCAGCTGGCAAATCCCATGCACAGCATTTCCACACCGAGCGTTATGACGATGAGGCTCAAGAGCGTGGGATTTTTAGCGGGCCGGAGAAATATGTACTGGACCAGAACACCCAGGATGGCGGCAAACACAATGGCTGCGGTGAGTGCGGCCCAGAAGGGAAAATGATAAAAAGTCAGTAAGTGAAAAACGATGAAAGTGGAAAACATGGCCATTTCACCTGCGGCGAAATTCATGACCTCCGATGTTTTATAGATAATGACGACCGCCAGACCAAATAGACCGTAGCAGGCGCCCATCGCCAATCCCTCAATTAACAACTGTACGAAAGGCATATTTCCCCCTTATTTCATCGTGGTTTTCCGTTTTGGACCGTTCTTGCGATTCCATCAGCTTTGTCCCGCTGCAAATGACAATTGTGGTTTAATGCTTCCGGTGCGTGTCTGCTGATTTTAAAAAGGCCAGGTCTTCCAGTATTTCTTTACCCGGATCCAGACTCCGAAAATTCCCATAGGTTCAAAAATCATGATGCCTATCATGACCAGCCCCAGGGCGATGGCGCTTAAGTTGTCCATCCCCGTAATGGAGAGCCAGCGCTGCGAAATGGCCACCAGAAAATCACCCACATAGGGAACGTCCTTGACGTTCTTGAAAAGGGCATACATCAGATACGTGATAAAGGCTGCGCCCGTAATGGAGCCCATGATGGAGCCCAGCCCTCCCACGACAATCATGACCAGAAAGTAAATGGACAGAAACATATTGAAGGTGATGGGATCGAAAAATCCGAGAACAAAGGCGAAAAGACCGCCGGCAATCCCGGCATAAAAGGCGCTGACTGCAAATGAAAGGGTTTTGTAAATGGTCAGGTTAATGCCGATAACCTCGGCGGCAATGTCACTGTCCCGGATGGCGACAAAAGCGCGTCCCACTTTTGTTTTTAAAATATTAATCGCCCCCAGAACCATCAGGATGGTGATGATGAGAATGAGATAATACTTGCTCATGTCTGTTGCCAGCGTAAAATTCCAGCCCAGCTGCGGTATTCCGATATCCAGAGCAGGCGCTCTCAGGCCTGAGCGGCCGCCGAAGATTTCCGTATGGCCGATGATGTGCATAATGGCCAGGCCGAAAGCCAGGGTGGCAATTGTCAGATAGGGACCTTCGAGCCTGAGGGCCGGCAAACCCAGGATGAAACCGAAAAAGGCGGCGATAAAAGCCGCGATGATAATGGCCGGGAAAAAAGGTACACCCAGCTTGGTCATCAAAAGCACCGTTCCGTAGGCGCCAATGGCAAAGAATCCGGCATGTCCCAGGGAGATTTGCCCTGTTGACCCGACCAGAATATTGAGACCCACGGCAAGGATGGCGTGAACCATGATCAGGTTAAAGAGGTAAAGGTAGTAGTTTGTGGAAAACAGGGGAAGGGTGAAGAGCAGGACCAGTAAGCAGATTGTCCAGAAAAGAATCGTCCCGCTCTTAAAAAGTTCAATATCTTCGTAATACGCGCGCTTCATGTCCATACGATCATCTACTCCCACTGTTCACTATAAGAGTTGATTACATCTGGTTCAGCTTCAGCTTCCGTTTACGTTTTACTTAGGTGCAATTTATAATAGAGGTGCGACGGATGTGTCAAGGTAATTTGATCTCTGATATAAAATTTGGCGAAACCATGCCTTAAGTTAATAAAATATCAGCCTTTAACAATTATGATTCATCGCGGGTTTACCTTGAGCGGCACATCACCTCATTATCTGATTGCCTGCCAACTTATTACAATGGAGATTTGATGTCAATATGAAATAACCAAATCTATTTCCATACAAACACAGTATGGAAATACTCAGGGCAAGCTTAGGAGATAGGATCTAAGATTAACTTTCTGATTGTTGATGCCGAGCTTGCGGCGAATACGATATCGGTAAACATCAACGGCACTGCTCGAAACACTCATGATGACGGCAATCTCTTTGCTGTTCTTACCATCCTTGATCAGTTGTGCCACCTGAACTTCAGTTGTTGTGAGACTTCTGAATCGGGCGGAGAGCTTCCGGGAGAAGGGCGAAAACATTTCTTCCAGGTTGGACGCTATAAGATCATGGTACATCTGGCGACTTTGTTCCGAACCTCCTTTACGCAATTTGTCCAGATTGGGCATGATCAGTTTTGTAACATTGGCCAGGAGAGTCTGTTCCAACTCCTCCCTGTCCTCGGCCCGCTGCTGAAGCATCACCCGCAGGGTTGTATTCAGGTCCTCCAGGTTCCGTGATTTGGCGAGCAATTCGTTGCCCTTTTCCTCGAGCTCCGTAATATCCATCACTGAGCATACGTGTTTCTTCGTCCCGGGAATGAGGCTGTTCGTGCTGAGCAGGTTCTTGATGTTTCCCTGGCTGTCGACCAGATGAAATTCATAGTTTCTGGGCGCCGCGTTGGGATCCATTCGCCTTAGCCGGTGATTTTCCTCCACACGGCTGCGATCCCTTTCATCGATCAGATCCACCCATGTTCTCTTTCCTTCCCAATCCTCTTTGCGATAACCGGTCAGCTTTTCAAATTCCGCGTTGATCAGAGACAGTGTCTTGTCTTCTTCGATAATGACCGTCGCGGTGCCTGTCGTTTCGAAAATGGTACGGTACAGGTCTTCTGATTCCGCCAGTTTCTTTTCCGTCATTTTCTGTTGTGTAATGTCCATGTCACTGCCCAGGATGGCCGGTTTTCCTTCAAAACTAATGGAGGCGACAACTTCCAGCAGCCAACGGATTTCACCCTGCTTCGTGATGATTCTGAATTCATAAGGTCGTAATAACCTGCCGTTCAGCATGGCCAATGAGTTATTCTTCACCGCAAGCTGATCGTCGGGATGAACCATAAAATCCGCCCGGCTCCCGATGATCTCTTCCGGAGTATAGCCTGTAAAAGAGACCACCATGGGATTGATCATGCGGAACCTGCCTCCCGAGAATATGCAGTAGCCGGTCAGAGACTTTTTCAAAAGGGTGTCCTGAATGTGTTGACTTTCAATCAGGATTTTGTTTTGGTTGCCGAGCCTTTCGACTTCCGCTTCCAGTAACTGGATTCTGCTTTCCAGGTCCGGCAGGGTTCTTTCATTTTCCATATCGTATCAGCCTCTGATCAGTATTTTTGCTTCCCGCAAAGCAAGCTCTTAAAAAATCATTCAGGCGCCTTTGACCGGGCGTAGCTCACACCCATAAAAATGATTGCCGCGATGAACGCCAGGCGAAGCGGCGTGTCCGGAATAAAGTTGGCGATATTGCCTCCCAGAAAGGCGCCCAGCACAATACCCGGGATCAGCCCGGGCAGAAACCCTTTGACGACATTCCCCAGTTCATGATGAGCCAGGGCGCCTGCCGCGCCCAAAGGAACCATCACCAGCAGTGAAGTTCCCTGCGCCACGTGCTGACCGAACCCGGTGAGTAAGACCATGGCGGGAACCATGATGGTTCCGCCGCCCACGCCCATCATACCCGAAAGAAATCCGGTGGCGGCTCCCGTCATCAGGAAAATGAGGATGTTCACATAAAGCGGATGATGGATGCCGGTCTCATGCAGGTAGGGCTTGATCAGCATAAGGGCGGCGCAAAATATCAAAAATGCTCCAAACGCCCGCTTGAGCTTCCATCCGGGGAGGGCGTTGGCAAAATACGCTCCGGTTCTGGCAGTTATAATCGCCGTGATGGAAAGCGACCCGGCCGCCAGAAAATCAATATTGCCCTGCAGGCCATAGATCAGTGCCCCGGCGATTCCGGTGAAGATCAGGGCGACCAGACTGGTTCCGTGCGCCTGATGCTGACTGAATTTCAAGACGCTGATCATCAGGGGAATCATAATCAGGCCGCCGCCCAGACCAATCAGGCCTCCGAACAATCCGGCGGCAAGTCCGATGGCCAGGCTGACTGAATTATTTTTCATTTCCGTATCCCGCAAAAAAAATAAAAGATGCGATGCGCCCCGGCAATTATTTATGCACACGCCCGCGGGCCAGCGAGGCCCCGACGCCCGCCAGGCAGGTCACCGCCAGAATTCCAAAAATAATTTTGGCGCTCACAATTAACAGCGCGCCGTTCTCCTGGGTGATGCTCCGGCTGCCGATGATCCAGGCAAAAACCAGCAGGGCAATTCCCATGCTTAACATCTGCCCCACCAGTCTCATGGTGGCCTGTGTTGCCGAGGCAATGCCGTAAAATTTGTTCTCCACCGAACTCATGACGGCGTTGATATTGGGAGAAGAAAAAAAAGCAAAACCGATTCCCAGTAAAACCAGGCACATCAGAATATAATGAATGGATGTGCCTGCCGCAATGAATATCAGTGCAAAAAGGCCGATGACGGTCATTGCCATCCCGATGGAGGAGATGATTCTCGGTTCATACCGATCGGACAGCCTTCCGGCCAGCGGCGAAAAAACCGCCTGCATCAGCGGCTCGATCACCAGCACAATGCCGGTCTGCGAAGGGGTCATCATTTTAACGTGCTGCAAATAAAGGCTCAGTAGAAAGGTGACCGCAAAGGTGGCGCAATAGTTGATGAGCGCCGCCAGATTGGAAAAAGCAAAGATACGATTGTCCATAAACAGGTGAATATTGAGCAGGGGAAAAGGCTTTTTCAACTGCCGTCGAATGAAGAAGATAAAACAGATCATTCCGATGACAATCAACGCACCGCCGGCCACGGAGGGGAGTTGTGAGAAACCGTACATCAGGGCAAACAAAGCGATCGCGTAAAGAAAGGAACCGGTCAGATCGAATTCCTCCGCTTTGGCGGCAGGCCGTTCTTCCTTCGGGATGAAGGCGGCAAACAGGGCTGCCGACAGGCCCAGCAAGGCGTTGAAAATAAAGATGGTTTTCCATCCCAGATGTTCGGTGAGGAAACCGCCGATGAAGGGGCCGCAGGTCAGGCCGATGTAAACCGCGGCAATATTGATGCCCAGTATTTTGCCGCGAACGTTTTCCGGGTAAGCGGATATCAACATGGCCGTACCGGTGCTGAAAATCATTGCGCCGCCGATCCCCTGAAAAACGCGCAGGGCGATGAAGACGCTTTCCGTTGCCGCCCCGATGCATAAAAACGACGACAGGGCAAAGATCAGCGAGCCCCCGAGAAAAAATATTTTTCGTCCGTAAATGTCCGCCAGCCGTCCCATCGGCACCAGCATGATGGCCGCAGCCAGCAGAAAAGACGAGGCCACCCAGCTTAAGGACAGGGCGTTCATGGAAAAATCGCGGGCGATCATCGGGAGCGCGACATTGACGGACGAACCCATAAAGGGCGTCGTAAAGGAACTGATGGTGGTGGCCAGAAGAACGATGGGCAGTTTTCTTTTCATGGTCATGTGGTCACGTGAATCGAAAGGGCATTACGTCCCGGGGAAATTTTTTTTCCGCTGCGCGGCAAATCCGTCTTTTCCGCAGGACATCATCAGCGTAAGAGGCATGACCTTGCGTGCCTGTCTCAGCATTTTCCCCGATAAGTCCCGTATATCCCACTGGGCATGCTGATCCACCCGCAGGCGGGCTAAATGGTAAAGCTCCCGCGCGTTGAGTTTCATCAAAACCCGTTTGCGATGCGCATTGGTCAGCACATAGGCCGCGGCCTCATGATTCTTCCGTTTGATGGCCGCGTAGGCCATGTTGGTCTTATGGATCATCGCCATGAACTCTTTCTGCCGGCCGATGGCCTGCACCGACGGAGGTATGGTGACGCCCAGGGCCGGGTCATAGTCCTGGCTTATGATGGTTGCCATCCGGTGCCTCTTGAGCTGCGCAAAACAACTGGCGCTCATGATCAGCTCAAACTGCAGGTCGATATTTTCAAGTTCCCTCAGGACGGCGTCGTAAGCCTGCAGGTTGGCAAAGGCGGTTTTGAACAGGGCTTTGGCATCGCGAAGACCCATCCTTTTGGCCTCTTTCAGGCAATGGGCGTAACTCAGGCCGGATGATGAGAAAAGCAGCGCGGCGGCGGCTTGACTATCAGCTTCGGGTGTCACAAACAGAAGCTGAACCTCGGCTGATTTTCCCTTGCCTGTCGCCATGGATTTTTTCGGGGGAAATTTTTCAGCCTGTTTTTGCAAATTCCGGCGGGTCAGCCGGTCATAGTCTGTTGCCTGCGTGTAGCGGATGAGCGAGGGCGCGATGTCTTTGGTTGCGGCATAGAGCTTTTCGCTGTAAATGCGCGCTTCATTAAGCGGGATGGCCGAAAGCCGTCTCAGCATCAGCTCCAGATGGCGGGCGTTGATGGTCATGCCCAGCTGCGTTTCAGTGGCCAGTGCGATGGCGTAACGCGCGTCTTCCTTGGCCCAGCCTTCCAATAACGATTTATTGGCGGGATTTTCGGCCAGTGCTTTGTTTTGTTCGAATACATGGGGGCGAAGCTGTGCATAGAGCTCGTGATAAAAATCGTTTTGCATGGTGACGGTTTCGATAAACAAATCCGTCAAACCCGTTTCAACGATTTCTTCGGGCACTACAAAATCCTTGTCAAACAGAACATAGCGCTGCGATTTCTCGGTATAGGAGCACAAGCGAAACTTTTCAATTTCTTCCACAAGCAGGCGGGAAACACTGATGACGTCGATGTTGAAGACGGCATGCTCGGCCACCGAGCTGTGCCCCATTTCAAAAACGATGTTGCGGTTGGACTTGCGGGCCTTGTCAACTTCGGCACGGGCGTCCGCCCGAAGTGCGTCAACCGGTTTGGGACTGCGGCTGATGCGCGCGTAGGCGGCGGAAATCGTTTCCGGGGTGATGTCCTGTTTAAATCCGCTTTTTTCCTGAAGTTCGCGAATCAGATCGTAATCAATATTGTAACCAGCCAGCAGAATTTTCATAAGTTGTTTTTCATCCTTGAATGGTCTTGTTTATCTGTTGCTCAGGCTTCGGCGCGCGCCTTCAGCGCCCGATTCATTTCTTCAAAGCCCCTCTTCGTATCCCGGTCAAGGCTGTTTCTGAATAGCGGAACCAGAATCCCGCTGAAACGTTCATTTTGCCGAAACCGAACTTTCCCGGGGGCGACAGGTTCGATTACCAGACGGTGTTCTCCGTCAAATAAGCCGGGGAGCATCAGGCGGCCAAGCCAGCGAAGTTCCCGGCCGGGATCGGCGACCAGAATAGACGGACGGAAGGTCATGCCTTTTGCGCCACTGGGCTGAATCCGCACCTCCAGCCGTGAGCCCTGCGCCATGACGCCACGGATGGACCGGATGAACGGATTCCATTCAGGGTAGGCGGCAAAGTCCGCGAGAATCGACCAGACCCGCTGAGCTTCCGCGTCGATTTCAATTTCCGTCTGCAACTGATGGCTGTTCATTTCAGAGTCGCACCATTTCTACGCGCGCCAGTGTCCGTCCGAGAAATCGTTCACCGATGGTCTGAAAACGATATGGTACGTCACTGACGCAAAACAGGTAGTCCGGCGACAGGCGGCTTTTGTTGCCGAGATTTTCACGATTAATCAGGTCTGCGGCAATTTCCGCCATGGCCTCCGCCGAGTCGATCAGCCGGACCTTTGGACCGCAGATATCCTGAAACAGGGGTTTCAACAGCGGATAATGCGTACAGCCCAGCACCAGAGTGTCGATTTGTTCAGCCATGACCGGCTTCAGGTATTCTTCAGCGACAAGCCTGGTGGCTGCGTGATCAAACCATCCTTCTTCCACCAGCGGCACAAACAGAGGGCAGGCCTGCGAAAAAACTCTGGCGTCGCGATCCAGCAGATGAATGGCCCGGGCATAAGCATTGGAGTTGATCGTCGCGGGCGTGCCGATCACGCCGATGGCCCTTGTCCGGGTTTCGGTTACCGCGATTTTTGCGCTGGCTTCAATGACCTCCAATACCGGTACGGGGGACAAATCCCTGATGGCCTGGTAGGCCACTGCAGCCATGGTGTTGCATGCGACAATCAGAAGCTTGACGTCTTTCTTCAGCAGATATTCCGTAATCTGCATCGCGTAACGGTTGATCGTTTCCACGGATTTGATGCCGTAAGGCACGCGCGCCGTGTCGCCGAAGTAAATAATATTTTCAAAAGGCAGGCGTTCCATGAGCGCGCGCACGACGGTCAACCCGCCGATGCCGGAATCAAAAACGCCGATCGCCCGGTTTGTTTTATTGTCCATGTTTTTTTCTCTCACATCCGTATTATAAAGTCATCGACTTTTTTTGGCCGTTCGGATAAAAATACAAAGCGAAAGCTGTCCTGAAAAAGTCGATCGGAAAAAGTGGTGCTTTTTTATCATAACTTTCTAAAACATGCCAAGAGTTCTTCGGAACCGCTTGTTTTTGCATGGTTAAAAATGAAAGGGGAACCAGTCGATGCGCCGTTCGGATAAAGAGATAAAAGATCCCGGGGAAATTGACGCTGTTTTGCAGGACGCAATGGTCTGCCGGATCGCGATGGCCGCAGGCGGCAGTCCTTATATTGTTCCGGTTAATTTTGCGGTGAGCGGTCATCAGCTTTATTTCCACTGTGCAAAATCGGGCAAAAAAATCGACATGCTGCGGGGCAATCCTTCGATTTGCTTTGAAGTGGATATTCCCGGCGATCTCGTCTGCGGCAAGTTGGCCTGTTCGTGGGGCATGAAATACAAAAGCGTGATCGGTTTCGGTCAGGCTTATTTTATTGAAGAAGCCGGCGGAAAGAAGAAAGCGCTCGATCTGCTGATGAAAAAATATGCGGGGCGGGAGTCCTTTGATTATGGCGACGATGCGCTGGACAAAGTTCTGGTGATTGGTGTAAACATAGAGAGCCTGTCGGGGAAGAAATCAGGTTGAGATAAAGATTGTTTTTTTATCGCATTTTCACAGGCCATGATGAAGGTGGGCAGCCATGAGTTACAACAAGATTGTACTCCGCTATGTCGATGGGCGCACCAGAAAAGGCACCACCGGTAATTTTTCACCCGACCGTGAAAAGTTTCACGTAACGCCGGCAGGCGCGACACCGGAGAGTATGCCGCTTGAAGTGCATACAGGCGACCTTAAGGCCATCTTCTTTGTCAGGGAATTTGAGGGCAACAGGGAGTATCAGGACCATAAATTTTTCGATGCTGGTTTAACGGTAATCGGACGGAAGGTCAAAGTGGTTTTTAATGACGGCGAGGTGCTTGTGGGTTCAACGACCAGCTACAATCCCGATCGCCAGGGGTTTTTTATCAATCCGGCCGACCCCAAATCCAATATCGAGCGCTGCTTCGTGGTGAAAAAGGCAACAAGCAAAATAACAATCATCTGAAACTAAGCTAAAGGGAATGCTCAGCGATATGCCAATTTATTTACAAATAATTTTACTGATTGCCGCCTTCATCGTCTTTGTTGTGGCGGCCATGTACTTGACCGGATTGGGTTTGCGGCGCGTTTGCTTCAAAATTATCGCCGACCTGGAAGCAGCCGGCGCGGTGAAAGCCTCTAAAGCAGTCAGACTGCAGGATGAACGAAAAAATTTCTTTCGCGTCGGCACGGGCAATCTGCGGCCCAAGGCGCTGAATCTATTGATTGCCGACAAACTGATCATCAAGACGCCGGAGAACAAATACTATCTGGACAGGGAGAAGCTGGCCGAGGTGAAGAGTACGATCGGCAAGTCCTGATTACCGGATGGTCAGCGCCGAAAAAACATCCAGAATCCCTTCATCCGTAAAGAAGTATAATTCATGCGCTGCGACCTGCTGGCTTTTGTCGGCGGATTCCTGAAGCACGGGAATAATCTCGATAGATCGTATATTCATCCATTTGCTGTCCATGTTGATGCGAACCACGACGCCCTGCTCGTTGACCTCATGCGGGATTTTATAAGATGTCAGCACCCGGACGATAAAGTCGTTCTTTTGCCGGGTCACATGAACTGCCCGCTCATGGAGCGCACGAATCTTGCCGTATTCCTGCGCCTGCGCGGCTGGCAAAAAAGAAAACAATAAAACCGCTGTGAGCAAAGTGATAAATATATTTTTCATATTAACCTCCTCCTGCAGGGGTGAATCGGTTGCCCGGAAATTTTCATTCATTTTCGATTTATGGAATTGTTTATAATATATTGACGCGTCTCAAGCAAACTTTTTTCCGGCGCACGGCCCGCTCGTCCACGACGGTCTTTATAGGGTTATCGGGCGGCGGCAATTTTTTTCCTCCCTACAATATGATTGACTTTGCCGCGGCTTTTTTCTATATGCCAGATGAATTTCATAGTCGTATCATTCATGCAGGGACGGCATATTTTCCGACCCTGCAATTCCGGGAGAGGGAAATTGCAATTTAACCCGTGTGTGAAGCATAAACTGATCCGCAATTCCGCGCGGCATTTTGCCGAAACGGAACTGGCGCCGATCGCTGCGGAAATTGACCAGCAGAGAAGGTTTCCGCGAGACATTATCGCCAGGATGAGGGATCTCAACTATTTCGGACTGCAAGTCCCCGAAGCATACGGCGGTGCGGCTCTGGATTCTATCAGCACGGCCATTGTGGTGGAAGAAATTTCCCGCGTCTGTGCGGCGGTCGGTCTGTGCGTGACGGTTCATAACGGTGTGGCCGTTTATCCTTTTCTGCAATTTGCCAACGCCTCGCAAAAAGAAATGTATCTTCCGCAACTGGCTTCGGGCAACATGATCGGCGCGTTCAGCCTGACGGAAGCCAACGCGGGCTCGGATGCGGGCAGCGTGGAAACCACGGCCGTTAAAAACGGGTCACATTACATTTTGAACGGAACAAAAATATTTGTCACCAACGGCGGGGTTTGTGACGTCGCTTTAATTTTTGCGTTAACGTCATCACCCGACAACAAACTGCAAAGCAGCGTTTTTATTGTCGAGAGCGGATTTCCGGGGTTTTTACGGGGGGAACTCGAAGATCTCTGCGGCATGCGCGCCAATCCCGTTTCATCGCTGTTTTTTGAAGACTGTCCGGTGCCTGCGGCAAATCTTCTGGGACAGCAGGGCGACGGCATGAAGATCGGCCTGGCAACGCTCGACAACGGGCGGATCGGCGTGGCCGCTCAGGCTCTGGGCATTGCGCAGGGCGCCATGGAAGCGGCGGTGAAATACGCAAAGGAAAGACAGCAATTCAAAAAACCCATTGCCTCGCAGCAGACGATTCAAAATTATATCGCCGATATGGCCACGGAAATCATGGCTGCGCGTCTTCTGCTGTATCGTGCCTGTGATCTCAAAGACGCAGGGGCTTCTTTCGGCTGCGAAGCGTCGATGGCCAAACTGTATTGCAGTACGGTCGCGTCGAAGGTGACGTCTCTGGCCGTTCAGATTCACGGCGGTTACGGCTACAGTAAGGAATATGATGTGGAACGTTATTTCCGGGATGCCAAGGTCACGGAAATTTATGAAGGGACAAGCGAAATCCAGCGCATGGTTATCGCCCGTGCCATCCTGTCCCAATCGATGATGTGAGTGCTATGCTGAATATTGTGGTGTGTATTAAACAGGTGCCGATGGTCACCGAACTGCCCTGGGATGAAAAAACCGGTACGCTCAGACGTGATCTGGCGGCGGGAATGATGAATCCCGCCTGCAAGCGCGCCGTGGAAGCGGCGCTCCAGGTAAAAGAAAAACAGGGCGCGGTCATCACGGTCATGACAATGGGGCCGCCCGCCGCGGAGGAAGTTCTGCGTGAAGCGCTGGCCATGGGAGCGGACCGGGGCATCCTGATTTGCGACCGGATTCTGGCCGGCTCCGATACGTATGCCACATCCTTTATCCTGGCTGCGGCGATTCAAAAGGAAGTGGCCGGTTGTCATCTGATTTTATGCGGCGCCTACACATCGGACAGCGAGACCGCTCAGGTCGGACCCCAGCTGGCGGAAGAGTTGAATATGCCGGCGGTGGCCTACGCGGAAGATCTGGCTATCTCCGGGCGCCTGCTGAGAGTCCGGAGATTGGTGGACAATTTCCGCGAAACACTGGAAATGGAATTCCCGGCGCTGGTCACGATTTCCATGGAAAGATATGAACCGCGCTACGCGTCTTTTTCCGGTCTGAATAAGGCTTTTAATGAAAAGGATATTGCCATCCTGAACGCGCAGCAGCTGGGCATCACTTCCGATAATCTTCATCAACACGGATCGCGAACAAAAGTGCGCAAAGTTTTTCTCCGCAAAACACAAAAGGAAAATGTGGTGATTACAGGAGCCGCGGCCAATGCGGTTGCCGAATTTCTGGACAAGTACCAGGGGAATATCAGCGCGGTGCTCGGAAAATCGATCGAAGCGAAAAAACAAACCTAGGGCCAATGATTTGAAAATGACTAAAAAACAAAAAAGCATCTGGGTATTCGGCGATTACCGCAATTACTACCAGAACCGCGTGACGCTGCAACTGATTTCCAAGGCGGTTGATCTGGCGCGCATCATCCATGCGGAAGTATGCGCAGTGGTTGTCGGCCATGATCTGGAGGAATGGATTATGGAATACACCGCGCACGGTGCGGATCGTATTCTGGCCATCGACCATCCTACGCTTACAAGCTACAGCACGGAGCATTATCTGGCGCTGATGGAAAAACTGGCGGTAAAAAGAGACCCGGATATCATCCTGATCGGCGCAACCGACTTTGGCCGGGAATTTGCTCCCCGACTGGCCAAGCGTTTGAAGACCGGTTTGTCCGCCGACTGTGTCGGTCTGGACATCACACCGGACGGGCTGCTTTTGCAAATCGCGCCGTCGTTCGGGGGCAACATGCTGGCGGAAATCGTTACGGAACAGCATCGTCCGCAGATGGCCACCGTTCGTCCCGGGACGTTCAAGGAAATACCCCACAATTACGAAAGAACGGCCGTCGTGGAACGTTTGCGGCTACCGTCCAATCTGCCCGTTCCGAGGGTTCGTCTGGTCGAGTATGAGCGGGCGGCGCAAAAAGGCCACACGATTGAAAATGCCACGGTGATTGTCTGCGGCGGCCGCGGCATGGGCGGCAAAAACAATTTTAAAAAACTCGATGAACTGGCCAGGCTGCTGGGCGGAGACGTCGGCGCGACAAGGCCGGTGGTTTACGCAGGCTGGGCGGGACACGATGCCCTGGTCGGACAGGCGGGGAAACATATCAAACCTAAAATTCTATTTTCCTTCGGCATCAGCGGCGCGATTCAACACACCGCGGGTCTGGGCGAAGCCGATTTTATCATCGCGGTCAACAAGAACCCGCAGGCAACGATGATGAAAATGGCCGATGTCGCTATTGTGGCTGATGCCGGGGACCTGCTCAATACGCTGATTAAGGAACTCAAAAAGCGCATCCGCGAGTGACGGCAAACCACTGCACGGAGGTTTCATGAAAGATTTTCAAAATATGTTATACGCTATAGATCTGGATGCGGATAATATTTCTTCCGTTATTTATGCGCTGGAATTCGCGCAAAGGTTCAAAAGCCGCATTCACATTGTTTATGTCAATGATCCTCAGGCCGGCTATCGTCATCCGGCGGATCGGGAAGACGCCATAGCCTTGAAAGTAAAAGCAATTGCCCCCGCGTTTTTATTGGAGCAACTGGACATAGTTTACGCCAGTTCCAAGGGAAACATCGCGGAAGAAATCGTCAAATATGCCGGGAACCATCAAATTGATCTGATCCTTGTCGGACATCAGCACCGCAGCAAAGTTTATTCGTCAATGTTTGACAGCAGCGATGTGAATATCATCGACACGGCTCTCTTGCCTGTTTTAGTCATTCCGGAGCCGTAGATAATATCTCATTGTTGGAATGCTTCGGAAAATTAAATAATTTAAAATTACGCATCGCAGCGCAGCATCAGGAAACGATCATGGAGCTTTTGGATAAAATTTATTTAGGCAATATGTTGCAGGACTGGCTCATGGCCGTCTGCATTTTGATGGCGGTGTTCGCCATGCTGAAGATCCTTCAGCGCATAGCCATCGCCAGACTGTCCAAACTGGCGGCAACAACGGATAACCAGATTGACGATCTTGCAGTCGCCATGCTCAGGGAAACCAGGTTTTTCATCCTGCTTATGGCCTCCGCCTATGTTGCCTCTCACGCCGTCACCCTTAAACCGTCTATTGCGGTCTTGTGGCAAAAAGCGGTGATGCTGATGCTGATTATCCAGGGGGGCCTCTGGGCTGCCGCCGGTGTGAAATTCTGGCTTGGTCTGATGCTTCAAAAACGGATGGATCAGGACGCGTCTGGCGCCACAACCATTTCTTTGCTCGGTTTTGTGGCGCGTCTGATTTTGTGGGTGATGGTTCTGCTTTTAATTCTGGATAATCTCGGCGTCAACATCACCGGTCTGGTCGCCGGTTTGGGGATCGGCGGCATCGCTGTGGCTCTGGCGGTGCAGAATATTCTGGGTGATCTGCTGGCCTCGTTGTCGATTGTGTTAGACAAGCCCTTTGTCATCGGCGATTTTGTCGTGGTCGATGCTCTGGCCGGCACCATTGAACATATTGGCTTAAAAACCACGCGCATCCGCAGTCTGAGCGGCGAACAACTCATCTTTGCCAATAACGATCTGTTGAAAAGCCGTATTCGCAATTACAAACGCATGACGGAACGTCGTATTGTTTTCAGCTTCGGTGTCGTGTATCAAACCCCGCTTCCAAAACTGAAGGCCATCAAAGAGATCGTCAGTGATATTATCATCAAAGAGGAAAACCCCCGCCTTGATCGTGTTCACTTCAAGGAATACGGTGATTCATCCATCAACTATGAAGTCGTTTATTTCGTGACGGTACCGGATTATAATCTGTATATGGATGTCCAGGAATCAATCAATCTGGAAATCTTCCGCCGCTTCGCACAAGAGAGTATAGAGTTTGCTTATCCGACGAGGACCGTTTTTATCCGGAATTCATCAGAGAAAGTTGAATAGAAGCGCATGAAAAAAACCGGATTTATGCTATGCCCGATTTTTGTTTTATGGCTGATTTTTCCCGTAACCTGTTTTGCTCTCGCCCCGGCCCTTAATATCGGCGCCGCCCTGCCGCTGTGGTCGATCCTGCCGTTTGCGGGTATTCTGCTTTCGATTGCGCTGATGCCCTTATTCCTGCCTCATTTCTGGCATCATCATTTTCCCAAAGTGTCCGCTTTCTGGGCGCTGGTGCTGGCCATTCCTTTTATCTATTTTTTCCGGGATGTTGCGGTCTATGAAATGGCCCATATTTTTATTATTGATTATATTCCTTTCATCATTTTGCTGTGGGCGCTGTTTACCGTTTCCGGCGGCATTTATATTAAAGGTACTTTGAAAGGAACGCCTGCCGTCAACACCCTGATCCTGCTTGTCGGAACCGTTCTGGCATCGGTCATCGGCACGACTGGCGCTTCCATGCTGCTGATCCGGCCGATACTGCGCTCAAATGGCTGGCGTGTGCATAAAGCCCATACGATTGTATTTTTTATTTTTCTGGTCAGCAATATCGGCGGTTCGCTAACCCCACTGGGCGATCCTCCCTTGTTTCTGGGATTTCTCCACGGCGTTCCTTTTTTCTGGACGATGCATATCCTCCCGGAAATGGCCTTTGCCAGCGTTGCTCTCCTGGTGCTTTATTTCATGCTGGATTCTTTCTACTATAAAAAAGAAAGCCACACCGACGCTCCCGATACCGCGCCGGAACCGGTAAAAATTGAGGGGTCTTACAATTTCATTTTCCTGGCGGGAATTATTGCCGCCGTTTTGTTCAGCGGCACGGTTAAACTGGGTGAAGTGGATATCGCAGGCATTCATCAAACCATCGAGAACTTAATCAAAGACACCGTTCTGATCGTCATGGGAATTTTATCCCTTGTCTTCACCCGTCAGGAAGTCCGTAAAGGCAACGATTTCAGCTGGGCCCCCATTCTGGAAGTAGCCTATCTTTTTGCCGGGATTTTTATAACCATCATTCCCGCGCTGGCAATCCTGAAAGCAGGCGAACAAGGGGCGCTGGCCTGGCTGATTAAAGCCGTCAACACTCCGGCCCACTATTTCTGGGCCACAGGTTCATTATCCAGTTTTCTGGATAATGCCCCGACTTATCTGACCTTTTTCAACAGCGCGCTGGGTAAGTTTTATCCCGGTGTCCCCGAGACGCAGGCTGTTGCCCGTCTGATCACTGAAAAAATCCCGTATCTGGCTGCTATTTCAGCGGGAGCGGTTTTTATGGGGGCTAATACCTACATCGGCAATGCGCCCAACTTTATGGTGAAGTCGATTGCTGAAGAAGCAGGCGTCAAAATGCCTAGCTTCTTTGGTTACATGTTTAAATATTCCATTCCTGTTCTGGTTGTTTTGTTTGTCGTCATCACACTTATTTTCTTCTAATATTTCAACGACATGCCTGAGTATAAAAATCGCTTGAAGATGTTAGGGAAAGCAGATAAGGTGCAACCGGCTTTGCATTGAGGTGTTGCCGTTGTTATCTTATCTACATCGCCGCCTGAGAATGATAAAGTTAGCTAAAGAAGAATATGGAGGACCATGATAATGGCAGCAACACTGCGCAAATCTTTAAAAACAATAGAGGATTACAAGGTAACCAACCCTATCTACACAGACCTGCTGGATATCCTCGCGGAAATTCTGATTCTTCGGGAAGAATACCGGAAGAATATGACGAGTCCCATTTTTTCAGTGGAAGAAAAGTTAATCCCGGGAAAAATGGAAGGGGGGCTTCCCTTAATTGATCTGGTGGGACAAAAATACGATCTGACCCGCCCGAAAGAATATTTTTACTCATTGATTGCCATTGCCGAAAAAAGGCTGCCGGCTGAAGCGCACAAGTTTCTGGATGTGATCCGCGACGAACAGTTCGACTGGGAAACGATCATCAGAGCGTCGTTTAATCCGGCCGAAGAGGAAGCACTGGGTAAGGAACTGAAATCATCGGACACTCATGATGAGCAGCTTGATCTCATCGATTTGTTTATCGAAGAGAGCCTTCGCCCGGAACTGGAAGTGATCGCCGAACAATATGCCGCGGCCGTTGAAAAATCCGAATGGACGGAAGGCTACTGCCCGATCTGCGGGAAGGAACCGAAAATCGGTGAAATCCGGGAAAGCGAAGACGGCAGGCGCTATCTTTTCTGCCACCAGTGCGGATGCAAATGGCACTTCCACCGGATCAAATGCCCGTTTTGCGGGAATGAAGAGCAGCATTCGCTGGCCTATTTTGCCGTGGAAGGCGAAGAAAGCCATCGGGTTGATGTCTGCAACAAGTGCCGCCGGTATATTAAAATTGTTGAATTGCCGAAATCATCCGAGGATATAAACCTGGATGTGGAAGATATTGCGACGCTGCATCTGGATATGCTGGCGTATGAAGAAGGCTATAACTGAAAACAGGCTTTCAGGCAATGCGGAAAAGCCCCGCCGGGACCATGTCCCGGCGGGGCTTTCGTTTTTTCTTTTTTCCTATCGCCGTAAATGTTTACAGCCTCTCTTCTATTCCTGATGCTTGCCGGGCTCCGGTTTGACGGTGCCTTTGATAATGGCCTGTCCGTATTCCCTGCCTGTGTTGAAGGCGTGAATGTTATTGTCTTTCGTCGAGGCGGGAACAGAATCCAGGACGGCTTTCTTGAGCGCTTCCGCATGAACAATCGGTTCGACCGCCGAGAAAAATCCCAGCATGACAATGTTGGCCATCATCTTGGTTCCGAGCTGTTCGGCAAATCGCGTGGCCGGAATATGAAACGTCCTTTCTCGCAGATCGGATTTGCGGGTGTGGACCAGATCGGTATCCCAGATTAATGTGCCGTCCGGACGCAGGGATTTAATGTTTTTTGTATAGGCTTCCTGGCTCATACAGACTAGGATTTCCGGTTCTTCCACACAGGGGAATAGAATTTCCTCGCCGCTGATGATGACCTGACTGGAACAGGCGCCGCCGCGCGCTTCCGGTCCGTAGTTCTGCGTCATGGTGGCGTGTTTGTGGTCGTAAAGCGTGGCCGCTTTTCCCATAATATCTCCGGCCAGAACAATACCCTGTCCGCCGAAGCCGGTGAGTAATATATGTCTTTCCCGTTTATCCGACATGATCATCACCGTCCTTTCTGCGTATCAGGATGCATGGGACGCCACTGCGGCATCTGCGACCGGTTGTATTTTTCGTAGTGATCCATGAAGGTGGGACGCTCGATATCAACAAACTTCCCGACAACAATTTCCTTATCAATATCCATGGACGCGTCTTTGGGGTCAATATCGCCGCGGATGACCGAACGGCCCTGATAAAATTTCAGCATTTCCAGCGCGCTGCCCATGCGGTTGCGCCTTCCGAAAGAAGACGGACAGGGCGTGATAACCTCCACAAAGCTGAAGCCGCGTTTTTCCAGAGCTTCACTGATGGAACTCCTGAGCGACCGGACCTGCATGGCCGTCCATCTTGCCACATACGTGGCTCCGCAGGCGGATGCCAGATAACTGAAGTTGAAAGGCTCTTCCGGCGAACCGTTGACGGAGGTCGTCGTCTTGGCGCCCAGCGGCGTGCTGGGAGCCTGCTGGCCGCCTGTCATGCCGTAATTGAGATTGTTGACGCAGACAACCGTCATGTCCATGTTCCGGCGCGCGGCATGAATAAAATGATTGCCGCCGATGGCAAACAGATCGCCGTCTCCGGAGACAACAATGACCTTCGTTTGAGGGCGCGCCAGCTTCAGACCTGTCGCAAACGGCAGCGCCCGGCCATGTGTGGTGTGAAACGAATCCAGTCTGATATAACCGGCCATGCGTCCGGTGCAGCCGATGCCGGAGACCATGGCGATGGAATTGGGGTCCCAGCCGGTATTTTTAATGGCGGCGAGTACGGCGGAAAACACGGTGCCGATCCCGCAGCCGGGACACCAGATATGCGGAATTCTTTCCGTTCGCAGCAGAGAATCCATGGGATGGGGTGGAACGTTCTTAACGGGTTTTGATGTGGTCATATTTTCCCTCTTGCCGCCTTGGCAATAGCGCTTTGAATCGAAGCGGGGTGGAGAATCGCGCCGCCGTAATTGGATACCAGGCTCACCGGACAGGCGCCGGAGGTACAGCGTTCGAGCTCCAGAACCATTTGACCGCCGTTGATTTCAGCCATAATCATTGCTTTAACCTGAGGAGCAACGCTGCGAATAAGTTCTTCGGGGAAAGGCCAGATGGTTTCCAGTTTGATCAGCCCCGCCTTGATGCCTTCATTTCGGGCATTACGGACGGCCTGCATGGATGAGCGGGCGCTGATGCCGTAAGAAACCACGACAATCTCGGCGTCATCCAGATAGAAATTTTTTGTGCTGATAATTTTATCACGATTATTGCGTATTTTACCGACCAGGCGGGCAACCATTTGTTCCTGCGCCTGGGCGTTCATGGCCGGATAGCCGCGATCGTCATGGGTGAGGCCGGTCACGTGAATCCGGTAACCGTCGCCGCAATTGGCCATCGGCGCGATGCCGTCGGCATCCGCCTTATAGGGAAGATAGTCTTCCCGGGAAACGGAAGGCTTCCGCCGGTTGATGATCTCAATTTCATCCTCACGAGGAATAACGACCCGTTCATTCATGTGCCCGACAACTTCATCGGCCAGAATAATCACAGGCAGTCGATAGTATTCGCTCAAGTTAAAAGCGCGGATGGTCATATCAAACATTTCCTGAGGGCTGGCCGGACTGAGCGCGATGATTTCATAATGGCCGTGCGATCCCCAGCGCGCCTGCATCATGTCTCCTTGGCCCACCGCCGTGGGAAGTCCCGTACTGGGTCCCGCCCGCTGGACGTTGCAGACCACGCAGGGTGTTTCCGTGCAGATTCCCAGTCCGATATTCTCCATCATGAGAGAAAATCCGGGCCCGGATGTGCTGGTCATGGATTTTACGCCGCCCCAGCTGGCGCCCAGGATGGCCGCCATCGAAGCGATTTCATCTTCCATCTGGATAAAAATGCCGCCCAGTTTGGGCAGCCGTCGCGACATGGCTTCGGCAATTTCAGTCGCCGGTGTGATAGGGTAGCCGCCAAAAAAACGACAGCCGACGGCCAGCGCTCCCTCGCAGCAGGCCTCGTCGCCGTTCATGAAATGTATTCCTGTTAATACTTCTTTGGAAACCAAAACCAATCTCCTTCAATCCTCATTCGTTAAAGTCGTCAAATTCAATGCTGTAAATGGCAAATTCAGGACAGAGAACTTCGCAGAAATGACAATTAACGCACCTTGAAGCGTCATTCACTTCAGGGGGGTGATAGCCTTTTTTGTTAAAAGTGGAGGAAAATCGCAAAACCTGCCGGGGACAATTGGCAATGCAAAAGCCGCAGCCCTTGCAGCGATCTTCAATGACCACAACCTGCCCCAGCTTCTTTTTCGGAGAACCGTTTTCGTTTTGCGGACTTATTTGATATTTTTTAGTTTTCTGCATGGATTCAATTCATTTCCCCTGCATGATCAGACTTTACACAGGGTACTTGCCGGATGGATTTCATTTGCTTGATTATCGGGGATCATCGTCTGAACCGTTTCCCTGAAGAGCCAAACTCCATCGAATGCGCGCAAAGTTGCACACTGGGCATTATAAGAATAAAGAGGCGCTGTCAAGAAAAAATACTCCCGGTCATAGTGGTTGTTTGTTAATAATTTTAAAGCTATATTCCCATTACCCGCGGATGCGGAGGCGTGGATAAAGACTTGCTTTTCACAGGAGCCCATAATAAGAAAAGCATTGTCATGCGGAATAAACATGATCAAGACACGCGCAGGCAGGCAATACGCAATTAGGAAAGCGGCGAAATAGATGGAAAATACGCAGATTAATCAAATTGTTAAAATCCTGAAAAAAGAACTGGATCTGGGAGAAATGCCCATTGTCTCGCATCTGGCCCAAAGCGAACGCGATCCTTTTGTCATATTAATCTCCACGCTGCTCAGTCTGCGCACCAAGGATGAAGTCACAGCCGAAGCGACCGACAGGCTTTTCGCACTGGCTTCCACCCCTGAAGAAATGCTGAAAGTCCCGCAGGCTAAAATCGCCAAGGCGATTTATCCGGTCGGGTTTTACCGCGTGAAAGCCAGAACCATCCATCATACCTGCCGCGAACTTATTGACCGCTTTGATTCAAAGGTTCCGGATAATCTGGACGACCTTTTAAGCATGAAAGGCGTCGGACGGAAAACGGCCAATCTGGTGATCACGCTGGCTTATGGTAAGGACGGCATTTGTGTGGACACGCATGTGCACCGGATTTCCAATCGCCTGGGCTATGTGAAGACCAAAACACCGGATGAAACGGAAATGGCCCTTCGCGGCAGGCTTCCCCGGAAACACTGGATTATCTACAACACGCTGCTGGTTTTCTTCGGCCGCAAAACCTGCAAGCCCGTATCGCCGCTTTGCAGTACCTGTCCCATCAAACAATACTGCCCCCGTATCGGGGTAACAGTGAGCCGGTAGAAGTAAGACAAAGCGTATCTCGTATCTCGTGAATCGTAAGAAAGGCACTAAAAATTATCAACCAAGAATGGTAAGCGTTATGGCGATAATTAAGACGCAAAAGAAAAAAGTTGACGATTTCCCGTCATTTAGATATGATCCGCCCGCTTTTGAATAGCTCGCACAGGATTGACTGGAGACCTCAATTGAAAGATAATTGTTTTTATTAATCAATTTATCTCCCGTCTTGAGATAAAAGAAGCGTTGAATAAAATATCCGCCGGTGATATGTATCCGGCAGATTTCTGAGCGTAATTGAATTTAGATAACTAAAGGGACATAAAAGATGACAACATTGTTAACCATTATCCATGTTTTAGGCTGTATTACCCTGATATTAATCGTCCTGCTTCAGGCAGGAAAGGGTGCAAATATGGGCGCTGCTTTTGGCGGATCCAGCCAGACTGTTTTCGGTTCCAGCGGCGCGGGCACTTTTCTTGGAAAAATGACGGCGGCGGTCGCCATTCTTTTCATGCTGACGTCCATTACATTGACCTACACTTCATCAAGAAAAACATCCGGTTTAATGGATGGCGTATCGGCGCCCGTAACCAGACAGGCGGCTCCCGCAGCGCCCAAGCCCGCAACGTTGCCCGCAGCACCGGCAACTGTGCCCGGCGCGGCTAATACACCGGTGGCACCGGCAGCGAAGTAAGTTTCGTTCTTTTCATATCCGCAAACCCAAAAGGCCCTGGCTTTTTAAAATGATCAGATGGAATGCGGTATTGTATCTCATTTTAATTGCTGCCGAAGTGGTGAAATTGGTAGACACGCCATCTTGAGGGGGTGGTGAGCACCGCTCATCCGGGTTCAAATCCCGGCTTCGGCACCATTTTAAAAAAATATAATGGGGAGTTATAGATCCGTTCTATACTCCCCATTGTTATTTGGATTGCCTGGCTGGCGCTGGATGCACAAGATCTTTTTTAACAGGCTGCGAGCCGGTAGAATGACGCAGAGGAGGTTTAAAAGTTATAACCGTTATTAACCCCCGAATTTCCTGAACTATCGAAATAATGATTTCTCCGTTAATCTTTGAATTTCCTTTTCATCCGTCCAGACTATTTCGCCGGTTTGTATGTTCACCAGTTGCAGCGTAATATTGTAATAAATGATATCGATGCGATCACTTCGTTTGCGAATGCTGGAAATTGCGCCCCTGAGAATATATTTCGCGCCCACCAGCTTCCCGACCTGAACGACCGTTTTGTTGTCAAACAGACCGGATTGCTGAAATTTAAGCTGATTCATAATATCGTTTAATGCCTGGTCATCCACAAATCTGGCAATGCCGTCATTAATTAATTTTGTCCGGACCTTTTCCATAATGGTTCTGGTGTTGACATGTTCGTCCGTCTCGTTTCGCAAATCTCTGGCAAGGATCCATCGCGGTTTTCCTTCCCTTAATTCTGATCCCGGTGCATTGGCGCGCCTGGTGATGGAATTGACCATGTGATCAGCAACTTCTTTTAAATCCCTGGCAGACCAGTCTGATCCCGTAACCGTTTCCTTATCGGCAATGCCGTGCTGAATAGTCGTTGCACAACCAGAAATCATGAAGCTCGTTATTACAATCAGTAACATTCCTATCATTCTTGTTTTCATGTTTTATCCGCCTGTGATGATTTTCAGATATTAAGAAGACGACGCTCCTGTCTACAACCGTTATTTTGCATACACAAAATGAGCGATATTGATTTTGTCTTTTTCCACGCGAATCTTCTGCGTTTCCACGCCGCATCCGTAATTTATGGTAATTGTGTGATCTCCGGGCTCAAGGTCGGTGACTCTCAGGTAATTGATCTTCTTCGGCAGAGACAGCCACCCCCGAAGATCCGCCTGCTCGGCCGCTATCCATGCCGCACCGGCCGCGTCCACGGCAACCTCTGCAAATAATGACGCGAAGGGAATGTTTTTCGCGAGCTCCTTGATCGCCATCTTCGCCGCGAATTGTGTTGTGGCCTTGGCGGTCATTCTGGCCATTATTTTGGCCTGGATGTCAGGCTTGTTCTTTTGGTACTGCGTAGTGATCGTGTTTTCAAGATCATAAAGCAGTTGTGCGCTCCCGGCGGATTTTCCATCGATGTTAATGTCGCATGCCGTCACTTGGGTCGGCGTCGGCGCGTATTCGGCATAGGCGTATCCGATCATGCCAACCCCCGGAACCGGCGTAGGCCCCCACTTGGTCTGGAATTTCTGTGGGGCTAATCCGACGTCCACTAAAATCACCAGATCGGTTGTTTTACCGGTCTTGCTCTCCAGTCTCGCAATTTCATGGTCCCATTTCAGTTTTTTGTATTCGATTTTTGCGTCGTCTTTCCTATCTTCCATCTCATACATGAGAGCGGTCAGATATCGCGCAAACGGATTTTCCAGATAGGCCCTTTCCACCGGTTTCTCTTCGATGAACTGGTTGATTTTGGTAATGGTCCGGTTGCGTTCGACGATGGCCCCGTTAAAGTCCCCCTTGCCGAGATAGGCAACGATTAAATAGGGGCTGATCATCAGTTTTTCATGCATTTCCGCTTCATACTCCATCGCTGTATCATCAGTCATGATAGAGCCGAACCCCTCTGTGATGGATATCGTCCCTTCGATGGTCAGGAATCTTCTTTCGGCCTCCTGAAAATCAGCAATCGCATGATCGTACTTGCGGGCGGACAGGGCCACTTTGCCCCTTTCCAGCAGAGACAGATACTTGTTTTTTTTGCCTTCGACAGTGCTCTGGTATTGCTGGCACAGCTTGTCGGTGTGGGCAAAAGCGGTGTCAAACGAACCGCTCATCAGGCTCAACACCATCGTATCATACTCCAGCGTGTAGCCGCTCTTCACAATATTCTGCGGAATGACCACCGGCGCAACCACGTTCTGCGGAGCCGGCGCCGGAATTGCCGCCGGTTGAACCACGGGGGCCGAAGCGATTTTCTGTTCCGTTTGTGCAGCAGCGTCTCCTGCCGCTTCTGTCGGTGCGGGTGTAATCGGATCCTGCGAATCGTCCTTTGCCAAAAGCGCCGCGCCGCCGGGGCTCAGGAGAGCTATGATATCATTGTGCTGATAATATTTTGCATAATCGAGAGCCGTTCGCCCGTCCTTGGCTTTAATATTCAAATCGGCCCCGCCTTTGAGCAGGGTTTTGACCATCTTCGGGGAGTTGTTATAAGATGCGCTGATCAAAGGGGTCCAACCCTGATAATTGTCCTGGGCGTTTACCTGGGCTCCTTTTTCAATAAGAGATTGGGCGACAGGATGCATCTCGTCTGAGCAGGCCGCTGCCGCCAATAACAGGGTGCCCCCGTCAGGCGCTGTTACGTTGATGCTTGCGCCTCTTTTCAACAGCAGCTCAACCACATCAGGCATACAGTTATAGGTGGCCCAGTACAGAGGCGATGCACTCCACTTGCCCGTGCTCGGCTGGTTGATGTTTGCGCCATGATCAAGCAGCCGGTTAATACCGGCCACATCCCGGTTTTCCACGGCTCTGATGAGAGGGGTTTTCATGGTACAGCCGACTGTTGCCAGCAGAGAGGCAATCATCAAAAAAGAAAGGGTTTTGTTGCAGGATAAAAGGTTCTTCCTTTTCATAATTGTCTTCTTTCCGTATCATTTTTTTTGGCAATAACCTGCTGAATAAAAACGATTAAACCATTATCAACAGTTTATCTGTTTTTGTCAACAAATGTAATTAATATAGATGTCTGCCATGTGCCGCACGTTCCGTCTTCTTCGTTGATCGTGTTGTCCCCGTGATTGGACCCGCTTAAGGAAGGTCGTCAATCCAGGACGGATCGGTAAACCAGCGCTGGGTCATTTTATCCAGCAGCCCCTCGCCCTTCAGGAGCATTAATGTGTTTTGCAGGAAGTTTGTCAGCAGAGGGTCGCCCTCACGGATGGCAATGCCAATAGGTTCGATGCTGAAGGGGGGATTGGCCACAAAATCTTTGTCCCGGTACCGCATCGACTCCACGCTTGTATAGGGATAATCGGCCATCAGCGCCATGACCTTCTTTTTCCGCAGAAGATCCAGCGTTTCTTCCGTTGATCCGGCAATGACCAGTTTTGCTTTGGGCAACATCAGTTTCGCAATTTTTTCCGTTGTTGTTCCCTTCGGCACGGCGATGGTGAAATCGGATTTGTTGATGTCCGCGAGGCCGATGATCTTGTCAGCAATGTCCTTGGTGGTCAGGATAGACTGCCCCGACATGAAATAGGGGCCGACATAAATCACCTTCAGGTTTCGCTCCGGCGTAATGGTCATGCAGGAGAGGATCATGTCGATTTTGCCTTTTTCAAGGGCGGGGATCAATTTGTCGAAAGGCATCTCTACGATGCGCAGTTTGACATGCATCGCTGAAGCGATGAGCCGGCTGAGGTCGATATCGAGCCCCTTGAGGCTGCCGTCTTTAGCCTTGAAGGCCATGGGGGGCAAATTGGCGGAAGTGCCTACCACGAGTTCTTTTTTCTTCAAAATTTTATCGATCGTCGGTCCGGCGGAAGCAAAAGAAGCGAGGGACAACAGTAGAAACAAAACCATTATTACCTTGAACTGCGATTTTTTCATGTTGTTACTCCTTATCAGTGGATTGTTTTATTATATAACAACTCGGGTTTCCTGAAGTAAAAAGATATTCGCGCCAATCTTCAGAGGGCTCATCAAAGGAGCCTTGTGATATTAAAAGAAAGCATAAAGGGGCGGCGGTGCCGTGTCAAGCGGGAAAAGCAAGGCTCAGACATCATCGCGGGGAGGGAAAAGCCATCATGATGACCTGTCCGCGCACCGGATGTTTGAGACAGACTCATCCGTTGATTTTTATCAAGGCATCGGCAATGGCAGCGGGGCCTTGGCTCAACAGCTTATTTCCTGTTTTTATAATTTGATTTTTTTCAAAAGCTAATATAAGTTTATCAAAACAATGGCTGAGTGTCCTCTGAGGCGGCATTTGGCAAGGATTCTGTTAAAAAGATCATCGATTTTTGTGAACGTTTGAATAATTATCAAACGATTATCGAACATCGGAATTGCGGTCGCTATGCGGTTGCCAATCCCGGTTTCGGCGCTGTTTAAGCCATGCAGTTTCTTAAAATGATTTCGGAATGATTCGCCTATGAAAGCTGTTAAAAAAACTGCGCTTCTTGCCTCTCAAACGCTTCCCCTGACTCTTGAAAATATTTTTAAAAAAACAGGTTTAAAACCGGCCGCAGCGTTGGAACAAAAAAAACCGCAGACGGAATTTATTCTGATTTTGGCCGAATCCGTCTCCCCCGCGCAGCGCGCCAAACTCCTTTCTCATGGCTTCAGTTTCAAGCTGAAAGACGATCTTTTGCACAGCCTGATCCGGCTGGAAAAAGAAAACCATCATTTAAAATCCCTGAGTGTCACGGATGAATTAACCGGCGTTTATAATAAACGTTTCTTCAGCAGGCAATTGACGGTCGAAATCGTGCGCGCTCAAAGAACCGGCGAGCCTTTCTGCCTGATTTTCATTGACCTGGATAATTTTAAAATTGTCAACGATACACTGGGCCATACCAAGGGTGACGAGTTTTTAGTCAAAATGTGCCGCCAGATCAACTTGAATATCCGGCCCACGGATTTTGCCTGCCGTTTCGGCGGAGATGAGTTTGCCATCATTCTACCCGCCACTTCTCTGCTGGATGGCGTAAAAATTGCGAAGCGCTGGCATGAGATTTTCTCGCAGGTCGCGAAGGATATGAATCTTCCGGTTTCTTCCTCTATCGGTGTCGATCAATTCAGTGCGTCGAGCAGACAAAGCGCGCAGGAATTTTTGCATCAGGTTGATCAGTTATTATACAAGGCGAAAAAAACGGGCAAAGGAAAGATTACTCATCCCGATATTGAAATACCCGATTCCAAGGCTGTGACACGGGAGGAAAGAGAACTCCTTTATCACATTTTTCAACCCTCAGGGCAAAAGCAACATCTCCGAAAAAAGGACAAAGGAAAAAATTGAAAACAGCACAAGAAACCATGATCGTATCGTTAACCAGCGGAAAAGGCGGCGTCGGCAAAACCTTTGTCAGCACCAATCTGGCCGCAACGCTGGCCAGGCAGGGCAAAAAAGTCCTGGTTGTTGACTGTGATCTGGGACTGGCCAATATTGATATCATGCTGGGGATCAATCCTGTACGAACCCTCAAGGACGTTGTCTTCGGTGACCTGCATCTGCGGGATGTCATCATGCCGACGTCGGCCGGCTTTGACTTGATTCCGGCCAGTTCCGGCATCCGTGAAATGGCGCAGCTTTTGTTTGAAAAAATTCAAACCATTAAGGAAATGATGCTGGAACTGGAAGGCTATGACGTTATCCTGCTCGATACGGGGGCGGGTATCGCTGAGGTTGTTTTGCAGTTCAATTTGCTGGCCCGGTACAATATTATTGTGATCAACCGGGAATTGACGAGCCTTACCGACGCCTACGCGATGGTCAAGGTCATGTATCAGGTTTTTGGCCGGCAGTCCTTCGGCGTCATCACCAACAATGTCGCAAACAGCAGGGAAGGCGCCTCCATCTTTAAAAATATCGACACCATCAGCCGGCGCTTTTTAGGGTTCCCCCTTACCTGGCTGGGAAATGTCAGGCAGGATGACATGATCCCTCAATCCATTTTAAGACAGGAAATTCCGGTCTGCAAGTTTCCCCGCTCGCGCGTGGCCGTTGATTTTATTGCCGTCGGTAAAGCGCTGATTGCCGGGAAATATCCCGTCGCATAAGGAAAGCATCGTTGGCTGAATTTCCGGATGACAGTACAGAAATGGCGGACTCGTTTAAAGAAAAAAGAGCATTACGGGCAAACTGAACATTCGACAGAAAATGCCTGCCGGGGGCCGGCCTCCATCCAAACGATGTCCGGATTATCCGTCTAACTGAAGAATTCTTTCGAGATCGCTTCCGTAGCGTCTGTATTTTTCAGGAGATAAAATTTCCTGGAGATGGTCCTTGTTCTGCACCAGTTCAGCCAGTGTATCGTCCGGCAAAAACATGAACACCGCGCAGTTGGCAACTTTGGCCTGCTCAAAACGCCAGATATAGAGTTTTTTGAGGATCTCTTTTTGCTCGCGGGCCAGCGTATAATATCCTTTGATTTTTGAATAACCGCGCCTGTCGAATACTCTTTCCTGCCAGTTGCAGGCGGCGATTTTTGCGAAAGCCTCCCTGGCGGCGCCTTCCAGTCCCTGTTCCTGCAGGGATGCCCGTTGCTTTTCATAAAGGGCAGGTAACAGGGTCACATCCTGGACAGCATATTCCAGTTGTTCGTCCGTCAGCGGACGGTGATCCCAGCGTGACCGCTGCATTTTTTTGCTTTTTTTCAGCTCCACTCCGAGGAATTCCTTGATCATTTTGTCCAGCGAAAGCTGCCTGAATCCCAGCAGCATCCCGGCCCGGTGGGTATCGAAAATATTTTGAAATTCAAATTCATAGTCTCTCTTCAGCAGGCGGATATCGTTGTCCGCCGCATGGAGAATTTTTACGACGGATTTGCTTTTAAAAATTCTGGCTAAAAATGAAAAATCAAGGTCGGCCGTCGCATCCAGGACATAGGTGGTCGCCGGGGCGTAAATTTGGATCAAACAGAGTTTTTCCCTGAAATATCTGAATGAATCATATTCCGTATCAATGCCTAGTATCGAAGCCTGGCGCAAATGCTCGGCGGCGCGCTTTGCGGCTTCGGGTGTGTTCACCAGCAGCCAATTCGTATTCATGGAACGCTACTTAACCGAAACAGGGATTTAATGCTATAAAAATGATACATATTGGTTAGGGAAGCAGCGGATGATAACAGTCTATTTGTCTGGTTTCATTGTGCTATTATGCTTTACAAAATAATAAGATGTGCTACGCTGGAGCCGCTTGACGGAAAAAAAAGAAGACTCGGGTATGACTGGTCATGAAAAAAAAGTGGCTGTTGCTAATCATCGCAATATTTTTAGGGGGTTGTAATATGCAAAATCGATTTCTTTATTTTCCTAATGACGAATGGCCGACGCCCGGGATGCTGGAGGTCGAGCAGATGGCGCTCTGGCAGGCAACCGGTTCCGACTATCGGGGCCTGATCTCCGCCGGAAATGTTCCATCCCCCAGCGGAACGGTCATCATTTTCCATGGCAACGGCGGGACGGCTATTGATCGCGGATTTTACATGGAACCGTTGATGAATCTCGGCTTTCGCGTCATTTTGGCTGAATATCCCCAATACGGGGGCCGTCCGGGAAAGGTGGGAGAAAAACCGTTTGTTGCCGACGCTCTGGAATCGGTTCGCCTGGCCCACAAACAATATGGAGAACCGTTTTATGTGCTGGGGGAATCGCTGGGCTGCGGTGTTGCCGCTTCTGTCGTCAAGCAGACAACAACACCTGTTGCCGGGCTTATGCTCATCACGCCCTGGGACACGCTGGCCGATGTTGCCCGGTCGCTTTTCCCTTTTCTGCCGGTAAAACTGGTTCTGACCGACAAGTATGACAGCATTGAAAATCTGCGAAAGTTTCCGGGGAACATTGCCGTGGTCGGCGCTGAACGGGACGAAATTCTGCCCATCAAACACGCCCGTAATTTATACGCGAATTTACCGGAAGGCCGGAAACGCATGTGGATCATCCGCGGCGCGGGCCACAACGACTGGCCGTCTTACGCCGACCCGTCTTTATGGAAAGAGATGACCGATTTTGTTAAAGTTGATAAAAAATGAAAGGATACCCCATGAGAAAATCAATTTTATTACTGGCAGGCTTCCTTACCGTTTTGCTGTGGCCTTTCCCGGCATCAGCCCTGACACCCGAACAGGTGATTGAACTGAAGAAGGAAGGGGTCAGCGAAGCCACGATACAAAGGATGATCGAACAGCAGGCAAGGGAAAAAGATCCCTACGCAACAATGGGTGTGAAAGAGGTCAAGGACAAGGATGGCAATACGGTCATTATTCATTCAACCGGCGGAAACACCGGCAGCACGGCGGATGACGAAGAGGCGGCAAAAGTGGATAAAGCCTGGGAGATGCTGCGTAACATGACGATCAAACATAAAAGATAAGTATTGCCATGCTGGCATCAGAACGGTTGTCCATTATGTAATATGTCTTTATATTCAATATCTTGTCTCCATATGACTTAAAATATTACTTGCTTAAATGCGCTGCTTCGCGTATCGGAAATCCGGATACGATCCAATGAAACAGGGAGGATATGCCTTATTTACCGCCGGGTGACGTTATCACGCGTGCTGGGAGTCAGCGCGCTGTTGCTTTTATTGTTTGTGCTGCTTTGCCTTGCCGCGCTTTGTCTCGGCGCGATCCACATCGCGCCCGCCGATGTAGTCGAATCGATTGCGGCCGTGCTTTCCGGTAATGCGTCCGTGCCATCCGAAAACGAACTGATTTTATTCTCCGTGCGCCTGCCGCGGATAATCTTCGCCGGGATTGTGGGCGCGTCTTTGTCGCTGGGCGGCGTAGTCTTTCAGGCGCTGTTACGCAATCCGCTGGCCGATCCTTACGTGCTGGGCATCTCCGGCGGCTCGGCGCTGGGGGCGATTATCGGCATTGTGCTGGGCGCCGGCTCCTTTTATCTGGGTGTGCCGTTTCTGGCTTTTTGCGGTGCGCTCACCACCGTATTTCTGGTATTTATCGTGGCCGGGGGATCGAGAGGACTGCTCCTCGATAACTCCTTGCTTCTGGCCGGCGTCGTGGTCAACGCTTTTTTTTCCGCAGCGATTCTTTTTGCCCTGTCTATTGTGAACAGCATGGAACTGCACAGCATCAGCTTCTGGCTGATGGGGGATCTCTCCAGCGCGGCATCGAAGGAAATTGCCGTGTCCGCCTTATGCCTTTTTGCCGGGTTTGTCCTGCTTTACGCACAGGCGCGTAAACTCAATTTAATGGTGCAGGGTGAGGAAACCGCTTTGCAGCTGGGTGTCAATGTGCAAGGCACGAAATATATATTGCTGATCGTTACGTCGCTGATTACGGCAGTAGCCGTGTCGCTGGCGGGCATCATCGGTTTTGTCGGCATCATGGTACCGCACATGATGCGCCTTGTTTTCGGTTCCGATCATCGGCTGCTTTTGCCTGCGGCGGCGCTTTTCGGCGCTTCCTTTCTGGTGGTGGCCGATACGGTCGCGCGGATTCTTCTGGCGCCTGCGGAATTGCCGGTCGGCGTGATCACCGCGCTTTGCGGGGCGCCTTATTTTATTTTTCTGATGAGAAGGAAGGGCCGCGGATAATGTCCATCATATGCGCGCAGAATGTTTCTTTTCGTTACACAGATAAACCCGTTTTGGACGATGTATCGTTTACCCTTGACGAGGCGCGTCTGGTCGCGGTGATCGGGCCCAACGGTTCCGGTAAAACCACGCTGCTGAAAATTCTCAACACCACGATCTTTCCGAGCGCCGGACAAATGCTTATCGGAGGCAAAGACACGCGCCGCTTCTCGCGTCAGGAGATGGCGCGGACCGTGGCGATTGTCCCGCAGGAAGCGCAGGCGATTTTCCCGTTTTTTGCGGAAGAGATTGTTCTGATGGGGCGCTTTCCCTATTTACGTTCTCTGGCGTTTGAAGACAAAAAAGATTACCGGATTGTTCACGAGGCGATGGCCAGGACGGATTCTCTTTCGTTTGCCCATCGCCGTTTCCATGAACTTTCCGCCGGTGAAAGGCAGCGCATCCTGATTGCCCGCGCGCTGGCTCAGGAACCTGAAATCCTGCTGCTGGATGAAAGCACCGTTTTTCTGGATATGAAACATCAGGCGCAGTTTCTGTCCCTGCTCCGCGAACTCAATCGCGACAGGCATCTGACGGTTATTTTTGTGACCCATGACGTCAATATGGCCGCTCAAAACGCCGACCGGATTCTTTTACTTTACAACGGAAAAAAATATGCTATAGGGACTCCCGCGGACGTTTTGACCGCGCAAAACATAAAAGAGGTTTACGATGTCGATGTGGGAATCGATCAAAATCCACATAACGGTTTGCCACGCGTAACATTGTTCACCTGATTAAGATTGTCCAATAAAAGGAAGCCGGTTAAATTCCGGCGCTGCCCCGCAACTGTAAGCGGAACGAAATCCACAAGAGGCCACTGACGCATCGCGTCGGGAAGGCGTGGAAAGTAGGTCGCCGCAAGCCAGGAGACTTCATGGACAGTCCAACTTACTTTGATCCCGAGGGGGAAAGGAGAAGCTCCATGAAGAGAGCCCCAAACTCAGTCGTCGTTCTTTTGTTATTCCTTTTAACGATCATCTTTTCAGACCGTTTTGCGTTTGCGGCGCCGGAGGGCGGTTCTCCGGACGAGGCGATACGGATGGAAGAGGTCGTTGTCACCGCCACGAAAATCCCGGAGAAGCGAAAAGACATCCCCAACGCTGTTATCATCAAAAATAAAAAGGATATTCAGATATCCGGCGCAACAAGTATCGGAGAATTACTGGCGAATGAGCCGGGTATCGACTGGCAGACCTACGGCAATTACGGCGGGGCCTCACAGGAACTCCATATCCGTGGAATGAGGGGCAATGCCACTCAAGTGCTGGTCAATGGCGTCAACGTCGGTTCTCCGGCGTTAGGTATTGCGGATGTCGGAAAGATTCCCATGGATAACATTGAGCGGATTGAAATAGTCAAAGGCGCCGGTTCATTGCTCTATGGATCGGGGGCAATGGCCGGAACCGTCACTATCCTCACTAAAAGTCCCCGCAGGGAAAAAATGGATCTAAAGGTTGGCGCCGGTTACGGTTCACAAAATACCTATCGCGTCGCTGCGGAAAATGGAATGTTCGTCGCCGGCGATGTTGGATATTATCTGACGGCCGGCAGAACTGAGACCGGCGGCTTTCGGGATAACAGCTATCTCAGGCAAAATGACGTATCCGCAAAATTGCTGCTGGACAAGGGAGACACCATCAATATAAGCCTCTATGGTGATTATATCGATAGAGATTACGGTGCGCCGGGTGTTAAACCGCCTGCCGGCACGACAGATTATTATATCGGCAGCGAAAAATTTTATAATAGCGAAACGTCAGCTCTGCTGGATCACAGCGGTGATAAAGACGGGCATATCGTCCTGAATGTCAAGGGCAGGCCGGTAAAATGGTTCGGTTATGATTTCAAAGGCTATTATACGAACATGGAGAATTACAACTATGCGCGTTATGCATTCGACGGCACGGGCGCGGAAAACTGGGTCAAAAATAATGTATCGGGAACAGACGGGCATGTGGATATTTATCCTTTTGAGGGAGCCAAGATATTGCTGGGCGGTGAATACAAGGACTTTAACTGGAAGAATCACAGTTATGGCTTGAATGCATCCGGCACCAGAACAGGCACCGAGTCTTCGCCGAAAGCACATGTGTTTACCAAGGGCGTCTTTACGGAAGCTGAATACAGGCCATTCGAGTACGGAAAGATTTTAGCCGGCATCCGGCATGAAAACCACTCCGCATTCGGACGGGAAAACCTGCCCCTCTTTGGCGTGGTGATCAATCCCTTTGCAACAACCGCATTGAAGGTCAGCCACGGAAAACACTTTCTGGCGCCTACGCTCAACGATCTTTATTGGCCGGCCGATCCTTATACCAAGGGAAACGCCGATCTTAAGCCCGAAACCGGCTGGCATACCGATGTGACGCTTGAACAATCCTTGTTAAAGGACAAGTTATTCATGACGCTGTCTTATTTTCACTGGAACGTGGATAATAAAATCCAATGGGAACCGGATTCCCAGGGGGTGTGGAGCCCCGTCAACCTGGCCGGCTACAAGGCGGACGGCATTGAGGCAGGAATCAAAGTAGGCCCCTTCCATGATCTGTCGCTGGCCCTGGGTTATACTTACACCCGTGCAGAAGAGGAAAATCGCGAATATACCAAACAGGATTACGGATGGCCGCCTTTCTTTCCGCCGGATTTCCAGTATCGGATGGTCAGAAGGCGGGCGACCATGACGCCTGAGCACCGGTTCAAGAGCGACCTCATCTACAAAAACAAATTCGGACTGACGGCAACGGGAACCATGCGCTATGTAGGCGAGCAGTTCGTATACAATACAGAGACCACCGCCTATCCCGACACAAAAACAGTCATTTATATGCTCAGTTCCTATTGGACGGCGGATTTAAAGATCGAACAGCGTTTTTTTCAGCACTGGGTGCTGTCACTGGCCGGCAAAAATCTGTTTGATCAACAGTACGATACGCATCTGCAATCCTTCACTGATCAAAAGACGTTTGTCACCGCCATGAGCGCTTATCCGGGGGCCGGCCGGTCTGTTTTCGGCGGCTTGACTTATGAATTTTAATCACCTCATCATGACGGGTAACAGGCGCAAACAATTGCCGGTTGTTCATGGCTCCCTGATAATTTTTTTAACCGTCTTTCTGGTGTTTTTTTTCGTCGGCGCATCCCCGGCCCGCACCGTTACCGATGAAACAGGCCGTCGCGTCACTGTTTCGGATAAACCGCAGCGGATTGTTTCCCTGGCCCCCGGCATTACGGAAACCCTTTACGCGCTAGGCCTTGACGCTAAAATCGCGGGTGTAACCACTTTTTGCGACTGGCCGGCGGCAGCGCGAAATAAAACGAAGATAGGAGGATTCACCAATCCCTCCATAGAAAAAATTGTCTCTCTGAAGCCCGATTTGATTCTGGCTACCGCCGACGGCAACCGGAAAGATACGGTGCAGCAACTGGAGAAGCTTGGTTTAACCGTCTATGTTACAAACCCCCAGGATACCCATGGTGTTCTGCAAAGCATTTTACATATCGGTGAAATAACCGGTCAGGAAAAGGCCGCGGCCATTCTGGTTGAAAAACTTCAATGGAGATTAAACCATATCACCCGCCAGACAAGACACAAAAGAAAGCCGCGGGTTTTTTTTCAGCTTGGCTGGGAACCCATTGTGACAGCGGGCCGCGGCACATTAATCAATGAGGTCATAGAGAGGGCCGGCGGTGTTAATGTCGCGGGCCGGGATATGGCTAACTATCCCCGCTACAGTGCGGAGGGCATCATCGGTGCATCACCGGACATCATTGTTTTTGCCCCGATGGTTATTCATGATAATAAATTTGCGGTGGTGAAAAAATTCTGGCATAAATTCGGAGAAGTTCCGGCCGTCAAAAACAATAAAATTTATCCGATAGATGCCAACCTGATTAACAGGGCATCCCCTCGGATTGTTGACGCCGTCGAAAGCATGGCGTTAATGTTCCATCCGGAAATAAAATATTCGCGATAATCATTGCATGCCTTTGGCACTGGCCACGGAGCTGTAATACAGAAAGGTTGAACACCATGAAATATCCGGCAATTCCCCCGATTGATCTGACCGCCGCACAGGAGGCCCGCATGCGGCAAAACAGCCTGACCAAACCTCCCGGAAGCCTCGGCCGGCTGGAAGAAATATCCATCCAACTGGCCGGGATGAAGGCCGATCCGATTCCGCAGGTTTCCCGCAAAGCGGTGATTGTGATGGCTGCCGACCATGGTATTGCGATGGAAGGCGTCAGTGCCTTCCCTGTTGAAGTCACCAGACAAATGGTCCTGAATTTTCTGCGGGGCGGCGCCGCCGTCAACGTGCTGGCGCGTCAGGCGGGGGCTTCCATGACCATTGTCGATATCGGCGTCGCTTCCGACTTTGATCCGTCCCTGCCCGGATTGTTGAACTGTAAAGTAGCTCACGGGACGCGCAATATGGCCAAGGGGCCGGCCATGACCCGCGCCGAAGCACAGCGGGCACTGGCCTGCGGCATGGACGTGCTTGCCTCGGTTGCGGAACAAGGGATCGACCTGATTGCCACAGGCGATATGGGAATCGGCAACACGACGCCGTCATCGGCCATTGTCGCCGTTATGACCGGATTGCCGGTTGCCAAAGTCACCGGGCGCGGCACCGGGCTTGACGATGCGGGTCTTACGCATAAGGTGAAGATGATTGAACAGGCCATTGCGGTAAACCGGCCGGATCCTGCTGATGCCCTTGATGTGCTTTGCAAAGTCGGCGGGCTGGAAATCGCGGGGCTTGCCGGCGTGATGATTGCCTCGGCATCACGCCGCATTCCGGTTGTGGTGGATGGATTCATCTCGACTGCCGCCGCCATGATCGCCGCCGGTCTGGTTCCGGATGCACGCCATTACCTGTTCGGCTCGCACCAGTCGGTGGAAATCGGCCACAAGGCCATGCACAAGCATCTCGGCCTGACCCCGCTTCTTGATCTGAACCTGCGTCTGGGGGAAGGAACCGGCGCTGTGCTTGCTTTTCATTTGATTGAGGCAGCGTCCCGCCTCCTTACGGAAATGGCGACGTTTGCCGAAGCCGGTGTGAGTGACAAAGGCTGAAGGTTCACGGTTCCAGAATAGAGGATGTTATGCGTAATCTGCGCACTGCTTTTGGATTATTGACCACGCTGCCTTTCGGCATGCCGGAAAGCTGGTTGCCCGGCGACAGCGGCCGCGCCGGGATCTGGTATCCGCTGGTGGGCGTTGTGGTCGGCGGGTTGACCTGGCTTTGCTGGATCGCGTTGAACCTGTATTTCCCGCCGCTGGTAGCTGGCGTGCTGACGGTAGTTACGTGGGTCAGTCTGACGGGAGGACTGCATCTCGATGGATTGGCGGATTGCTGTGACGGCTTGCTGTCGTCGAACACGTCTCTAAGACGGCTGGAAATCATGAAAGACCCGCATCTGGGCACTTTCGGCGGCATCGGCTTGCTGCTTTTGTTGTTCGCTAAAGTTACGGCGCTGAGTTTGCTTGCGCCTTCTGCGGGCTTCGGCATCATCCTCGCGGCAACCATCAGCCGCTGGTTGATCCTGCCCGCCTCGTTACTGCCGCTTGCCAACCCCGGTGGCATGGGCGCTGATTTTGCCGCAGGCTTCAGGCAGAGCGCCATTTTCATCACGGCGATTTTACCGCTGGGGCTTGCCCTTCTGCTGGGGATGGAGGGTTTATGGGCAGTGTTTGCCGCCCTTATTGCTGCAGCGGCAGTTCTTGGGCTGGCCTGTCAGCGTATTCACGGTGTGACCGGGGATGTGTTCGGCATGCTGGTTGAAGTAACCGAAACCGGTGTTTTGCTGAGCTTTACTTTTGGTGTGAAATGAATTCCTATCCTTTCCGCCTGGGCACAACGTCCTACATCATTCCGGCCGATATCCTGCCCAATGTTCGCTATCTGGCCGGGAAAGTGCGGGATGTCGAGCTGGTGCTTTTTGAAGTAGACGACGGTCCGAATAATCTTCCGGCAAGAGAGCAGATTGCCGAACTCAAAAGCATTGCCCGCGACCATGATCTGACTTATACCGTCCACCTGCCGCTGGATTTGCGTCTGGCCGACGACGGTTCTCCGCGCCACGCCTCGATCGAAAAAGCCCGCCGCGTCATCGACTGCACGCGAGAACTTGATCCCTGGGCTTACGTTTTGCACCTGGATGGCCGATCCGTGCGTCACAGCGCAGCACCTGAGCGCAGGTTTCGCTGGCAGCAGCAGGCCGCCCAATCGCTTGCAATTGTCGGAGAATGGGCAGGGGGCTTGCAAAAACTGGCCGTCGAAAACCTGGAAGGCTACCCGCCGGATTTCTACCAGCCGGTGCTGCAGCGGATTGCCGTCAGCCGCACGGTGGATGTGGGTCATCTCTGGCTCGATGGTTATGATCCAGTCGTATATTTACGCGAGGCCCTGCCGCGGACACGCGTCATTCACATCCACGGCATCGATGGATCCGATCACAAATCTCTGGCGCAAGTGCCTGCGGAATCGCTGCGGGCGGTGCTGGATGAACTTGTCCGTTTCGATTATCGCGGCGTATTGACGATAGAGGTATTCTCCGAGAATGATTTTATAACTTCGCTGGCGGCTGTCGAAGCCATGATGAAAGGTAAACAATGATGATTCCCGAAATTCCCGAAAATGGCCTGATACTCATTTTGGGCGGCGCCCGCAGTGGAAAAAGTTCCTTTGTCGAAAAAATTGCCCGTGACGCGGAAAAGGCCGTCCTTTTTATTGCTACGGCCACGGCGGGCGATGATGAAATGACCGTGCGCATCCGCAAGCATCAGGCCTCACGGCCGGCCGGGTGGCAAACACTCGAACTTCCGCGTGACATCGGGCGTAATATCGAACGGTTCATTGCCCCTGTTGTGATAGTCGATTGCATCACGCTGCTGGTCAGCAACATCCTCTGTTCGCTGCCGGAAAACACACAGGAGGAAACCATCATGCATCATGTACAGATTGAAATCGAAGACCTGATCGCTCTGCAGGCAAGATCCGGAGGGCAGTGGATGCTCGTTTCGAATGAAGTCGGTCTGGGTCTTGTCCCGCCTTATCCATTGGGACGCGTCTATCGCGACGCGCTGGGCTTTGCCAATCAAGCCCTGGCGCGTGCCGCAAGCCGTGTTATTCTGATGGTCGCCGGCCTCCCGATGGTGATCAAGTGATTCCACGGGAAATGGAATGTCTGCGGGAACGCAAAGTTTCATGCGGTTGATTTATCTTGTGTTTTATTATATTAAAAACCTCTGTTGCAATTAAATAATAAATATTGAGGGAATGGGTGCCATGAACCAGAAAGTTACAGTAGTGGGTGCAGGTAATGTCGGGGCAACGGCGGCGCAGAGGCTGTCGGAAAAAGAACTGGCCGATGTCGTTTTGATTGATATCCTGGAGGGCATGCCGCAGGGCAAATCCCTGGATTTAGCCGAGGCGGCGCCGATAGAGAAGCATGATGCCCATGTGACCGGCGCAAACACCTATGAGGCTTCGGCCGATTCCGACATCGTCATTATCACGGCGGGCATTCCCCGCAAGCCGGGCATGAGCCGCGATGACCTTCTGGCGACCAACCGGGGCATTATGAAAAATGTGGCGGGGCAGGTTGCCAGATATTCACCGGATGCCATTTTAATTATTGTCAGCAATCCCCTTGACGCCATGTGTCATGTGGCGATGGAGGAAAGCGGCTTCCCGAAGGAACGTGTCGTCGGCATGGCCGGTGTTTTGGATTCCGCAAGGTTTCGCACGTTTATTGCGATGGAGCTGGATGTTTCCGTGGAGAATATTCACTCGCTGGTGCTGGGCGGTCACGGTGATACGATGGTTCCGCTGCCGCGTTTTTCCACGGTGGCGGGGATCCCGATTACGGAGCTGATGACGCCCGAACGGATTGAAAATCTGGCCTTGCGGACACGCAACGGCGGCGCGGAAATCGTCGGGCTTTTGAAAACAGGCAGCGCTTACTACGCGCCGGCTTCGGCGGCGGTCGAGATGGCGGAATCCATTTTGAAAGACAAAAAGAAAATTCTTCCCTGTGCGGCTTATCTGGAAGGTGAATACGGCATTTCCGGCCTGTTTGTCGGCGTGCCGGTCAAACTGGGCAAACATGGCGTCGAACAGATTATTTCACTCCAGCTGACAGCGGAGGAGAAAAAAGCGCTGGACAAGTCCGCGGCCGCCGTGCAGGAACTGGTGGACGCGATGAAAAAAATGGGATGAGGCCAGGTCGTGTCCATAGGGGCGGCCTTATACTGAAAAGCGGGAGGACTGGCATGAAGCGTAAAATCATCAGAATCGATGAAGAAAAGTGCACCGGCTGCGGTTTGTGTGTGCCGGGCTGTCATGAAGAGGCGATAAAAATCATCGACGGCAAAGCCCGTCTGGTGAACGATGTTTTTTGCGACGGGCTGGGGGCCTGTCTCGGTGAATGCCCCGAAGGCGCTTTGACTCTCGAAGAGCGTGAAGCCGATCCTTTTGATGAAAAACTGGTTGCCGAAACCATTGCCGGCAAAAAACGCGATGGCGTTTTGCCGCATCATGGTCAATCACCTTCCAAAAATCTTAATGTCATGATTCCCGCAGGCGGCTGCCCCGGTTCGGCTCACGCCGTATTTGAACGAAAGGCGCCGGCCGCTTCCGGCCAGGCGCAGCCAGGCGATCAACCATCCGAACTGACCCACTGGCCGATTCAACTGCATCTGGTCAATCCTGCGGCCGATTTTTTTCGCGGTAAAGATGTGGTGCTGGCCGCGGACTGCGTGGCTTTTGCCGCGGGTGATTTTCATTCCCGTTTTCTGAAAGGCAAGACGCTGGCCATCGCCTGTCCCAAGCTTGATGAGGGGCAGGATGAGTATATTGAAAAAATCCGCCGGATGGCGGATGAGGCCAAAATCAATACACTGACGGTGGTTATTATGCAGGTGCCCTGCTGCCGGGGGCTGATGCAGATTGCCCAGGCCGCCCTGCAAAAGGCGACAAGAAAAGTGCCGTTGAAAGCGGTTGTCGTCAGCATCCAGGGCGACGTGCTTTCTGAAGAATGGCTCTAGACTGAAGGCTGATCGCCTTGACAGGGGGCGCGAGGCCGAAGGCGATAAGTGAGGTTATGCGATGCCTTTTTTTACAACGGATGACGGCGTCCGTCTGCATTATCAAATTCACGGCGCCGGAAAACCGGTTGTGCTGATTCATGGCCTTACGGCCAGTTCCCTTTTTTTCCGGAAACAGATTCCTGAACTGGCTAAACACTTTCAGGTTATTGCGCCCGACTTGCGCGGCCACGGGGAATCGGAAACCCGCAGCGACCATCTGACGCTTTCACGCCTGGCCGAAGATTTGAAACAGTTGCTGGCCCTGCTTAATATATCTCAGGTGTCCTTAATCGGCTGGTCCATGGGCGCTCATGTTATTTTCGAATATATTAAAAACTATTCCTGTGCGGCAATTGATAAAATCGTCATTATCGATATGACGCCCAAGCTGCTTGCGTCCGACGACTGGCATTACGGTCTGACCGGTGTTTTCAGCCGCAAGCCGGGGGACTTCGGCCATGAGGATAATCTTTATCTTCTATCCGCAATGCTCAATGACTGGGAGGCTTACAGCAAAGTGGTCGCCCAGCGGATTTTAAACAAGTCATTGTACAATGAAAAAATGGAATTCAATGCCGTCGCCGTTTTCAAAGGAAAAGAGGATCTTCCCTGGCTTTACGAGGAAGCGAAAAAGAACAAAGCCACCGTGATCGCGGCTTTTTGGATTGCCATGGCCATGCAGGATTACCGGCCGCTTTTAAAGAAGATCACCGCGCCTTGCCTTTTGACTTATGGAACGGAAAGTAATTATTATCCGCCTGAAAATTGCGACTACATGCAAAAGCAGATGCCTGATGCGAGAGTTGTCCCGTTTGAAGGATGCGGCCATGCCCTGCACATTCAGGATCCGGAATCGTTCAACAATGTGGTGATGGAATTTCTACTGCCGGGCTTTTCTGCGGGACAGCGCCAGTAAGACGCCACCCAGTCCGAAGGTAATGGCTAAAACTTTTATCACCATTCCGATATAGAAGGGTATCCAGCCCAGAAGCCACAGCAAGCTCAAGCCCACCAGCGTTTCTTTAATCAGTGATTTCTTATAACCGGGGAAAATCTTTGTGATGACAAAATTACCCAGGAGTGAACCAAACGCGATGAACCCGATAATGGCCGCCAACAGCAGAGCGGTAAACGCCAGCGGTATTAAAAAGATGCCGATGATGGATATGGCCAGCAGCATGAAGAAGGGCACGATCATCAGGGTTACCAGAAAACCCCACAGGAAGGATTTTAACATGTTGGTCTGAATCGCATTGCCAATGACGGCCAGAGACCTCGGGATCAGCAGGGTCATCATCAGGGCGATAATCAGGATAATGGCGAAAAAACACAGGGAAATGACGCTTAAAATTAACGCCCAGCCCTCCGATTCACCCCTCAGGGCCGAGGCGATGGATGAGGACAGTGTGGATGAATTTATTTCCGTAATATCGCCGAAAACCATGGAGCCGCTGCCCCGGGCCACGACACCGCCGATAACGATCACATTGCCCCGGACAACGGCTTTATTGGTCAAAACCACAGAGCCGGCAACAGCCAGAACCGTTTGCTCAACCAGCCCGTTTACCGTGATCTGCCCGCCAACAGAGACAACATTGTCCACCGTTTGTTCCTCTGTTATCGTGATATCGCGGCCGGCTTTGAAAATATTATTGGCTTCCGCGGGCGGCGATAGAAAAAGGGTCAGTGTGATGGCCATGATGGCGGTTAATTTCAATCTCATGGGTCAACCTTCGACGCCTTGTTCCGCGCCATGAATTTATGCCGGAGGTATGCGATAAAACCCGGCATGACGGAAATAATAATGATGGCCACAATCACAATTGTAAAATTTCTTTTAACGGCCGGGATGTTTCCGAAAAAATAGCCGCCCAGCAGAAAGATGTTAACCCAGGCGACTCCGCCGATGACATTGTATAAGATGAATTTCGGATAGGTCATTGCTCCGACACCCGCCACAAAAGGAGCAAAGGTGCGGATAAACGGCATGAACCTGGCGATGATGATCGTCTTTCCACCGTGTCTTTCATAAAATTCATGCGTTTTGATGAGATATTTTTTCTTGAAAAACCGGCTGTCTTCGTAATGGAATACCTTGGGCCCGATGTAGTTGCCGATCGCATAATTGACGGTGTCTCCGGCGATGGCGGCAATGCAAAGCAGAATCAACAGCGCTTCAATTTGCAGCGCCCCCAGTGCAGCCAGCGTGCCCAGGGCAAAAAGCAGGGAATCCCCCGGCAGAACCGGTGTGACCACAAGGCCGGTTTCGCAAAATATAACAAGAAACACGAGCACATAAGCCCATATGCCGAAACTGGAGATGATTAACGGCAGATACTTGTCCAGGTGAATAAAAAAATCTATGAAGTAGAGGATTATGTCCATAATTATGCTATGCTCAAGCCGGAAAGAAGATATTTTTAATTTGCGCGAAACACCCTATATAGGGTTAATAGGGGGAGTGTCAACATGAAAAAAATCGTCAATAAAAAAGGGAGGACGGCAGCATGAGATCAAAAAAAGATTATATCAACGGGCTTTCCACAATGAAGCGCAACCTTTATTATGACGGTCAGTTGATCGACCGCACCGATGAACTGCAGATGCGGTGTCTCAACACCATCGGCACCACCTACGACGAAGCGGAAAAACCGGAAAACCAGGATTTGATGACGGCCGTTTCGCATCTGACGGGGGAACGCATCAACCGTTTTACCCATATCCACCAAAACAAGGAAGACCTGCATCGCAAGCAGGATATGACGCGCATGCTCTGCCAGAAGGTCGGAGGCTGTATTCAGCGCTGCATGGGTATCGATGCCTCCAATGCGATCTATAATGTCTCGTATGAGGCGGACAAAATGAACAATGGCGCGACGCAATATCACGAAAACTTCAAAAAATGGCTGACCCGTTTCCAGCAGGAAGATCTGATTGCCTGCTGTGCGCAGACTGATGTCAAAGGCGACCGGATGCTGCGTCCGGCGGATCAGCCCAATCCCGGTTCTTATGTTTACATCAAAGAGCGGCTGAAGGACGGGATTGTTGTAGAAGGCTGTAAAGTCCATATCTCCGAAGCCTCCGTGGCGGACGAAGTTTTGGTTGTGCCGACCCGCGCGCTCCGGGCAGAAGATAAAAACTATGCGGTGGCTTTTGCCATTCCCGGTGACTGGGATGGTTTGAAACAGGTGCTGACCATCCATACCCTGCGGGAACGGGAACATTTCCAGCGCGGATTTATGGAGGGTTCAACGGATTCTTACATGATTTTTGAAAACTGCTTCATTCCCTGGGAGCGGGTTTTCCTGGCCGGCGAATGGCAGCAAGGCGGCATCAATGCATTGCTCTTCGCCTTGTTTCACCGCCATTCCTACTCGGGCTGCAAACCGGCCATCGGCGATATCATTCTGGGCATGGCGGCGCTTGCCGCGGAGGCGAATAACATCCAGAAAGCTGAACACGTGCGGGAAAAACTGGCGGAGATCATTATGGTGACGGAACTCGGCTATGCCGCGGGCTACACGGCATCCGATCTGGGCGGCCCGAAGGTTTTCATGCCCGGCAGGGGCTTTGTTCCCTACGGCCCGGGTTCATACATTCCGCATTCCATTTATTGCAACGTCGGCCGGTGCCTTTCCGGCGAAGCGGTCTGGCGCGAATCGGAAATCCTCTGCGACATATCCGGCGGTGTCACGGCCACCTTCCCGCATGAGAAGGATTTCCTCAATCCCGAAACCGGTCCCGAGCTTCTGAAATATACCAAACGCAGTCCCAAAATGTCGGCCGAGGATCAGGCCCAGTTCTGGAGATACCTGGGGGACAAGCTATGCTCGGCCACGGGCGGTGTCCGTAATATCGGCGCGTATCATGGCGGTGGTTCGCCCATCATGGAGCAGATTGCCATTACAACACAATACGATATTGCATCGCGTAAGAAACTGGTGAAATACATTGCCGGGATGAGCGGAGGAGACCGCGAAGCACTCAGTCAAAGCGTCATGAAAGCAAAGTAAACGGATTTACCCGGATGGGGCGGATCCATTACCTCGTCCGGGTAAAAAATAGTAAGACATAAAGGTAACCAGGAAAGCAAGCTGGGGGAATTTTTTGCTCTCCATATCTTCAAACCCCAGCTTTTCGTACCAGTCGTGCAATTCCTGATGCTCGGCAATAATGCCAATTTGCACGCGATGGGCATGAAGAAGCCGGGCATTGGTCAGGACATGCTTCACCAGCGCTTCGCCAAACCCTTTTCTACGCTCCTTGGGCAGTACGGCAAGGCGCTCCAGATAACAGACCTCATCATTTATTTTTTCCAGAGCGGCACAGCCGACCGGCTGGCCGTCGTTTTCCAGAATATAAAATGTAACGCCGCGATTGATTTCGCGGAGCAGCCATTCGGGGCGGCAATTGGAAGGATGAGTCGGGCTGTTTTGCGGCGTCAGTCCGAATCGTTCGGCTACATCCAGAAAAGAATCCTGGATGAGCAAAACGAGAAGATCGATGTCCGCTTTCGTACCGGTGCGAATAGGATATGCCATTGTTCAATCTCTCTTGCCGTGGATTGGGGAATGATCCTTTCGGGGTGATCATACCTTAATCATCAAACACCTCGATGTCTTCCGCTTTCGCCGGAGGTGTTTTTATAGGTTGCTCCGGAGGCCGGATTATCCCATCAGCCTATTTCGTCAGAGTAAAATCAAGGCCTCCAATCGGCACCCAGGATGATTCTTCCCATGAAGGTTTGTCGCGCTCCCGCAGCAGGAATTCCATGCGGTAACGTCCCGGTTTTCTGACATCAAAGGGAAAGAGAACGGTTCCCGGATTGTTGCAATATGAACTGGTTCGGTATTGCGGTTTCTGTCCGTCGCTTTCCCCGCCGGGATGCTTCAGAATATAGCCGAAAACATAAAGGGGCATGTTATTGCTGTTGACGTAAGTATTAACGGGGGGGCCCGTGAGGATTGCGCCGAACTTGCGCTTCATGCTCCAGGCATCCTGGGCTTCTTTGACGGAAAAAGTGTCGCGGACATCAAGCGCTTTAATCTCCTTGTCATAGGTATTCGGGCCTGTGGGAATTTCTTCAAAGACACCGATGCCCCAGTTTTGCAGACGCCACTGCTTGTATTGAAAAGAAGGAACGGGGAAGGGATTGCCGCTTTTCCCCGGCGCGCTGACTTGCGGTGACGATGGCTGTTGCTTTCCATCTGTGAAAGCAATGGCATGCTCATTGACGGAAACTTCTTTTTTGGAATTCCTGTCCACAACCGCCGTTCTGACTTTCCATATGCCGAAGGACGGGGATAATTTGTTGGGACTATAATTGTAGAAGAAAATCGGGAAGGTCAGCTTCTCAGCGGCATACCCTTCCGTGTCGAATCCGTAAGTCACATTCCAGACCTCCGAGCCGTCCGGACGGAAAATTTGTGCTTTAAAGTAATAATCATAGATGCTCTGTTTTTGTATGCGAATCCAGAATGTCACCTTTTGATCAGCCCCGTAGGTATTCCGGTCAAATGCCCAGACGGTTTGGTTGGGATCCATGCCGGAATCGAGCATGACCGGTTGGGCAAAGGCCGCCGGTACCGCCGTTAAAAAACAAGAGAAAAACAACAAAAGGATTGCCGTCTGTTTGAAAAGTTTTCCGGGAAAGTTACTGTTCATCTTCCAACCCCCATTATTGCTATATTGCGCCTTTGATGATGCTTGCAGGTTATCTCCTGCACGTCATTAATTCTAACATATCGTCCCGGTGCACGCAAATACTTCCAGGGAATGTTTATCAGGCTGCAAAGGAGTTGATAGGTTTAGCGGGGGTTACTTGGGAAAAAGTTTCTCAATATCCTTTTTGACATCATTCAACCAGATTTTGCGCCGGGCTTCCGAGCTGGTCGCCATGACATTGAACATCCGGCGGTGAAAGCCGGCAACGCCGCAAAGGCCGAAAATACAGTTTTTCCAGATCGTCTCCAGCGGATCGCCGAAAACGTTTTTCTCTCTTGCCGATTCCGTATTGGATGTGTTGAAAACCAGTGCCGCTTTGGCCTTAAGCAAACCGTGGGGGATTCCTTCTCCCGAGTCACCTTCCAGAAACTCATAAGCAACACCGGGACGGATCACGCGATCCACCCAGCCCTTGAGAATGGCCGGAGGCTGTCCCCACCAGTTGGGGTGCACAATGATAATGCCGTCCGCCATGGCAATTTCCTGACAGTGCTCACGGATAATTTCGGGTAAAGAGGAATCTTTTACTATTTCTTCCTGGCCCAGCAGCGGATCGAAGTTTTCCTGACAGAGATCGTGAAAGAAAACAGCATGGCCGTTTGTCTGTAACGTCTCAACTGCCGTTTGTGCAATGGCGTGATTGAAACTGGCGGGATCGGGATGCGCGAGAATTACTGAGATCTTCACGATGAATGGTCTCCAATCAACAAGGGTGAATGAGTGTAATGCAGCGACTGGTTTTTTTCAATCTTCTTTTGACTGACATTGGCATAGCAGTAGCGGCAGCCATGCCGGCATGTATTATATTCGCCGATATCCACACTGGCAACACACCCGCAAAGGTCCCGCTGGTATTTATCTTTGGTTATGTTCAAATTTGTTCCGGTCAATTCTGCAACCAGCCGATCATCGATGCATCTGCCATGTTCGATATTCAGATCCGCAAGATTGATTTTCTCTGCGCATGTCGCCATGCTTATGTTGTAGCTTCCTGCAATCCGCATTAACTGTTCTGCCAACGTGCGCATTTCGGATTCATCGGGCGGTCGCACTGAATGATCCGCCATTCTGCCCTGAATGTGACGATACATATCAAGGAAACTGATCATGCACTTTTCAGTATGTCCCGACAGTTGTCTTGCCAGATCATGAAAACATTCAATGTGATAGTCAATGTTTATGCTTGCCGACCATAAAATCGGATCATAGCGCCAGATGATTCGTTTCTTCCCTATTCTATCGGATAGTCTGATAAACGTATCAGTGATTTCACCCTTCGGCGGCAGATGCGGTTCAATATCTTTTCCGTAGGGTGTCAGCGTAAACTGAAAATAGTAGCTGTATTTTTTGAGAAATTGCAGCTGATCCAGCATTGGTGCCGGGTCTTTTGTCCAGAAGACAATGCAGTCAACATCCGGAGGGGCAAGCGATACATTCCGGATCTGCCGGGGGTTCATCGGATTGCGCACCAGAACATATCCTTCGCGCAGCCGGTTAAAAAACCAGTCGCCGTAAAAAGCGGGAATATCCGTCCGTCTGCTGCAACTGATGATCATATAAATTTCAACTATAATCCGGGTGTCCACCATAACTGATCATTATGATCAGAAAGAATGCTCGCGATGGACTTCTTTCGTCTCCCATCCAAAAGCATCACCGAATGATGCTCTTGCTTGGGATAGTACGCGGCCAATCAGGGCAGTGTTATGGACCGATTGCCGTTTTATCTTCACAGTATGATTTGTAAAGGTTTCTATATTTCATGCATCCGATGCGACATCCGCTGGCATACATGTTTTGTACATCCTGACTGTGACCATAACAACACTCGGAATAAGCATTCGCACACTGGTTCTGACACTCTATCATGACTGAATTAAAAGATTTAGAGCACCAGTTTACAGCTTCGGCATCTTTGGGTAGAGAAAAAGTCACGATGGCTGGAGCCGTTCCGTCTTTTTGAGTAACACTGACGTGCAGTCCAATCACCATAAAAAGAGCAATTCCTGCAAATACGATAGCTATTAACATAACCAAGCCTTTTCTTGTCATCGAACGCCTCCTGACATATTTTGTGTACCGAAAGATGTACCTGTTAAAGATATAATTAACTTTATCATCAACTTCGGCTGAATTCCAGCATGATCATGTAACCGCCTGATTAACCGGGTTTACTATACTATTCTTTGTTGAAAATGGCAGACTGAGGGATCACGTTGATGAACGATTGAAATCTCGTATGGTTGATGAAATATGATTTTTGTTTGTTGCCGGAAGAAATACTTTATTGTAAAAACCCTGAATACACACTTCCTGAAGTATATGCGCTGCGTCGGTTGTCATAAAATACGCATGGCCGCAGAACATGCCAACAAATTCGACAGCCGAAATGGAAGACGGCGGAAAACATTGGCTCCCTATACCTAAAGGGCACACATCGAGTCGGGAATAACAAAAGGAATATCTCCTTTTGTTCTACTTCGTCAGCAGCTTTTCCAGTTCCGGGAATACTTTGCTCAAATTCTCCGGCTGGGTGCCGCCGGCCTGGGCCATGTCGGGGCGGCCACCGCCTTTGCCGCCGACGAGCGGGGCGAGTTCCTTGATGATGTTGCCGGCATGGAATTTCGAAGCCAGGTCTTTGGTGACCATGCACAGGAGCAATGCCTTATCATCGGCCCTGCTGCCCAGAAGAATGATGCCGGACGCCATTTTATCGCGCAGCTTGTCGCCGAAGTCGCGCAGGGTCTTGGCATCGGCAATGTTCACTTCGGCCGCGAGCACTTTCACGCCGTTAATTTCCTTTGCCTGACTCATCAAATCGCCGGAATCCTTGGCGGCGATGTTTCCTTTCAGGGCTTCGATTTCTTTTTCCAGATCCCTGACGTGCTTGAGTAATTTTTCAGTGCGGTCATAAACTTCCAGGGAGCCTGCTTTGAACAATCCCGCCGTGCGTTTTAATTCTGATTCGGCATTCTGCAAATGCGCGAGCGCTTCCTTCCCGGTGACGGCTTCGATCCGGCGCACACCTGCCGCAATGGCTGATTCGTGAAGCACTTTCAGCAAACCGATATCGCCGGTACGCTGTACGTGCGTGCCGCCGCAAAGCTCCATGCTCATCTCGCCCATTTTCACGATGCGGACCGTCGCGCCGTATTTTTCATCAAAGACGGCCGTTGCGCCCGTTTTTAGGGCGTCTTCCAGCGCGCAGACTTCCGTCTGGACGTCCAGATTGCGGCGAATGATGTCATTGGCAATGTCTTCCACCCGCTGCATTTCCTCATCGCTGATTTTGGAGAAATGGGTAAAGTCAAAACGCAGGCGTTCGGGAGTAACCTGCGACCCGGATTGTTTGATGTGATCCCCCAGAACCGCTTTGAGCGCGGCCTGTAAAATGTGTGTGCCGGAATGATTGGCGGCAATGGCTTTTCGTCTTGCCTGATCGATCACCAGCTTTGCTGGTGAACCGATTTTTATTTCGCCTGCGCGGACAATGCCTTTATGCACGAAAAATTTGTCGATGGGTTTTTTCGTGTCCAGAACGGTAAAATTAAAATTCTGGCCTTCCAGATATCCTGTGTCACCCGCCTGTCCGCCGGACTCACCGTAAAACGGCGTTGCATCCAGAACGATTTCCGCCTGCTGGCCTTCGCGCGCCAAATCCGCAGGTTTGCCGTCCACAAAAATAGCCGTCACGCGGGCTGCGTCTTTGCTTGCCGTATCATAGCCGCAGAACTCGGTGACGATGCCGGAACTCGATGCTTTGAGGTAGCATTCAGCCACGGCTTCTTCGCCGCTGCCCTTCCAGGCGCCGCGCGCGCGTTCCCGCTGTTGTTCCATCTCGGCTTCAAAGCCTTCGTTATCCAGCGTCAGGCCGTCGTGTTTGACGATATCCGCCGTTAAATCCGTTGGGAAACCGAAGGTGTCGTAGAGTTTGAAGATCAGCGCGCCGGGCAGAACGTTCTTCCCCGCATTTTTCAAAGCTGCTGTTTCTTCCTGTAAAATGCGCAGGCCCGCGTCGAGCGTTTCCATAAAACGCTGCTCTTCATTGAGAATGACTTTGGTAATGAAGGAAGCTTTTTCCACCAGATCGGGATAAGTGTCCTTCATCATATCGATGACGACCTGGGCGCTTTCATTCAAAAACGGTTTGTTGATGCCCAGCATTTTGCCGTGACGGGCGGCGCGGCGCAGGATTCTTCTCAGCACATAGCCGCGTCCATCGTTTGCGGGCATAATGCCGTCGCCGATTAAAAATGTTACGGCCCGGCTGTGATCGGCAATGACCCGGATGGAGACATCGTTGTCCGCGTTCTTGCCGTAGGTTTTGCCGGAAGTTTTTTCCACAAAGCGGATGATCGGCGTAAACAGATCGGTATCATAATTGCTTTTAACGCCCTGAATGACGGCGGTGAGGCGCTCCAGGCCCATGCCGGTATCAATACTGGGCTTGGCCAGCGGCGTCAGCTTGCCTGTTTCATCGCGATCAAATTGCGTGAAAACATTGTTCCAGATTTCCAGATGGCGGTCGCAGTCGCAGTATACATCGCATTCGGGTCGGCCGCAGCCCGTGCCTTCGCCCTGATCATAGAGAATTTCCGAGCAGGGGCCGCAGGGGCCGGTTTCGCCCATCATCCAGAAATTGCTTTTTTCACCCATGCGGACGATGCGGTCTTTGGGCACTTTCATTTTTTCATGCCAGATCCGGAAAGCCTCGTCGTCATTTTCAAAAATGGTCACCCAGAGCTTTTCTTTGGGCAGTTTCACAACATCAATCAGATATTCCCATGCCCAGGCGATGGCTTCCTCTTTGAAATAATCACCGAAGGAAAAATTACCCAGCATTTCAAAAAAAGTGTGATGGCGTGCGGTGACGCCGACATTTTCCAGATCGTTATGTTTGCCGCCGGCGCGCGCGCATTTCTGGCAGGTGACGGCCCGCGTATAGCCGCGGTTTTCCAGCCCCAAAAACGCGTTTTTAAACTGCACCATGCCCGCATTGGTGAAAAGCAGTGTGGGATCGTCTTTAGGAATGAGCGATGAACTCGCAACCCGTGTATGCCCTTTGCTCTCAAAAAATTTTATAAAACTCTCCCGTATCGCATCGCCCGTTTTAACCATCTGTTTCTTCCTCCGCTGCCTTTCCCAATTTATTTAAGATCAAACCCGGCGGAAAACCCCGCCCCATCAGGCTTTGAAATATTCTCTGTTTTTCTTTAATGTCAAAAGCAGCCGTCTTTTTTCTGGCCGCTCTCTTTTTTATCAAAATTGCAATGGCGTCTTCTTCCGCGAGTTCATACCGCGCATGCGCGACAGCGTCATCAATCAACCGGCCCGCCACACCTTTTTCCTGCAGACTGGCGATGATTTTCCGGTTGCCCCAGAGTTTATTGACTGCCAGATTGCGCGCCCACCCACCCGCAAAAGAAGCGTCATTCAGATACTTCAAATCGTGGAGTTTTTCCAGTGCTTCTTTAACGACAACTGCGGGAAAACCTTTTTCCCGCAGCTTCTTTTCCAATTCTTTTTCCGAATGCGGCCGAAGCGACAAAAGGCGATATGCTTTTTGCTTGGCAGCCGTCAGATCCAGTGCTTTCACGCTATTCTTCCTGATCCCTGGCTACAATGCCCAGTTTGTTACGGACATCGTTTTCGATAGCCGTCATAACATCGGGATTTTCTTTCAGGAAAACCCTTGAATTATCGCGTCCCTGTCCCAGCCGGTCGCCCTTGTAGGAATACCAGGCGCCGCTTTTTTCAATGATACCGTTTGATGCCGCCAGATCGAGCACATCGCCTTCGCGCGAGATGCCTTCGCCGAAGATGATGTCGAATTCCGCTTCCCGGAAAGGAGGAGCCATTTTGTTTTTCACGACCTTCACTTTGGTCCGGAAGCCGATGACATCCTGGCCATTTTTGATGGAGGTCATCTTGCGGATATCCAGGCGCTGCGACGAATAAAACTTCAGCGCGTTGCCGCCGGTGGTGGTTTCGGGATTACCGAAGAAAACGCCGATTTTCATGCGCAGCTGATTGATGAAAATGACGGTTGTCTTGGATTTGCTGATGCTGCCGGTAAGCTTGCGCAGGGCCTGCGACATCAACCTGGCCTGAAGTCCCATCTGGGCGTCGCCCATTTCGCCTTCCAGCTCGGCCTTGGGAACCAGCGCTGCCACGGAGTCAACCACCAGAACATCAAGGGCGCCGCTCCTCACCAGTGTCTCGGCGATTTCCAGGGCCTGTTCACCTGTGTCCGGCTGCGAAATCAGGAGTTCGTCGGTATTCACACCGATATTTTTGGCATAAGTGACATCCAGCGCATGTTCCGCGTCGATATAAGCGGCAATACCACCCTTTTTCTGGGCTTCCGCAACAACGTGCAATGCCAGCGTGGTTTTACCGCCGGATTCCGGTCCGTAAATTTCGATGACGCGGCCGCGCGGAACGCCGAACGTTCCCAGTGCTATATCAAGGCTCAGCGACCCGGTGGATATGGCCGGAACATCGGCCACCCGCTCCGAGCTGCCCAGCTTCATAATCGAACCCTTGCCGAACTGTCTTTCAATCTGCGTGATCGCCAAATCCACTGCTTTTGATCTGTCCATATCTGCACACATAATAAGATGACCTCCTTCACCTTGTAATTTTATTAGTGGTAGGGAACAGTCGCGACTGTTCCCTACCTGTATTATCCGGCTGGCGGAAATGCTGCCAGCCTGGTATAAATTGCTCCCTGCGGAGTCAGTTTGCTTTGAAACAGAATCAATTCATTGCAGGTAAATTCTCCGGCGGCAAAAGCGCTGTGTTTGGTTAAAGCCTCGCCTAGCCCCGTCAGCCCGTGTGGATCTTTAATGCGGGCCAGCGTCAGATGCGCCCGGAAAGGCCGGTCTTCCTCGGGAAACCCGATAGCCGCAAAATCACCATCCAGTTGCTTCCGGAGGGCGGAGAGCTTTTCCACATCGCCCGACGCGCCGCACCAGAGAACCCTGGGCTTTCGGGCATCCGGGAATACGCCCGGCTTTTCAATTTTCAGATGCAAGGACAATTTTGGCGCCACCCTGTTTTGCACGGCGGCAGAGATATTTTTTACATCTTCCGTTGAAATATCGCCGAAAAACTTTAACGTGAGATGCTGTCCCTGCGGCCTTGTCCAGCTCAGCTTGCCGCTGATCTCCCGCTTTAATTTTTCCTGCAGCCGAACCATCGCCTGCAAAATATCTTCCGGTGGTTCAATGGCCAGAAAAGCTCGAATGTTTTTTTCAGCGGGCATCAACTATTTTTTCTCCTGTAAATAGTTTTTCAGCATCATGAGGGCCGTCTCGGAAGAAACCAGTTTGTTTCTTTTGCGGTCCCAGCGGAACCGGTAATGACGGCAAACGGTATCGTTTGCGTCAGCCAGCGCCAGATAAACCGTGCCGACCGGCTTTTCCTTGCTTCCGCCGGTGGGTCCCGCAATGCCGGTTGCGGCCAGGCCCAGATCGGTTCCCGCAAGCTTGCGGACGCCTTCGGCCATCAGGCGCGCCGTTTCTTCGCTCACGGCGCCATGCTTTTCAATGATGTAGGCGGGAACACCAAGCAGGCTGATTTTGGCTTCATTGCTGTAAGTGATGAGGCCACGGTCAAAGTAAACGGAACTTCCGGAAACATCGGTGAGGCGATTGGCGATGATTCCTCCCGTGCAGGATTCGGCCACGGCAATGGTCAGCTTCTTCCGGGTGAGTGCCGCGGCGATAATTTCTTCGAGTGTCTGTTCGCTGTAAGAAAAAATACAATCGGAGAGGCGCGTCGTTACGCCATTAATGGCCTCCTGCAAATTTTTGTTTGCTTGTTCTTCGGAGTCGGCACGCGCAATCAGCACCAGATGATTTTCAGGGAAGACGGGATAGAAACCGACGCTGATGCCGAGAGCTTCAAAATTAAAATCGGCCAGTTTTTCATCCACCGCCGCCTCGGAAAGGCCGAATGTTTTAATGGTCTGCTTGACGATGTGCCCGACCGGCTGCGGGAAATGCCTCCGCAATAAGGGAATAACGCCTTCGGGCAGCATCCGGTGCGTTTCAGACGGAACGCCGGGAATGACAAAAACCAGTTTGTCCTTCACCGGGAGCGCGAATCCCGCGGCGGTGCCGACGGGATTGGGAATGACTTCCGCGCCCGCGGGAAACAGGGCCTGTTTGGCGTTGTTTTCCGTCCAGCACAGGTTATACTGAACAAATATTTCTTTCAGCCTGGCCAGAACTTTTTCATCCGTGTGCAGCGGGAGGCCAAACGCTTTGGCGACCGCGGCCGTCGTGATATCATCGGCTGTCGGCCCCAGGCCTCCGGTGCAGATCACCGCGTCCGTAAAAGTTAAAAGATAATGCAAGCGGGTTTTGATAATTTCAAAATCGTCGCCGACCGACATCATCGTTTCCACCTGCCAGCCCTGCAGGCTGATTTCCCGCGCGATGAAGGACGAGTTTGTGTCGGCGGTGCGCCCGTTCATTAATTCGTTGCCGATGGTTAGAATCCCGATTTTCATAATACCCCTTCACTCTGCAAAAACCCTAAAGGGCATGCGTGTCCATATGCAGCGTTAGGCTGCTCCCCTCGTTGTTGCGGCGTATAACCTGATACCCTGAAGGGCGCTCGAGGTTACCCTTGAGAAAGTGCGCTTCACTCCTCATGGTTTTTGCGCCTTGCCGCGGCTCATTTTACAAAGCTGCTCCATTGATATTAAAATTTAAATAAATAGGTTAACAATAACAATATTGCTCCGCCGCAAACACCCGCGCCGAGATCATCGGCCACCACGCCCCAGCCACCGGGTAACTTATGAAGGCGATTTACCGGAAAAGGCTTCCAGATATCAAAAATCCGGAAAAGCACAAACGCCGCACAAAGATGCAATCCGGTAATGGCCACGGGCAGCATGGTGACCTGCAAGCCGGCGATTTCATCAATCACGATCCGCTGATCGTCTTTTTTTCCGAAAAGAGTTTCCGCCTGCCCGGCTACATAAATAGAGGCAGCCGATATGGCCACGACAAAGAGCAAGCGAAAAGGGTCGGACAGAGGGTAAGAGCAAAGACAAATCAAAATGCCGATCAGCGTGCCTGCCGTTCCCGGCGCGACAGGTGACAAGCCCGAACCGAAGCCCGTTGCCAGTATTTTAATAATTTGATCTTTTCTTGCGACCGCCACGCTGATCCTTTTATAATGTCATTTATTATCAATGAGTTAGGTTTTTGAAACCTAACTTCTTTTTTATGGCGTGTCAAATTATTTCAACTTAACGTACGCCATCCCGGACAAAATGAGTCGTTTTACGAATAGAACGCTCGTTCTATATCATACAGTTTTCAGTGATGTCAAGCAATCTTAACGGATGATCAGTTAAAAAATTGGCACGGTCACTATAATATGGTATGTAACTGCCAAATAAAGGAATTTAAGGGAAAAATGACTATACCTATCGTATCCATTGTCGGTAAGTCCAATTCCGGAAAGACGACTCTGCTGGAAAAAATAATTTCCGATCTGGTCGGCCGGGGCTATCGCGTGGCCACGATCAAGCACAACAAGCATGGTTTTAATATTGATCATGAAGGCAAGGACAGTTACCGGCATAAAAAGGCCGGAGCGCATCTGACTGTCGTTTCATCGCCGCATCAACTGGCGCTTGTTTCGGACGTGGATCATGATCATACCTTTGAGGAAATCCGGGACACATTTATTCACGATGCGGATATCATTCTCACCGAAGGGTTCAAGGTGAATGACTATCCGAAGATCGAAGTTTTCCGTTCCGAACTCAAGCGCGAACTGATCAGCGCCAAAGAAGATAATCTGATGGCTGTGGCCTCGGATGTAAAGCTGGACGTGGATGTTCCCTGTCTTGATCTCAATAATCCCAAAGCGGTTGCGGATTTTATCGAAATCAATTTTTTAAAATAGCGTACCGGCAGCGGCTGCATCATGCCGATTTGTCACAGCGGTTCATTGCTTTTCAGCGCGAATCATTCACCCGCAATAGAAACAGTTGCCCGGGCTGTTAACGTTTGGCGCAGCACTCTGTATAAAATTTCATGAAAACCCGGTTACCCGGACCGCAAAGGCGCTCGACGTCTTCAAATGGCCGGCCCTTCCCCGATGCACCCCGTTGTTTCCTACCAGACCTCGGGGAAAGCCATGTTGGTATAGATATCCTCAAGCTTGTTCTTGTGTCCGCGTTCCATGGAGGCAAGTTCCAGAAAAGTATTTTTCTGCGCCTGGTCGGTGCTGGCATTGGCCAGTTGCGTATACATCTGCATCGCTTCCAGCTCGTTTTTAATCGCAATAACAAGGCCTTCGACAGGTTTAAGATCGGCCGTGAGCGGTGGCGTGGGAAGCGCATCCACGATTTTGTAATCGGCTGATTCTGAAAAATGCATGGTATCCGGAGCTTCATTTAAAAATTCTTTTAACGTAATTTTATGCATCTGCTCTTCTTCAGCAAGAGAGTTGAAGATAGATTTAATAGCTTTATCCTGAGCCTTGTCTGCCACTGCATGGTAAAACGTGTAAGCTTCCACTTCCCGCTCTATGGCAAGGGAAATGATCTTCTTGTATTCATTTTTATTCATAATTTTGATCTCCTTGGCAAGATGCCTGTTTTAAATTACGGGTTCTGGGAAAACTTACCTTTTACTGATCATCTGTATCCGAATGAATTCGGCATCACAACAGACCATTACTTTCTTACGTATAACAAAGCGGGTTCTTGATGTCAAACGACTTCGAGCGGATTTATGATAACAAAGACCGAGATCGATGCCGCAGCCCGGGGTGAAACGACAACCATATGATCAAAAGTCTCAAAGCCTCACCTTACCGGCAATAGCTTAATATTATTTGTCCTATACCTTTTTATCCGGACTATACCCATGAGTAATGACCGGAGATGTTTGCACGTTGACATGATGCCAATAGTATTGTGCCGGATATGCTCTGACGTGTTTATTTTATCGTCGGATACGTAATGATGATGGCTCAGCCCAGTTCCCTGAAAGCCGTTGCTTTGACGGCGGCGTAGACTTCCACGCCTTCCCGGATTTCCAGATCGTCAACAGACTCCTTCACAACCACCGCGACAAGCTTTTCATTGCCGCACAAAAGCCCGATGCCCATTCTTCCGCCTGCTTCGAATATTTCGCCGACGCGGCATTTCAAAAGGTTGCGGGCGCTGATCGCTGCGGGGTGGCGCTTGAAAAGGATAATGTCCGTGGAGGAAAGCTCATAGAGGGCTTCATCCCGGCCGCCGCCGGAAATAAACAGTTCGCCGTCTCCGAAACGGTAGGCAACCATTCCGTCAATACGGCGCGGCCCCTTGAGCTGCAGAAGATTTGTATAGGGAAACGGACTTTTTCCCATTGCGCTTCGGGCCAGTTCCCCCGCCGTCATTTGTCCGGTAACGCACCCGTCGGTCATGCTCAGTACCCGCTCGGTCATGATCCTCATTTCCGTCAGGGAGTGGGAAATGAACAGATAAGGGATGGCAAATGCTTCGCAGGATTTCTTGAGAAAAGGAATGATCTGGAACTTGAGGCTGTCATCCAGAGCGGAAAGAGGCTCGTCCATGATCAGCATGCGCGGATTGGAAAGCACGGCCCGGCCGATCGCCACCCGCTGCTGCTCGCCGCCGGACAGGTTGTTGACTCCCCGGTGAAGAAGATCGCCGATCTGCAGAACATCGACCAGATGCTCCAGGGTGATTTTGCGCTGATCCTCCGCACAACGCTTGTAGCCGTAAAGGAGGTTGGCCCTGACGCTCAGGTGCGGGAAGAGATGAGGTCGTTGAAAGACCATGCCGATCCGCCGGTGCTGGGCATGAATATTCACTTTTGATTCACGATCAAAAACGGGCTGTCCATTGATGAGAATGCGCCCCCGGTCCGGATCGGTCAACCCGGCAATAAGGCTCACCAGGGTGGACTTGCCGCATCCTGAGGGGCCGAAAATCCCGATCCGGTCGCCTTCAATGGTAAAATCCACATCCAGAAAAAACGGATTCAGTTTTTTTTGGGCATTGATGCGCAATTCCATGTCAGTCCACCTTAACCATGCGTCTGCCCAGCCACTCGTGGAAAACAAGCACAGCGACCGAAATGGTGACCGAAACGATGCACAGGGCTATAGCTATCGCATCCCCGCGGGGAGAACTGACATATTCATAAATGGCGAGCGGAATGGTTTGTGTCACGCCGGGGATGTTGCCGGCCACGATGATTGTGGCGCCGAATTCACCCAGTCCCCGCGCAAACATGAGCAGAGATCCAGCGATCAGCCCGCGATAGGAAAGCGGCAGAATCACCGTGATAATGGTGTCCAGCGGTGCCGCGCCCAGGGTGCGGGACGCCTCGATGAGCCGTCCGTCAATGGTTTCCATGCCCGTCCGGATCGATCGGACCATCAGCGGGAAGCCGACCACCGCCGTGGCGATGACCGCCGCCTTCCATGTGAAAATGATATTAATTCCCAGCGGCTGCAAGACCCACAGGCCGATCCACCCGTTTTTCCCCAGAAGCAGCAGCAGTAAATAGCCGATGACGACCGGTGGCAGCGTCAGCGGCAGATTGACAAGTACATCCAGGGCAACCCGTCCCCGGAATTTTTTGTAGGTCATGAGATAGGCCACGATAAAGCCGAACGGCAGGGACAGGAAGGTTGCCACCGTGGCAACCTTCAGGGACAGCAGGATGGCGAGATAATCCGAATGACTGAAAGCAGGCATATGAAATTACTTTGTCACAAATCCGTATTTTGTGAGGATTCCTTTCGCTTCAGTAGTCTGGAGATAGTTGTAAAATGCCGCCGCTGCTTTCTTTTTGCTTCCGGACACCGTGAGCGAGACGGGATAGGTCACCCGCGAATAAAGCTCCTGCGGAACATCAAAAAGAATTTTTACTTTCCTGGCCATTTGCAGGGCATCCGTTTTATAGACAAACGCGCCGGAAACCTCGCCTCTTTCAGCATACATCAAACATTCCCGGACGTCTCTGGCCATGACCAGTTTGTTTTCGAGCTTTTTGTCAACACCGGCCCTGGTGAGCGCCTCCATGGCGTACTGTCCCGCCGGAACACTCTTCGGGCTTCCGATGGCGATTTTTTCCAGTGCGGGCAGATCCCGGATGGTCTTTACTTTCCAATCAGGCCTTCCGACAAAAACAAGAGAGTTGAACGCGAGAATATCCGTGTGATTTTCATCCAGCAGCTTTTTTGTTTTCAGAAAATCCATCCATTCCGAATTGGCGGAGAAAAAAAGATCCGCCGGAGCGCCGTTTGCGATCTGCTTGGCAAGCGCTCCTGATCCGGCAAAATTATAAATAAACTTTATGTCGGGATTATTCTTTGAAAAGCTCGCCGAAAGTTCCGTGACAGCCTCCCGAAGGCTTGCCGCAATGGATAGACTGATGTCGGCAGCGTGGGCTGAAGCGGTGAACAATCCCAGTATGGCCAGAATATAAAAGATTTCTCTGACGGTTTTTTTCACGGTCCGGGTGTCCTTCCTTTAAAACCGCTCAAGCGGGACGAGCGTTCATTCGCCCCGGCTTACTGCGATATAAAAGCGTTCATTTCATGCCTCGACGGCTTGCTGCGAGGGGGGCGATCAATCGATATATTTTTCACGACGGGGATCATAAGAGAATTGTTTGCGTATGTCAAACAAAACATAGAAGGTGTGGCGTAATATTGATGACAGGCCGGGTTCAGAATCGAACTGAACAGTGAACTTCTTTATCGTTCACCCATTGGATTTGAAGTCCAAAGGCCGGCTCCAGCCGACTAACCCGGTCACCAGAGAGGTTGGATATTAATGCGTTAGCGGACGGACTTCTTCGAATTTGCCTTTGTCCGCCGGCGCCGTTTGAATTACGGTTTGCCATGATGGCTCAAAGCGCAGGCCGATGCCGCAATCCGGGCTGATCTGCCCGGGTGCGCCAAAAAGAGCTTGTGTAGAAGCCCTTGGGGTTTGCGGATGCTATCCGCGTTGTTCCTGAACTTTTTTGACCAGTTTGCTTGCAGGTCCCAGCGCCTTGACTTTTGCCGTGACGCCCCTGATAACCTGGGCAAAACGGTCGCCTTCAGAGGCGGAAACCCAGGTGAAGATGGTCCGGTTGCCTTCCACACCGATGTATGTCAGGAAACTCTTTAACGCGGCAAACTTGCGGCGTGCCACTAAATTTCCGGATAGATAGTGGCATTCACCCGGATGACAACCGGAAACCAGAACGCCGTCAGCCCCTTCCTGAAGAGCCTTGACGATATAAAAAGGATTGATTCTTCCCGTGCAGGGAACGCGAATGATCCGGACATTCGGCGGATACTGAATCCTGCTGATGCCGGCCAGATCCGCTCCCGCGTATGTGCACCAGTTGCAGACGATCGCGGCGATCTTCGGTTCCCATTCTTTGTTTGCTGTATTTTCAGTCATATAGTTTCCTTCCATTGGATAATCAACCTCCTGCTGCGGTGCCTATATATGACTATAAATAATATGTCAAATTACTAAAGGGAATATAGTCCGATGCATTATTCCCTGTATCTATTGTCTGTGCTGCATGACAATCCGACCGGTTTCACCTTGGGGAAAAACATTTCATCCGGCGACACGTTTGCCGGAAATATCGGGAATAAATATCGGAGATCGTTTGCAGATAAATTTGTAAGGACAGTTAATGAGGTGTGTCTGACGCACTCTTTACAAAAGTGTTGCAGGACATTCAATGGGCCGGACACAATGGCTTATCAACAGACATAACAGAAAATTTTTATTTTCAATTTGACTTATAAAGTCCGAAAGCCGGCGATGGCCGGCTGACCGGAAGGAATCCATTAGTCCAATATTTCGACCGTCATGCCGAATACATTATTTTTTTCATCGACCAGCAATGTAAATAAGCACCAGTCTCTGACAAATTTATGCGGCGTATAGGACTGCGTAAATCCCAGCTGCGTGATTTTCTCCTTCGCCTGAAGAAAGGAATCCCCAGGGGCAATGCCGAACATGCTGGTTTTTTTATTGCGGGTGGTGATGCGGAAAACCCGGTTGTTATGGCGAAAGCTGACCACAACGTCAAGATCGTCATAGTAGAATTCATATCCGCTGATGCATGGTTCTCTGCGGGGCGAAACGCCGTTAATCGCGCTTTGGTCGGCTGGCGCAAAGAGGGCAATATTAAATACTCTGATCTGTCTGTTGACGTCTTCGCTTCCCGGCTTTTTCATTACACAGCCGGTTAAACACAAGGCCGCGACACAAAAAGTGATCACAAAAAAAATGTGTAATCTGTGCATTATCCACATAAGTTTACCTCAAAACATTAACCAAGCTTCCGTTGAAGACTTTTTCTCTCTGCCGCCTCGTCCTTTTGCCGGCGAAAAATACGATAGGGGCCGTTTAAGACCCCCTATCATATTTAATAAAATAATTTACTTTACAATTGGATAGCCTGCTTCAATCCAAGCCGTGATTCCACCGGGGTATTTGGAAACGTTTTTGTAACCTTCATCAACAAGAATTTTTGCCCCGATACTGCTTCTTCTGCAGGCGACAAAACCGCAGTAAACCACAATTTCTTTCTCCTTGTCGGAGCCGGCAACTTTCAGCAGGTTGATCTTGTCAGCCGGGGTAAGTTCCTTTTCCGTCTTGGGCAGGGGGGCACTTAGTGCGCCGGGAATTATGCCAAAAGCTTTATCTTCTTCAGCGGGAAGTGTGCTGATAATGGTAACTTTTTTACCGGCGTCGAGACTTTTTTTCAATTCAGAAGTCGTTACCAGCTTGTAACCACCAGCCTTCACATCCGATACAAGTTTAACAGCTGCATTTTCAATGGGGATTTCATTACCTTTAACCGAAGTGCCGTGCCCTGCGCAGGCCGCCAGAGCAAAAACAGACAGCAACGCGACGACTGTAAAACACTTTTTCATTTTTTATTCCTCCTTCTAACAGTTGATTTGACAATTTTAAACCGATATGACCATCGTCTTCAGGTGTGAAATAACTGACAGGCATTTCGGTTCATGATTTGGCTACTTTTCCAGCGCTCTGATCTCTACCATTTCCACTTTGTCGGTCAGAGCGGCTTTGATTTTGTCCTGAAAAGCCGGTTCGAAGCGCAGACAGATCCCGCAGTCCGAACTGATCTGCTTGGGGACGGGAATCAGCTTGTGCGGGATCTTTTCAGCCTTGAGAATCTTTTCCGCCTTTAAGGCGTAGCTCACCGACTTGAAGAGCATTACATGATATGATGTATGCGTATTCATGGCGTCAGTAATCGCGAGGCCTTGCTCATGGTTCCGGCAATGTCATACATATTGGAGACCACGCCAACGCCCATTTTGTCTTTAAGTTCAAAATAGTTCAGGCATGTACCGCAAACCAGCATTTCCACGCCGGCTGCCGCCAGTTCTTTCAAATCATCCAGAACTTCTGATTCCTGGATGGTAAGTTTTACGCCGGTGTTGTAGAAGATCATGACATCAGGTTTATCCTTCTGCAGGCAGATTGTGTGCAGGAAAGCCCTGATCAAAACGGCGCCGAGCTCATCGTTGCCCCGTCCCATTTTGTCCTCGGCGCAGACGATGACGAAAGGTCCGGAAGCGTCGGCGGAAGCGTTGCACGATACGGAAACATCCTGGGCCGGTAAAGGCGCGCCTGCTTTGCGCGCCAGATCGATTTCGTAATTGCCGTCACTATTCTTTTCAACTTTCACGTCGCAGCCCAGCTTTGTTCCCAGACGCTGGACATTTTCCAGCGCCGTGTCGTTATCGACAATCACTTTAACCTTGTCGTTTGTTTCAATTGCCTGTTTGGCCAGAACCACCGGCTGCGGGCAGGCAAGCCCTGTGGCGTTGACGATTTTAATATCACTCATTTTAGTATCCCTCGTATCTCGTTGCTCGTATCTCGTGCGGTGCATCTCAGGGTTTCCGTGCCCGATAGCCGACGTCCGTCGTTTACGATTTATGCACCATTTCCAGCAGGGCTTCCACGCGGGTGCGAATCTGCCCTGCATCGCTTTGCGAGTAATCCGTTTCGATTTTCAAAAACGGCATTTTATACTTTCCCGTAACATGTTCTTTAATCTTGTGTGATTCAATATTGTAGGAATGGCAGGCATGAAGCACCACATCGACGACCACATCCGGCCTGAAGCGCTCGATCATTCTATCCAGCTCCGTCAGACGGCGGGTGTTGGGCGTCATACAGGAGCAGGGGAGGTCCAGATACCGGCGCGCCAGCGCCGCGTATGGGTCCGGCGTGTTTTCAGCAATCAGACTGGCATAAGGCTTCATGCCGGTGCAGGAATCCAGAACCACAATCACGCCTCCGGCGTCTTCGATGATCTTAAAAACTTTCGTGGCGTCGCCGCCTACCGGGCAGCCGGTGACCAGAACGCGGGGAGAATTCTTTTCCCCGTGATAAATACCATCGGCTACGCGCTTTTCGAGTCTGGCGACGCAATCCTTGAGCAGTGGCAGCATGTCCTGCGTGTTTGAGGCCTGTCCCAGGTAAGTCAGATCATAAAACTCCAGCCAGCTGACCGGCGTCGGGGTGAGTGCGGCAAAATCAAATATTTTATTCATCAGGCGATTTTTTTCATTGGTTGCCTGAATTTCTTTCTCCACGTCTTTGTCGTCAATTTTACGGTCAAAGGTTGTCTCCAGAAAGCCTTTGAGTTTTTTGACCATGGCCGTCCAGCTGTTCAGGGCTTCCTCCTGGTCGGGAAGCTGCGGCAGATCCATGACATGCATCGGTTTAATCTGCGAGATTAACTCAAACATTTTTTTCTTGCCGTCGCAGGTGGTCTCGGCAATGACCGCTTCCGAGATGGCAAAGAAAGGACAGGTATCTGTTTTGATGAAGCCGTAACTGGATTTAATGAGCGGACAGAGATTGGCCGGAAGAACCGTTTCCGCCGCTTCGATGGTTTTATTGGCAAAGGCGCACAACATCGCCGGCGCGGCGCCTGCGGCCCGAATGAGTTCCAGGGGAGCATAACTGCAGTAGGTGCCGACAATGTTCTTTCCCTGTTCCCGCTGTTTTTGCAGATAGGCCAATGTCCGTTTTGTAGCTTCACCGGCAAAGCCGTCATTTACTAATGGTTCAACGCCTGCTTTCATTAATGATTACTCCTTCTCGTATTGCTTTATTTGCCGGGACTAGGGATATATTATTCCGCAGCCTATATCCAATAGATAATAGTTATAAATATTGGCGGTTTATAACTATTATTCATTTGCAGAGATGTGCCTTCCCTAATAGAGTGCATACTCCCGCATGACGATGAGCAGGGAGGTTGAAGGCGCAAGCTCGGGAAAACATGAGAATTATTGATAAACCAACAAATAATTACCGCTTTTTCTTTCTTCGGGGGAGGCATATCATGATATTACCCGCAACGATGATCAGGACTGAATCCGGAAAAAGCAGGGTGCCCATTTTATCTGTCTGATGTTATATGACGATCATAATATTTGTATGTTATGTGTTCAGGGATCAATAATCTTTTGAGGAGGCGGGTATGAATTACTATGAGCCGAAAGATCTGGCCGACTTTCCGGATATTACCGAATGGGCGGCTGACCAGGGAAATAAATTTTTTGAATATTACGGCGCGGCCACCGGGGCGGGCCTGCTCACGGAGCGGGAGAAATCACTCATTGCACTGACCGTGGCGATGACGCAGAACTGTCCGTATTGCATCGATGCCTTTACCACGAAGTGCATGTCGCTGGGCATTTCCAGCGAGGAGATGATGGAAGCCGCGCATGTGGGTGCGGCCATGATGGCGGGCGTCACACTGGCGCATACCACGCAGATGCGAAAAATCATCAAAAAGAAGGAAATGTAGTGGACGCTTGCGAACAGCTTCATATGCTTGGCCGGATTGGCGACAGTCCTTCGTTTGCCCGCAGGATCCGCGCCATCAACAAATTCCCGCTTACGGCCAAGGGCATTGATATTTTGCAGATCAACCTGGGCAGTATTTGCAATCTCTCCTGCCGGCACTGTCACGTTAATGCGGGGCCTGCGCGTTCCGAGATCATGTCCCGGCCAATTCTTGCAAAATGCCTGGAGGTTCTCTCCTCATTGCCGATCGCAACGATTGACATAACCGGCGGCTCGCCCGAAATGAACCCGCATCTCGAATGGTTTATTCATGAGGCGGCAGGGCTGAACCGGCGTTTGATTGTCCGCTCCAACCTGACCCTGCTTCTGGATGCGCCGTATCGCCATTTCATGGATGTTTTTACGCAAAACAAAGTCGAGATTGTGACATCGCTTCCGGATTATATGGAGGTCAAATCCGACCGCCAGCGCGGCGCCGGTGTTTTCAGCAGGGTTATTGAATCGCTTCATGAACTTAATTTGCGGGGCTACGGCGTGGCGGGAAGCGGCATGTTTATCGACATCGTCCACAACCCGGTGGGCGCCTATCTTCCGGGATCACAGGCGGCTCTCGAGCGCGAATATCATGCGCGGCTTCTGGCTGAGCATGGCGTCCATTTTAACCGGCTTTTCTGCCTCACGAATCTTCCGGTCGGGCGCTATCTGGATTACCTGATTGAATCCGACAATCTTGACGATTATCTCTCCACACTGTGCCGCTCATTCAACCCGGCTGCGGTTGATAACGTGATGTGCCGGACCACCCTTTCCGTGGGATGGGACGGATCGCTCTATGACTGCGACTTCAACCAGATGCTGGGGCTTACCGTCAATCACGGTGCGCCGAAAAATATCATGACTTTTGATCTTGAAAAGCTCAAAAACCGCGAGATCGTCATCAATAATCATTGTTATGGATGTGTCGCGGGCAGTGGATCATCCTGCCAGGGGACGACGACAGGGATATAGCCGCATGAAAATATCGATCATCATTCCGGCTCTCCATGAAGGCGCACAAATCAATGAAGCGCTGAATTCACTGAAAGTCGCTGCCGCCGGGATTCCATACGAAGTGATTGTCGCAGACGGCGACCCATCGGGCGGCACCATCAGGCAGATTGCGGATTCCCGCGTTATCACTCTGATCGCACCCGCAGGCCGGGCAAAACAGATGAATGCGGGCGCCGCCCGGGCAGCCGGAGATATTCTTCTTTTTCTGCATGCCGATACGCACCTGCCGCAAAATGTATTTTTTAAAATCATGGCGGCGCTTTCCGATGGACGTTTTATCGGCGGCGCTTTTGATCTGGGCATCCGGAACGGCCGCCGGATATTTCAGATCATCGGCCGCTGCGCTTCCTGGAAGCACCGTCTGACGCGTGTGCCCTACGGCGACCAGGCGATTTTCATGCTGCGGAATTATTTTGAGGAGATGGGCGGCTATCCGGAGATTCCTTTAATGGAAGACGTGGAACTGATGAAGCGCGTGAAACGGCGGGGAGGGCGCATCATCATCCTGCCTCAGACCGTGATGACCTCTTCGCGAAAATGGGAAAAAGACGGCGTGGCCTATACCATTGCCAGGAACTGGGTGATTCAGACACTCTATCTTCTGGGCGTACCGGCAGAGCGGCTGGTGAAATATTATTACCAAGAGCAACGGGAATTAAGATGAACAAATTTCTGATTATTCTGGCGGCGGTTTCGATGTTAAGTGCCGCACCTCTTTCAGCGCAGATGATGGAGCAGGGGTTTCGCGAGGAGTTCAATTCGCTTACTAACTGGAAGCCGCTGACCTTTCCTAAAATACCACGCCACAGCACCTATCGTATTCAGAAGGACGACTCGAAAAGTTTTCTTGTCGCGGTGGCGGACCGCTCCGCGTCGGGCATCATCCATGCCGGGAGTTTTAATATTTATAAAACGCCGATCATCCAATGGAGATGGAAGATTTCCAATGTCTACCAGGCAGGCGATGAAAAGAAGAAGTCCGGCGACGACTACCCCTTGCGCATCTACGTGGTGTTTAAATATGATCCGGAAAAGGCAGGTGCGTGGGAAAAGGCGCAGTATAAAACCCTGAAGCTTTTTTACGGCGACTATCCGCCGCACAGCAGCCTCAACTACATCTGGGCCAATAAGAAATATCCCGACCGCATTTTACCGAACCCTTATACGGCCAAGGCGCAGATGATTCTCCTGCAGAAAGGCCCGGATCGCGCAGGACAATGGGTCGATGAACAGGTGAACGCTCTGGAAGATTACCGCAAGGCCTTCGGAGCCGATCCTCCCCGGGAGGCAACTATCGCGATTATGAGCGATGCGGATAACACCGGAGAGAAGGCAACCGGATATGTGGATTATATCGAGGTGTCGCCTCAATGAACGGAAACGCTTTTATCCTGTTTCTGAAATATCCCGAACGGGGCGCGGTAAAAACGCGTCTGGCCCGAACGCTTGGCGATGATGTGGCGTACGAACTCTATGCGTGCTTTCTTTCGGATATCGCGGCCATGACTCATCAGGTGAACGCCGAAACGATTATTGTGTATGCGGGACCCGCAGGCATTATGTTTCCTGACTTTCCGGGAGTGCGTTTGATGCAGCAGCGGGGGAGTGGCATCGGTTGTCGAATGTATTTTGCTCTGGAGGATGTCTTTGCGCTGGGCTTTGAAAGATGCGTGCTGGTGGGAAGTGACATCCCCGATCTGCCTGCCCGGCTGGTGAATGATGCCCTTAATAAACTTGAGGTGGTTGACGTTGTGCTCGGGCCAAGCCGGGACGGCGGCTATTATCTGGTTGGCTGCAACCGGGCCAGCCTGTGCCGCCCGATGTTTTCCGGCATTCCCTGGAGTACGTCCGGTGTCTTATCGGAAACGCTCCGGCGTATTGCCGAAGCCGGACTTGTAACGGCGCAAGTTGAAGAGTGGTGGGATATCGATGAGCCCGATGATCTGCGGCAATTTTATGCAAGAAACAGCGACGCGGCAGGAGCATCAAAGGTCATGAAATTTTTAGAAGCAAAGGGAATCATCAACCGGTGAATGATTTTAAAGAAAAATGCGCGGCTTGCGGCATCTGCAGGAAAGTATGCCCGTTCCTGTCGGAATTCGGAACACCGGAAGAAATTCTGGCCGGATGTCCGGAGGTGTCTTTTTACTGCACCTCCTGCGGGCGGTGTGAGACGGTATGCCCCCTGCACCTGTCGCCGTCTGATGCTTTTTTTGCGGCAAAAGAAAGGCTTGTTCGTGAGCGGCAGATGCCGCTGCCGGTCGGGACGGCGTTGGAAGGCGCCAGGGCGTTTGCGAAAGCCGGCCATGGGTTTCCCTTTTCTTTTTATGGAAGCGCGGAGACGGTTTTCTGGCCGGGTTGCACGCTGGCCGGAAGCGAACCGGGACTGGTCCGGGAGCTTTGCGCAATCCTCGGCGGCCGGTTGCACCGGAAGGTCGGTCTGGCGCTGGATTGCTGTTACGATCCGGTTTACGGACTGGGCGATCTGCAAACAGCCTATGCCGCTTTGCAGAACATCAACCAGCGTCTTCACGATCACGGCGTCAGGCAGGTGATCACCGGTTGTCTGAATTGCCACAAGCTCCTGACGCGCCATTTGAAGGACATCGAGGTTATTTTTATTATGGAGCTGCTGCCGACGGAGCTTTTTGAAAAAAAATGGGCAGGAGCGGCTTATCTTCATCATCCCTGTGCGTCCGCGCGCCGGGAAGACATCAGGATTAATGCGCAAGAGATATTCAGTCATCTGCAGCCGCCGCCGGAAGATAAAAAATCCGCTTCTTCCGGGCCGTCCGAAGCCCGGTGCTGCGGCGCAGGCGGCGGGCTTAGCGCCACATGGCCTATACTTGCCGACTGCTTTCTGGATCAGATCGTCAGGGAGGCAAAAGGTGCGACGCTGGTTACCTATTGCGCCGGTTGCCGGAACCGCTTTCTTACGCGGGGGGCAAAAGCGGTCCACCTTCTGGAGGGCCTGAGCCGAAAGGTCCCGCGCGGAAAGGTTCTTTCCAGCCCGGTCCAATGGGCCAATCGTTTTCTGCTGTCGATGACGGCCAGACTTAAAACGTTAAAATTCTTAATGGCTATCCTGATGGTTCTGCTGATTTCAGGCGGCGTGTATCTGACGCAGCAGAATGTCTTTTCAGCGGCAGCTTTGACGGCTCTCCTCGGGCGTTATCCGGTGGCGGCTCCCCTTATTTTTTTATGCATCTATGCCGTTGCGCCTTCGTTGTTTCTGCCCGCTATCCCCCTCACTCTGGCGGCAGGGTTCTTCTGGGGGCCGGTCTGGGGCGTGATATTCGCCATTTCCGGGGCGACGATCGGTTCCTGTCTGCCTTTTTTCCTGTCCCGCTATTTGCTCCAGGACACCGTTAAATCCCGGGTTGCGGAAGAACGATGGAACTGGCTTCAGGATAAAGTGACCGAGCACGGCTGGAAGGCCGTTGCCTTTACCCGTCTGATTCCCGTCTTTCCCTTCAACCTCTTGAATTATCTTTTCGGTCTGACGCCCATTCCTTTTCGTCATTACCTGTGGAGCACTTTCGTTTTCATGCTTCCGGCCTGCATCGCTTTTGTGGCGTTCGGCAGCTCTCTGGGAGAGTTGATCCTCAGGGGGAATGTCCGGGGGCTAGTGATCGGCATTGCCGTTGCCGTCTGTGCTTTTCTGATTCCTGTCCTGATCCGGCCGTTTTTCAGAAAAATCGGGGAAAGCAAGGATCAAACTCCCGGCGGGAATTGAGTCGGGTTTGCGTCTTGATGAAAGGCTGAGCCGGGGAAATTTATTTCAGCATGGTTCGGACAACGGGGAGCAGACCGTAAATCCCTCACCGTACCAGGAGTCTTTATAGTCGATCAAAGTCTGATGAAACAAATCTTTTTCCTCTTTGTCATAAGCAAACTTGATGCCTTCCAGGTGCACAATTTCATCTTCATCTTTTGGTTCATCCAGAACCATTGCCAGCCTGGGTCCGATTCAGCCAAAGCCCTGTTGAACCAACCGGACGGATCGGGCATTAAAACGTTCAAGCACTTTGAAAAGTTCAATTTTCGCTGTTTCCGTTATCTTGATTTCAATCATGACCTGTTCCCTTTCATCTCTCATCACTAACATATGTCCGCCTCAGAAAAAATCAAGCGCGGCACCTGAATTTCATCGATCCCCCCCCCGTAAAAAATCCGCTTGCCCGCTCCAATCGACTATGACATGGTCCGTTTCTATGGCTTTACTTTGGATCAATAACATTTCCATCAGCTTTGGCGGGCCGCAGCTTATTGACAGGGCATCGCTCCAGATCGAAGCGGGCGAACGCATCGGGCTTCTGGGACGAAACGGCTCGGGCAAGTCCACGCTGATGAAACTGCTGAACAGGGATCTGGTTCCCGATGCGGGGGAAATCAGCGGCAGCGGCGATGTGCGCGTGGCGCTCATGCCCCAGGACATTGAGGATCTGCCGGGCACGGTCTATGATGTGGTTGCCGCGGGCGATCAGCAGCACCTGGATTTGCTGCATGAATATCACGATCTCTCCGTGCAGTTAACCCGGAGCAATGATCAGAATCTTCTGAAAAAAATGGAACGGGTTCACCACCAACTGGAAGCGGCAGGCGCCTGGCAGTATTCCCAGAAAGTCGAGGCCGTGATTTCCCGCACATCGCTTGACGCAGATGCCGAATTTCGTCTGCTTTCGGCAGGCATGAAGCGGCGGGTGCTGCTGGCCCGCGCGCTGGTGAGTGAGCCGGATATTCTGCTTTTGGATGAACCCACCAACCATCTGGATATCCATTCCATTCTCTGGCTGGAAGAGTTTCTGCAAAATTACGACAAGACCATTTTGTTTGTCACGCACGACCGGACATTTCTGCAGAAAATCGCCACGCGCATTGTGGAAATAGACCGCGGCAAGCTGTTTTCCTTTGCCTGCAATTATTCGACTTACCTGGAACGGCGTCAGGCTATGCAGGAGGCGGAGGAAAGCCAGTGGCAGACATTCGATAAAAAACTGGCCAAAGAAGAAGTCTGGGTGCGTCAGGGCATTAAAGCACGGCGCACGCGCAATGAAGGCCGGGTGAGGGCGCTTATGGTGCTGCGCGAGGAGCGTGCCCGCAGGCGCGAGCGCGAAGGCAGCGTGAAACTGGCCATTCAGGAAGCCGAGCGCAGCGGCAAGCTGGTTGTGGAAGCCGACAAAATCAGCTTTGCCTATGACAATAGAAAAATCATCGATTCTTTTTCCACCACGATTATTCGCGGCGATAAAATCGGCATCATCGGGCCCAACGGCTCCGGAAAGACCACGCTGCTCAAAGTACTGCTCGGTGAACTTCCCGTATCAGGCGGGAAAATCAGACTGGGCACGGGGATTGCGATTGCCTACTTTGATCAACTGCGCGCGCAGTTTGACGATAGTAAATCCCTGCGGGATAATATTGCCGGCGGCAACGACACCGTCTTCATCAACGGTATGCCCCGCCATATTGTCGGCTATCTGCAGGATTTTCTTTTTCCGCCCGAGCAGATTAAGTCGCCGGTGGCCTCTCTTTCCGGCGGCGAGCGCAACCGGCTGCTTCTGGCCCGGCTTTTTGCCACGCCATCCAATGTGCTGGTGCTGGATGAACCCACCAATGATCTCGATGCGGAAACACTGGAGCTTCTGGAGGATCGCCTGCTGGAATACACAGGCACCATATTACTGGTCAGCCATGACCGAACGTTTCTCAACAATGTCGTCACCTCCACAATCGTTCTGGAGGGCGAAGGGCGCCTGCAGGAATATGTCGGCGGCTATGACGACTGGCTCAGACAGCGCGCCTGCGTGAACACACAGTCGAAACCGGCGGCAAAAGAAACGAAGGCTAAAAAAGAAAAACAGCCGAAAGAAAAATCAAAGCTGTCTTTCAAGGAAACAAAAGAACTGGAAGAACTGCCGCAAAAAATCGAAAAGATGGAAAAAGAAAAAGAGCAGCTTGTGGAATTACTGAATTCCGCTGATTTATATAAAACCAACAATCCCTCCCGCGTGCTGGATGTCAACAATCAGCTTGCCGCGCTGGAGGCAAATCTGGAAAAGGCATACGCCCGCTGGGATGAGTTGGAAGAAATGGCAGCAAAGTTTTCCACTTAGAAAGTATAAAATGCGGTTCATTCGGTTGATGCGGACTTCCTGTAGTTGAGCATGTAAATTCTTCACAGACGTATTATATTTCAAGTGATAATCATTGATCTTATTTAAAATTTTATCTTTCAAATCTACCTTAATTAGAGTAGATTTGAACTGAAAATCAAAACAACTAAATCAATTATATTAGTTCTTGGCTTTAAACAATTATGACGAAAAATACTTTGATTTGGATAGGGGCAATATGGATACTCTCCAATTTATTACTTCCTCTTTTTCTTAAATCATTTGAGCGCCTCTATCAAAGTAAAATAGACTTGACTGTTCATAAATTACTGAAGGTTATTAGCTGGTTATTTCTCACCGCATTTCAATTAATCCTTATTGTTTTTTTTGCGCCTTTAATGCTGATCCTTAAATTTCTTCAAATAATAAATTCAAACATTATAGAAAACGAATCAATTAGGGCCTCAGCTATTTATGAAATATTCAATATCTTGTCACCAAAATTCTGGCAATATGCGCATGATCAAATGCATCTAATGAAAAAGAAAGATAAAGAAGAAATAATTTGTAATAAACTGGATTTTAATACGAGGCCAATTGACGCTCTACTTATCAGCGAAGAGGCGATATGGAGAGCAAAATCCTATGAGGAAATTGAAGCTATCCTCGACGATGTTCAATATTATGAAATTGTACGAGACAAGGTCAATTGCGAAATCGAAGTACACACAAAAAAAGGAAAAAAACAGAACGAAATAATTGTTATGATCGAGTGTTCAAGATTGAGTTTTGGCAAAGCTAAGTATTTTGTATGTTCTAAAGAATCTGGAGTAAGGGACATTGAAAGCGATGAGGCATTTTAATGCTAACAAGACGCTTCGGCTCAGCTTTCCCTTGCATCTTTTAAATTGTAACTCACACCGTCAGGACTTTTAAAAGTTGTTTGATAGTAGGTGTATGAGAAAAATACGCACCAACCGGATAAAATCAATATGAATCTAAAAAATATGAACTTCCCCCGTCAATTGGAGGCCGAAGGCAGCGCGGAAAAAATCCGCGAGGCGCTTGGTGCGCGGCAAACCAGGCTTGGGGCGGAAGGCAAAATGGAAGTGCCGGTGCTGAATGCCAGCAAAGCGCTTGTCGAGGCGATTAAGAGGGCCAGGATGCAAAGACGCGTCCGCTTCGGGTTTGATGATATTTTCGACAAGCTCGCCTCAGAAAAAAAAGGCATCGATGAGATGCTGCAAAAAACAAAATCGCCGCAGCAGGATCGCATCTCCCGCCTGCTGTTGTTTTCCAATGACGGCGTGGAGCGCCTTTACCGCCATATCGAGCAGACCCTCACCGAGCACCATCTCCGGATCCTGGGCTGCCAGCTGGACATCGACAGCAAGAAACTGGGACAATTAATCACCGGCAGAAGCGCCGCCATTAAAGTCATTCTGGTGGAGCACAAGGACGCGGTCTCCGATGTTTTGCGTGCGGCGCTTTCCGACAGCAAATAGCCGGTTTGCCATTTAAAGTCGAAATAGCAACAATTCTGCATTGTTTTTGCGCACATATTTGTAAGTTGCATAATTTACATCTTTTGAGTATACAAACACCGTCTAGTAAAAAACAGACAGATCAAAGTATTCGATAAAACAAGGTAAATCATGGCAGATAGAATTGAAGTGGGTTTTAAAGTCGGCATTCGCGACGCTCTGGGCGAAAAGACCAAAAAGCGTATCATCGATAATCTGGCGCTGGCCGTGGCCCGTGTGGCTACGATTGAAGTTTATACCATCGCCGGAGAGCTCAGCGCCGCCGAGTTGCAGGAAGCGGCCAAAGGGCCTCTTTCCGATCCGGTCATTCAGGAGTTTTCCATTAACCGGCCGCTGGCGAAAAATTTCGACTGGCTCATCGAAGTCGGCTTTCGCCCCGGCGTGACCGACAACGTCGGCAAAACCGCGCGCGAAGCCGTCACGCTATTGCTTGGCGACAATCTTGGCGAGCGGAAGGTCAGTGTTTATACTTCCCGCCAGTATTTGATCAGCGGAAAAATTTCTCAGGCGGATGCGGAAAAAATCGGCTCCGGTTTATTGGCTAATGACCTCATCGAGCGCCATCAGGTGATTTCCGCAAGCGACTTCGATTTTAAAGCAGGCCTCCCGGCCTTCGTTCCGCAGGTGATGGGCAAAGACGAACCGCAGGTGGCTGAAATCAATCTGGCGGCAGTCGACGCGCAGGGCCTTTTGAAAATCAGCCAGGAAAAACTGCTGGCCCTGAATCTGGAAGAGATGCAGAAGATTCAGGCTTATTATCAGAATCCCGCCGTAATCAAAGCCCGCAAAAAATTCGGACTGGATGAAAACACCACCGATGTGGAACTGGAATGCCTGGCGCAAACCTGGTCGGAACACTGCAAACATAAAATATTTAACAGCCGGATCGATTATACCGACGGCCGCAATCAATTGAAGATTGATTCGCTTTTCAAAAAATATATTAAAGGTTCGACCGCTAAAATCCGCAAGGCCAAGGGCAAGAAGGATTTCTGCCTTTCCGTGTTTGTGGATAATGCGGGCATCATTAAATTCAACGACGATCATAATCTGGTTTTTAAAGTGGAGACGCACAATTCGCCTTCCGCGCTTGATCCATACGGCGGCGCGCTGACCGGCATTGTCGGCGTCAACCGCGACCCGTTCGGGACGGGCCTGGGCGCAAAGTTGATTTTCAACACGGATGTGTTTTGCTTTGCCTCGCCCTTTCACAAGAAGAAGCTGCCGCCCCGCATTCTGCATCCCCGCCGCATTTACGAAGGCGTCCGCGAAGGCGTGGAGCACGGCGGCAACAAGAGCGGCATCCCCACAGTCAACGGCAGCCTGGTTTTTGATGAACGGTATTTAGGCAAACCCCTGGTGTATTGCGGCACCGCCGGCATCATGCCCGCGAAGCTGAACGGCAAACCGACGCACGGCAAGGAAATCAAACCCGGCGATGTCATCATCATGACCGGCGGCAGAATCGGCAAAGACGGCATTCACGGCGCGACGTTTTCCTCCGAGGAACTCCACGAAGGATCACCCGTCACAGCCGTGCAGATCGGCGATCCGATCACCCAAAAGAAAATGACGGACTTTCTGCTCGTCGCCCGCAACCGCGGCCTGTATCGTGCGCTGACTGATAACGGCGCGGGCGGTCTTTCTTCGTCAATCGGGGAGATGGCCACTTATTCTGGCGGCTGCGAAATTGATTTGTCGCTGGCTCCCCTGAAATACGCGGGCCTTCAGCCCTGGGAAATTCTGGTATCGGAGGCGCAGGAGCGCATGTCCCTGGCTGTCGATCCCAAAAAAGTCGACAAGTTCATGGAACTGGCCCGCAAGATGGGCGTGGAAGCCACGGCCATGGGTAAGTTTACCAAATCCGGGAAATTTCATTGCCGCTATGGTGCAAAGACCGTAGCGTATCTGGATATGGAATTTATGCATGACGGCGTTCCGCAGCTGAAGCTGCAGGCCAAATGGATTGCGCCGAAAAATGCCGAACCGAAATTTGCCGAACCGGCCAACATGAACAAAGCGCTGATGCAGATGCTGACGCGTCTGAATATCTGTTCCAAAGAATCCGTTGTCCGTCAGTATGATCATGAGGTTCAGGGCGGTTCCGTGGTGAAACCCATGGTGGGCGCGCAAAACGACGGCCCGTCGGACGCGGGCATTGTGCGGCCGCTCCTGGATTCGATGGAAGGCGTGGTTGTGGCGCACGGCATCTGCCCGCGTTACAGCGATATCGACGCCTATCACATGACGGCCTGTGCGATTGATGAAGCCATCCGCAATGCCGTGGCGGTCGGCGCTGATCTGGATCATCTGGCGGGGCTGGATAACTTCTGCTGGTGCGATCCCGTGCAATCGGCCAAGACGCCTGACGGCGAATACAAGCTCGCCCAGCTGGTGCGCGCCAATATGGCGATTTATGATTACACCACCGCCTATGGCGTGCCCTGTATTTCCGGCAAAGACAGCATGAAAAACGACTACTCTATCGGCAAAACGAAAATTTCCGTTCCGCCGACGCTGCTTTATTCCGTCATCGGCAAAATCAAGGATGTCCGCAAAGCCGTGACGATGGACGCCAAGCGCCCTCAGGATCTGGTTTACGTGATCGGTGAAACGCAAGATGAACTGGGCGGCTCCGAATGGTTTGCGCAAAATGGCGCCGTCGGCAACAAAGTGCCGCAGGTGGATGTCAAGAAGGCCATTAAAAAATACCGCGCCCTGCACAAAGCGATCGGGGCGGGGCTTGTTGCCTCCTGTCATGATTGCTCCGACGGGGGCCTGGGCATTGCGCTCATCGAAACCGCGTTTGCGGGCGGTCTGGGGATGAATATCGATTTGCGGGATGTCCCTTACAACGGGAAAAAGCGCAACGACTATATCTTATTTTCAGAGACGGCCAGCCGCTTTGTGGTTACCATTCATCCGCAAGATCAAAGCCGGTTTGAAAAGATCATGGCCGGAAACGTACTGAATGAAATCGGCTTTGTCGCGGGCGACGGACTCTTTCAGGTGACGGGACTTAACGGCAAGCTGATCATCAGGGAAAAAATCAGCAAACTCAAAGATGCGTGGCAGAAGCCGCTTAATTTTTAGACAGGATTTATACAATGGCCAACAAAGTAAAAGCGATCGTCCTTACCGGCAACGGCACCAACTGTGAAATGGAAATGGCGCATGCCTGCAAACTGGCGGGAGCCGACAAAATCGACATCGTGCATATCAGTGAACTGCTCTTCGGCGAAAAGCGTTTGTCGGATTACAACTTTTTGAACCTGCCGGGCGGATTCCTCGACGGCGACGACCTGGGGTCGGCCAAGGCCGGCGCCAACCGCTTTCTGCACGCGCCTATTGCCGGCGCAAACGAAATGCTGATCGAAGAACTGCTCAAATTCATCAACGCGGGCGGCCTGATTCTGGGCGTCTGCAATGGCTTCCAACTGATGGTAAAGCTGGGATTGCTGCCGGCGCTTGGCGGCAACTTTACAAAACAAAGCACAACGCTTACCCATAATGATTCGGGACGATTTGAAGACCGCTGGGTATATCTGAAAGCCAACGCGCAAAGCCCCTGCGTCTTCACACGCAGTATTGACAAGGTGTATTATCCCGTCCGGCACGGCGAAGGAAAATTTGTGCCGGAAAGCGACGCCGTTCTGGAAGCAATCGAAAAGAAAAATCTTGTCGCGTTTCAGTATTGCGACGCGAAGGGTTCCATGACGATGGATTACCCGGCGAATCCCAACGGCTCAGTCCGGGCCATTGCCGCCGTCTGCAATGAATCAGGCAGGCTTTTCGGTTTGATGCCGCATCCCGAAGCTTTTCTGCACCGCACCAACCATCCCCGCTGGACAAGAGAAGATCTGCCGGAAGAAGGCCAGGGCTTGGCCATCTTTAAAAACGCTGTTCAATTTATCAGGGGAAAAGCATTCTAATATCCCGGACGGACAAGAGCACTTTACTCAGAGAGAACCCGTCCGGTGTCCCCTGGTGGCCTGATGCTATCCCGGCACGCGATGTGGTGCAGCCATATTCATCCGCCGTAAAAAAATAGATTATCCTATCGCTGTTTTTGTTATTTCGACCCTGGGGAGAAATCTTTTTAAAGATATATAAGATTTCTCAGTCACTTCGTTTCTTCGAAATGACAACTAATTTTCGCAGGCAGGCACTAGTTTTTGTAAGGCAGGTTGAATTTATCCATGACCTGATCCGCGAATTCTCCGGCTATCCCGTCTTCCATTTCCGAAGAAGATAAATACGGCCAAAGATTGGGGCAGGTAGCGGATACCTGATGTTTGTCTATCGGCGCCCCCTCGTAATAAACAATGACTTCCCCCGACATTTTACTGGCGGAAACGAATGGAGACCGGATATTTGCTTGCGCAATGTCATAAATCGAGGGTGTTTCAACCTGGGTAATTGTAATGGACAGCTTTACTTTTTTCCGGTCAGGACTCGCTGCCGCAAGCTTGTCAATCTGCTCCTGCAATTTTTGTTTGACCAGACGATTCAGGTTTTCATATACGGCAACATTTTGAGCATAGACAACATCGTAGGCAGCCGGTCTGTATCTTTCGGGCTGCGCTGAGGACGGGGAAAAGTTCAGGATTCCCTTAATGGGGGCGCAGGCAAAGCATAAACTGATAAAAATAAGGGCTGATACGATGGCTGTTTTTCTCATGATCGGTACCTTCGGCAGATGGTTAAACGAAAGAAAAAGTAGTTTCCTGACAAGCAAGTCGTTCTCATTTCCGCAAATATAAAGGAATAGACATTTGCCTGTCAAGGTAAAGTTGGCCGCCGTTACAAGTCCAGCGGATGAATACTCTTAAAATATCCGGCTGATTTGAACCCGGGCCTTTTCCGCTTCACCGCCGGGGAGGCGGAATCCGGATTTCTGTTTACCAGCGCTCCAGAATTTCCTTGGTGAGCTCCGAACGGATCGCCTGGTCCAGGTGTACGCTTCCGAACAGGCGGCTCCCGGTCATTTTGGCATTGAGTACGGAAAGCCCGTTGGAGCGCTCGTCGAGCCACGGCACGTCAATCTGGTCATAGGAGAAATCTCCGGTGAAGACCATCTTGGTGCCTTCGCCGCCGCGCGTCGCGATGGCTTTAACATGCGACGGCGGAAGATTCTGAATCTCATCGACAATCACAAAACATTTCTGAATGGAACGGCCCCGGATTTTGTCCAGATCCATGATTTCGATCTTCCCGTTGGTCAGCCATTCGTTGATCTTGTCCTTCATTTTTGCGTCGACCAGTTCCTTAATGGCGTTGATGTTGTCGTCAATCGGGTGCATCCAGGGTTTCATCTTCGCGTCAATATCGCCCGGAGAATAACCCAGCCGGTCTTTGTTGCCCAGCTGTATGGTGGCACGGCTGACGAGGATCTGGCGATAGTGCGACGCCTGTTCAAAAGCGGCCAGGAGCGCCAGAAAAGTCTTGGCGGTGCCGGCCTTGCCGGTCAGCGCAACCAGGGGGACGGCCGCGTCGCGCAGCAAATCCATCGCGATGAACTGGCCCCAGTTGATGTCCCCGTTGTTGGATCTGGGCCTCACGCCCAGCAGATGAATATCTCTTTCGACGATGCGGAAATAATCGCCCTTCCGCACGGCGGCAAAGGCGGGCCCCCAGACGCCGTCGATGTCGCAGTAGCAGACGATTCCCTCGTTTAACCGGACCTGGTCCAGCTGTAAGGCCAGTTTGGTTTCGGGAAGTTTCAGCGGAAACGTTTTGTCGGAAATCCACTCGCGCTGAAGGTTGATGGTGGTGCGGGCGGTGTGATGCTGTTTGACATCCGTCTGATCCATTTTGACGGACTGGACATCAAGGCCGAAATTCAGCGCCAGCGTTTCGAGCGCCGCGTCCTGAGTGACGAGAATGACTTTTGATTTATGTAATTTCTTTTTGGCGTTGAGCGCGGTGGCGATAATGCAGTGATCGTTGTTGTCGATCTGGAGATCGGCGTCTTTGATCAGATTAAAATCGTAATGAAAGAAGCGGACGGAATGGTCTTTTGCCCGAAAAAGATTGCGCACGTTCCGGATGACGTTGCGCGCGATGTCTGCCTTGAAATCGTTGCCGGTTTTGTGGCTGTCCAGTTCCTCCCATGTCGCGTAAGGAAACAACACGCAGTTGCGGCCTCCCTGACGCAATTTTTCAAATACATCCATGCCGTATTCCAGAGCGCTGGTATCCACCACAAAATATTTCTCCGGAACTTTACCCGACGCTTTTACCGTTTCTTCCGCGATAGCCTGTGCTTTAGCTTTTTTCCCGTTCGTCATGAGATCGCTCCTCGGCTGAAGTTTTGAGTTATGGAATTGAGAATTTGGGTAAGGGCACCTCCTTTTCCGGCAGCGGCTAATTTATTTACGGCCATTTTATCAAATTCTTAAAATCAGACAAGGGGAAAGTTGCAGGAGCGGCCGGATGTCGGACGGAAGGATAACGATTGGAAAGGCGCAATGAAAAAATCAGCCGGAGCGTGGTGAGCGGCTGATCTTTCAAATGCTCTCGGCGTAAGCAAAGACGGCGTTGACGTAAGCTTTTTCATGGTTGTAACTATAAACCGCCCGCCGCATTTTCCTCTCATTGCCTGTTTTCCAGCCCACGCGATGCAGGTAATTGGCGATGCTGGCAAAAGCATCGGGATAGTCATGCAGATCGATTATTCCGTCGCCATTATTATCCACGGCAAAGATGATATACGAGGACGGCATGAACTGGGGAATGCCGAAGGCGCCTGCCCAGGAACCTTTCATGGCAAAGGGATCCATGCCCTTTCGCTTGCACATCTTTACCCAGACGACAAGTTCTCTGTTGGCCATTTGAACGCGTTTGGCTCTTTTGCTGAGCATGGACATCGTGTACAGGGAATTGAAAACGCCGTACTTCCCGAGATGCTCTTTGAAAGCGGTTTCTATTCTGATAATGGACACGATATAGCTGGCCGGAACGCCGTAGAGACTTTCGATCTTCTCAAAGAGCTCTTTGTTGGCCGCTATTAATTTTTTACCGGATTCAATGGACTCCGGTTTGAGCAGGCCGAATTCCTCATCGAAGTAACTCAGTTTCTTTTTTTTCGTCCCGCCCCCATTGGCCACCGGCGGCGGATAAATATTGTGGTATAGCTCGATCCGCTCGTCGGAAAAAATTTCATCTATATCCGCCTGGCTGATTCCGGCCCGAAGAAAGGATGCCTTCAGAGTGGCTTCCCTTTTTTCAATGCTATCCGTGATGACCGGCTTTTGCTTTTTCCCTCTTCTCTTCTTTTTCCCCTCAGCCCTTTTGCCGGTTTTATCTTTTGTGATTTCTTTGCCGGTCAGTTCCCTTTCTCCGGCAGCCTTACTTTCCGCTATGGCCATGTGATTGAAAAAACAGGTGGCGATAAACAGTGCCGCGATGGCAATACTGACTATTTTCATAATGGCTGCTTTCCTTATACCGTTTCTCAGGCGGTATTGTACAACATCTGCAAGGAAAAAAGAAATGCTTAAATGAAATTATATCATACGGGTGCCGAAGTGATAAAAACTTTTGCTTTGACTTGAGATGAGTGCTGTTGGAAGCAGAACATTTTCAGTAGATTCCCATCGCGCAGCCGCCGGCGAGCGTCCCGCCCAGTTCACGGCATTGTTCCAGGATTTCTTCGGTGATTTTTCCTTTGGCGATAACGGGTGTAAAGACGGGTTTGAACTTGTAGCCCAGGGCGATGCGTTCAATGGCTCTCTGCGCACCCGATCCGTCGTTGCCCGCACTGATGAAGATCACAAAAGGCTTGCGGAAAACCTTGTCCTGGGCATCCGTGTAGGTCCGGTCAAAGAAATCCTTGATCATGCCGGACATATAGCCGAAGTTTTCCGGTGTGCCGCAAGCAAATCCGTCACAGGCAAGCAGGTCTTCGAGCGTGGCGTCGGCGGCCTTTTTAAAAATCACTTCGACCCCGTCAATGGCTTTCGCGCCTTCAGCTACGGCATCGGCCATCTGTCTGGTGTGGCCTGTCTGGGAGTGATAAACGATTAATATTTTAGTCATGAAACACGTATCTCGCCGCTCGTGAAGCGTATCTCGTGCAGGGAACGATGGCCGGACGGGCTGACCGTTCCCTGCAAAAAAGACGATGCCTCAATAGCAGATGCAAATTGGTTAAGGCATTTTATTGATAATGCCCAAAAAGCCTTCCGCGTTCAACGATGCGCCGCCAACCAGCGCGCCGTCGATGTCTTCCATCGCGATCAACTCGGCGATACTGTCCTGCGTCACGCTGCCGCCGTAAAGAATACGGGTGTCAGCCGCCATGCAGCCATAGATTTCAACGAGAAGGCGGCGAATGAAATCGTGAACATCCTCGGCCTGTTCCGGGGTGGCCACTCGGCCTGTTCCGATTGCCCAGACCGGTTCATAGGCGATGACCAGATGATTTATCTTTTCAACACCGACGCCATCGAGTGCTTTGCTGACCTGGCGGTTGACAACCGCCTCGGTGATGCCTTTGTTCCTTTCACCATCCGTTTCGCCTGCGCAAACTATCGGCGTTAATCCGACGGACAGCGCTTTTTTTACTTTCAGATTAACCTGCTCATCGCTTTCGTTAAAGTATTTACGGCGCTCGGAGTGGCCGATGATCACGTATGTGCATCCGGCATCTTTCAGCATCAGAGGCGAAATTTCGCCGGTGAATGCGCCCTTGCTCTCGTAGTACATGTTTTGCGCGGCCAGTGTTACTGCGGAACCCCTGATGGATTCGCTTACGGCAGAAAGCGCGGTAAAAGGCGGGGCCAAAACGACCTCGCCGCGCGTTAAGCCGGTTGTGCCTTCTTTAATTGCCTGTGCCAGGGCAACGGATTCACTGATTGTGTTGTGCATTTTCCAGTTGCCGGCAACAATCCACTTTCTCATTTGTGTCCTCCGATTTCATCCCGCTTCGGCGGGACGAGCGTCAATTCACCGCAGTTTGCTGCAAGGTGGTTATCCGAGCGCGGCCACTGCCGGCAGAATTTTGCCTTCCAAAAGCTCCAGAAACGCGCCGCCGCCGGTGGAAATGTAGGATATTTTATCGCTCTTTCCGGTCTTGTGAATGGCGGTATCGGTATCGCCGCCGCCGACAATCGTCAGCGCGCCGGATGCGACCGCCGCATCGACCAGTTTAAAGGTGCCCGCGGAAAACGGGGCGAGTTCAAACATGCCCAGAGGGCCGTTCCAGACAATCGTTTTGGCCGTTTTGACCGCATCCGAAAAAGCCGCGATTGTGGCGGGGCCCAGATCCAGCCCCATCCAGTCATCCGGGATATCGGCAACGGCGACCACTTTTGTTGGCGCGTCCGCCGCCGGAGCCTGCGCGATGACGGCATCTACCGGCAGGAGAAACTGCACGTTTTTAGCTTTGGCTTTGTCCATGATCTTTACGGCCAGGTCCAGCATCTCTGTTTCACACAGGGACTTGCCGACATTGAAGCCCTGAGCTTTCAGGAAGGTAAAGGCCATGCCGCCGCCCACGATGAGGCGGTCCACTTTATCAATGACATTTTCCAGAACCTTGATCTTATCGGATACCTTGGCCCCGCCAATGATGGCGACCAGTGGCCGCGCGGGATTGCCCATGGCCTGATTGAAATATTCGATTTCATTTTTCAAGAGAAAGCCCGCGGCGCACACGGGCACAAATTTGGTGATGGCGGTATTGGATGCAGCCGCGCGATGGGATACGGCAAACGCGTCATTAATATAGACATCGCAAAGTTTGGCGAGTTCCTCGGCAAACGCATCGTCGTTTTTGTCTTCACCCGGGTGAAACCGCAGGTTTTCGAGAAGGATGACATCGCCTGCCTTCATCGCGGCCGCGGCCTGCCGGGCTTTTTCACCGATGCAATCATCAATGAAGGGAACATCTGTTTTTAAAAGCGAGGCCAGAATCGGGGCGACAGGCGAAAGCGAAAATTCGGGAACCGGCTTGCCCTTGGGGCGTCCGAGATGAGAGGTGACAATGACTCTGGCGCCTTTTTCCCGGATATAGTTGATTGTGGCTAAACTTGCCCGGACGCGGGTATCGTCCGTAACTTTGCCTGTTTTGTCCATCGGTACGTTGAAATCCACCCGCACCAATACCTTCTTTCCGCTGACATCAATCTGATCCAAGTACTTCATGTCTATTACCTCTCTAAAATATTTTGAATGGCCATTTCGACCCTCATTGCCGGTGGCAGGACCGGGGGGAGAAATCCAAGTCCCGGGTATGGCGCGGGACCTTAAGATTCCTCATCCCGGTCAATCAGGATTCGGAATGACAAAAACTATTTAAATTTATATCCAGAGTTGTGCAGGTTTCTTACTTCATGATGAACGACAGAAGCTCCAGCATGCGATTGGAGAAGCCCCACTCATTGTCATACCATGAAAGTATTTTTACCGTTTTGCCTCCGATGACGATCGTATTGGGCAAATCCACAATCGATGAATGCGGATTGCCGTTAAAATCGCGGGATACCAGTTCTTCCTCCGAGTAAGACAGAATGCCCTTCATCGATTTCTGTGAATACTCTTTGAGCTTTTCGTTGATTTCCTGCTTGCTGGTTTCGCGCGACAAAGTCGCTACAAAATCGACGAGTGATACATTGGGCGTAGGAACGCGAATGGCCAGGCCGTCGAGCCTGCCTTTCATTTCGGGAATGACTTCCGCAATAGCCCGGGCCGCGCCTGTTGTGGTCGGGATCATGGAAAGAGCGGCGGCGCGCGACCGCCGCAAATCCTTATGCGCCTCGTCGAGCACCACCTGATCGTTGGTAAAGGAATGAATTGTTGTCATCAAGCCATATTCCAGACCGAATTCTTCGTTCAGAATTTTCACGATCGGCGCCAGGCAATTGGTGGTGCAGGAACCCATGGAGATGATGTGATGTTTGCTTTTGTCGTAATCTTCGGAGTTGACGCCGAATACAAACGTTACGTCCGGCCCTTTGGCGGGCGCGGAAATCACGACTTTTTTCGCTCCGGCTTTAAGGTGTTTTTCCGCGTCGGCGCGGTCGGTGAATCTTCCCGTGCTTTCCAGAACGACATCGACGCCTAAATCTCTCCAGGGCAGTGTCTCCGGGTCACGAATGGCAAAGGCCTTTATTTCCCTGCCGTCAACAATGATGGAATTGGCCGTCGACTGGACGCCGGCGTTCAGGGTGCCGTGCACGGAGTCGTATTTGAGCAGGTGGGCCATCGTTTTCGGGTCCGTTAGGTCGTTGATCGCGACAAACTCGACATCTTTTGATTGATAACCGGCCCGGAATACGAGCCTGCCGATTCTTCCGAATCCGTTAATTGCAACTTTTACGGCCATATTCCTCTCCTCATTAATTAATGGGAAAAGATTAAACAAAAGCCTGTGGGATGTCAACCCATTTCTCTTTAACGACAATAGTTTAGCACAGATAGAGCCTGTATTGGCCGTGTAATAAAAATTTGAACACCTTGAAGTTCGGTTATGAATCTGTTAGAAAAAATACAGGGAACGGTCCTGCCACCAGCCGGTGCGGCCGCAACCGTTTCTTACGAGTCACAAGTCACGAACGACGAGATACGAGATACGAATTCAATGAGCGATGAAAAATTATACATTGTCCTGATGGGACTGCCCGCCCGCGGAAAATCCACGCTGGGTATCCGCCTGCGGGAGGCTTTCCACAAAGATCATATTCACACCCGAATATTCAACAACGGCAATCTGCGCCGGATTTACCGGCCGCTTGCCGAAACGTCATGCGCTGAATTTTATTCTCCGAACAATCCGGCCGCCGTGGAACTCAGGAATAAATTCGCCCGCATGAACATGGAAAGGGCAAAAGCCTATCTGCGCAATTCCGGGCAGGTGGCCATCCTGGATGCGACCAACGCGGGCCGCAGCCGCCGGATGATGATTGAAAACTATCTTAACAATCATCCTCTTCTCTTTATTGAGTGCGTCAATGAGGATGAGGATATTCTGAATCTCAGCATTCTGGAAAAAACGAAACTGCCGGAATTCAATCATCTGGAATGTCAAAAAGCTGAGGCGGAGTTTCTGAAACGAATTGAATACTATAAGATGATCTATACCCCTTTGAAGACGGAAAGGAATTATGTCCGCCTGGATTCCCTGCAAAACAGGATTATCGAAGAGAAGCATACGGATGCAATTTCCCTTTATGCACGCCTGCGTGATTACCTGGTCACCGACGAAGTCAAAAATCTCTTTCTGATCCGGCATACGCAAACGGAATATAATATCGAGGACCGGATCGGCGGTGATCCCGGTCTGACCCGGAAGGGAAAAGAGCAGGCGGAGGCCCTGGGGCATTTCTTTGCCAAAAAAAGAATTTCCTATATTTTTACCAGCAGCAAATTAAGAACGAAAAGAACGGCGGAAGCCATCGCGCGAATGCAGGAGGCCTGCCGGATTATCGCGCTAAAGGAGTTTGATGAAATCAATGCCGGCGTGTGTGAAGAAATGACCTATGCTGAAATTGAAAAAAAGATGCCGCAGATTTTCCGGGACAGGGAAGCCAATAAATACGCTTACGCGTATCCCGAAGGGGAAAGCTATGCGATGATGAAACCGAGAATTGAGGAGGGAATTAAAAAGTCATTTTTCCTCAACCGGCGGGCGGATAATATTATGATTGTCGGCCACCAGGCGGTCAACCGTCTGATTCTGTCGCATTTTCTTTACCGGCGCGACGTGGATGTTCCTTATATTTATATTCCCCAGGACCGTTTCTACAATATCGTTTCCACGCAAAATAAAAAACTTTTCGAGCTCAGAAAATATGATTGATCAGCCACATTTCCTCTTGCGCTGAAGAAGGTATTATTCATATACTCGACGGAACAAAATCAGGCGTTTTGCGGGATCATCTGACATTCAGGAGGACATGATGAAAAAAATATTTATTTCTATTATAACGGTTTTTACACTGTTTGCCTTTTCCGGTTTGCTGCAGGCGGCCGATCCGTCGATTGCCGGCGTATGGTCTGTGCCGATTCTGAAAGGGAAGGATAAGGGGAAGGAAAGGTCAAATATTGAAATATTTGAAAAAGACGGCACTTATTACGGCAAGATCGTCAAACTCTCGAACGCCCCGGCGAATGCCGTGTGCACGAAATGCAAGGACGATAAAAAAGACAAACCTCTGCTGGGAATGCTGGTGCTTCGGAACCTTAAAAAAGAATCAGGCCGGTATGCCGGCGGAAAGATTTATGATGTTGACGAAGGCAGAGAATATAAATGCAGTCTGGTGCTGATATCGCCGGATAAGTTGCAGGTGACGGCCAGCCTGCTGTTTATCAGCGAGAGCCACTACTGGACGCGTGTGAAGTAGTCGCTCCTGATGTTTTCTGCATCGGAAGATCTTTGGACCTCCGAGACTTGACACGGAGGCTTAATTTGTGTAGTTTTCAATACCAAAATAAGAAATGGAGGATTATGGAAATGAGGATGAAATTCGGATTTATATTAGGGATCATTGCTGTTGCCATTTTTACTACCAGTAGTCTCTGGGCCGCCGACCCGATCGTAGGCAAATGGAAGACCATCGATGATGAGACAAAGCAGACGAAATCCATCGTAGAAATTTATGCTCAGAACGGCATGGTTTTCGGCAAGATTGCACAGCTCCTGCGTCCCGAAGATAAAGGCAAACTCTGCACCAAGTGCACAGGAGCTGACAAGGATAAACCGACTGAAGGCCTGGTTATTGTAAAAAATATGAAGGATGACGGAGATGAATGGACCGGTGGAACGATTTTAGACCCAGCCAAGGGCAAAGAATACAAATGCAAGATGAAGGCCATTGAGGGTGGAAAAAAACTGCAGGTCAAAGGTTGCATTTCCTTTTTATGCCGCACCCAGATATGGGTCAAATAGCCTTCCGTGCAACAAAGCCGAGATTGACAAGGTTTTTGCTTTGATGGACGAATTAATTTTGAAAAAAGCAAGTCTGAATTAAACCATACAGACCCTCAGCAGTCCTATGCATGACGGCTGAGGGTTTTTTTTGCCATCGTCTGTGTCCGATGTAAACTATCCTATATGAATCCCTCAATGTCGTCTTGATAAGTTCAGGAAAATGAGGTACTTTTGCGAAAAAGGCTGTTAACCCATCGACGATCGGGTCCGCAGGAAAGGACGCAAAGGATGTTTTATAAGAAAAACGATGACGGTTATCATTCCCGGATTAAAGGCATAGATCAGAAAACGCTGATCTACGGGGACCGAACGCTGCTGGCGGAGTTTCGGCTGGCAAAGGGCAGCATTCTTCCCAAACATTCCCATCCCAATGAACAGACGGGTTATCTGATCAGCGGCCACATGATTTTCATGGTGGGTAACGATCGATACGAAACGAAAGCCGGTGATAGTTGGTGCATTCCCATGAATGTTGAACACAGCGCGGAAATCATCGAGGATTCGGTGGCCGTGGAAGTGTTTTCTCCATTAAGGGAAGATTATCTGCCGGATAAAAAATAAGGGAGGACATCATCCATGAGACAATTTTCATTGACGCCGGCGGCGGGAAAACGTTTGATCGGCAAGGGTATTGCCAAACATCCGGAAGTGCTCACCGCGCTGAAAGGCGGAACGGTTGTCATTATTGCCGGAACGACCAACGGCTATGCAGCCGAGGAATTGCTTGCCACGATTGGCCAGGCGAATGATTTCCGGCGCAACCGGTTTTTCCGCGGCATTGTGCTGCCGCCCGTGCATACGACCGCGGAAACAGGGAGGCTTCCCGATGAAGGCCTTTTCCCGGGAGATGTCGTGATTCAAGACGGTATCTGGCAAAAAGGTAAAACCATTTTTGATGTAGCCTCCGAATTAAAGGAAGGCGATGTCATCATGAAAGGCGCCAATGCAGTTGACTTGGAGACAAGACGCGCGGCCATTTTGATCGGCCATCCGCAGGCGGGGACCATCGGCGCATCGCTTCCCGCCTATTTCGGCAGACGCGTGAGATTAATCATTCCGGTGGGGCTGGAGAAGCGCATTACCGGCAATCTGGATGCGCTTGCGGCCGGACTCAATGAGCCGGGGGCGCACGGACCAAGATTGCTGCCCGTGCCCGGTGAAGTATTTACCGAGCTTGATGCCATTGCCATGCTGACAGGCGCGCAAGCGCAGCTGGTCGCAGCAGGCGGCGTAGCCGGCGCGGAAGGAAGCGTCTGGCTGGCAATCAGCGGTCAGGCTTCACAGGAAAACGGCGCGATGGCGCTTTTACAGTCGGTGGCGGGAGAACCCGCGTTTGAGCTATAATCCTGAAAACAGGTCGATGATGAGCTCCGAACAAATCCATGAAACCGGACCATCTGCCCGCACCCCGGGAAGCAATAGAATGGGTATTGCCGAACGGGAAAATATGGAGCAGATGATCAAGATGCAGCGCGATCTGGGGATGGCTCTGGACAGGGCGTCTTCGCTGCAGGAGTCGCTGCAATTGTGCATTGAAGCGGCGCTGGACGTGTCCGGCCTTGATGCAGGCGGCATTTATATGCTGGATCAAACAACCGGGGATTTGAATCTGATTTCCACAGTGGGCATTTCCGAAAATTTTACGATCAGGGTCGGAAAATCAACGGCCGGTTCTGAAAGAACAAGGATGGTGCTGACCGGTCATCCCATTTATTTCAATAAAAAAGCCATAGAGGAGATGCGGGCAGATGAATTAATCGATGAACGGATATCTTCCGTCGCCGCGATTCCCTTCGGCAACAAGGGGCGGATCATCGGTTGTCTCAATGTCGCATCAAGGATTTATCACGATATTCCCGCCCGGAGCCGTAACGCTCTGGAATCCATTGCGGTGCAGATTGGCGCAGCCGTCATGCGGGCGCAGCTGGAACAGAGTCTGCGGCAGAGCGAGGAAAAATACCGGGCCATGTTTGAGAATGCCGTCGAAGGAATATTTCAAACCACGCCGGAGGGTAAAATTCTCAGTGTCAACCCGGCCATGGCCGGAATCTTCGGCTATGAAACGCCCGCCGACTTCATGAAAAATGTGTCGAACATCGTTCAGCTGTATGCCCACCCGGCCGACCGGCTGTCTTTCCGCCGGGCATTAGAAGCCAAAGGAACCGTCCACAAATTTGAAGTCCCCTGCGTCCGGAAAGACGGGAAGGAAATTCTGATTGCCGTCAGTGCCAGAGTTACCCGGGACGAAGAAGGGCGCGTTATCTGTTATGACGGTTTTTATGAAGATTATACCGAACGGAAAAAAATGGAGAACGATCTTCGTCAAAGCGAGGAGAGGTTCCGCAGTATTGTCGACACATCCAGCGCCGGCATCATCGTAATGACCATTGAAGGGCGGATTCTGTTTGCCAACCGGGCCATGGCTGCCATGCTGGGATACGGCGTGGAAGAGCTGACGGGCACGGACTATCAGGATTATGTTGCGCAGGAAGACAGGGACAGTGTTGCAGAAAATATCAAAAGACTGAAGGTCGAGCCTTTCAATCGTTTATATATTCAGCGCCGGTTTATTTGCCGGGATGGTGTTTTGCGGTGGGGGTACGTAGGCGGCGGTTATATCGATGTTGACCGGGGGCATCATCATGTGGTGCTGGTCATTTCCGACATTACCGAACTTAAAAAGGTTGCGGAGGAAAACAAGCGTCTGGAAGATCACTTAAGACAAGCCCAGAAAATGGAAGCCATCGGCACGCTGGCCGGCGGCATTGCCCATGATTTCAACAATATCCTCGCATCCATGATGGGTTTCACGGAGATGGCCGCCAAAGAAACCCGCAAAGCCGTCCGGCAGACTTATCTTGATGAGGTTCTTCAGGCGTCCGAACGGGCAAAGCATCTGGTCAACCAGATTCTGGCCTTCAGCCGCCAGCGTGAACAGGAAAGCAAGCCGATGGATATCAGGCCCATCGTCAAAGAAGCATTAACGTTGCTTCGCGCCACACTGCCCTCGACGATCAATATGAAGCAGGACATTACCGGCGAGCAGGCTGTCGTGCAGGCTGATCCGACGCAAATGCACCAGATTGTGATGAATCTGTGCGCGAACGCCGCGCAGGCCATGACGGGACAGAGCGGCTTGCTGGAGGTTCGCTTATCCAATATATCCATCGATGCGGCCGGACCTTCCCCGCATCCGGATTTACAGCCCGGACCTTATGTTCAATTGTTTGTGCGGGATACCGGTTGCGGGATTGATCCGGCAATCCGCGACAGGATATTTGAGCCTTTCTTCACGACAAAAAATGCCAGGGAGGGAACCGGCCTCGGCTTGTCTGTTGTTTACGGCATTGTAAAGAGCTGCGGCGGCGGGATTGGCATTCAAAGCAATGCGGGACAGGGAACAACCTTTATGATCTATCTGCCGCGCCTTCTTTTGGAACGGCAGTCTGCCGGAGAAAATCAGGAAGACATCAATCTGCGGGGAGATGAGAGAATTCTTTTTGTCGATGATGAAGCCATGCTGGTGAAGATGGCGAAAAATTTTTTTCAGGACCTGGGATATCAGATTACAGCGACAACCAGCAGCCCTGAAGCGCTGCGGCTGTTTCAGGAAAATCAGGAAAAATTTGATCTGGTCATTACGGATATGACGATGCCGCAGTTGACCGGCGCTGATTTGAGCCGGGCGCTTCTGAAGATTCGTCCGGAGCTCCCGATTATTTTGTGCACAGGCTACAGCGATTCCATATCTGCGGGGGAGGCGAAAAAACTCAATATCCGGGAGTTTGTTATGAAACCGCTTCTTTTGAAGGATTTAGGGTTGCGGGTTAGACGGCTGTTGGACAACTAATGGATACCAGCCGCATATCATTGCCCCATTACAAGTGGTAATATCAGTGAGAGGTTTAAGTGCATGGTGAAAGTTTTAATTATCGACGATGATGAAATGTTCTGCCGGTTATTGTCCAGCGCCCTGAAGGCGGACGGATATGCCATCTCCTGCGCGTATTGCCTTGAGGAAGGCCTGAGACTTGTTGCTAACGATTCATTCGATGTTGTTTTTCTTGATGTCCGGTTGCCGGACGGCAACGGACTGGACAAATTGTCGGAGATTCGTGAATCGCCATCCGAGCCGGAAGTGATTATTCTGACCGGCGCCGGAACGGCGAATGGCGCGGAACTGGCTATTCACAGCGGCGCCTGGGATTATATTCAAAAGCCATCTTCGATCAGTTCAATGACGCTTCCCTTGATCAGGGCGCTGCAATACCGGGAGGAAAAGTTAAAAAAACGGCCGGTTGCCAATCTGAAGCTGGGCGGTCTTGTCGGTAGAAGTTCACAGATGAAGGCCTGCTACAGCCTGATTGCCGAGGCGGCGTCCTGTGACGCCAATGTTTTAATCACCGGTGAAACAGGGACGGGCAAGGAACTCTTCGCGAAGGCGATTCACGAAAACAGTGCCCGCGCCGGTCGCAGCTTTGTTATCGTCGATTGCGCGGCCCTTACGCAGAACCTGACGGAAAGCGCTCTTTTCGGTTATGAAAAAGGCGCTTTCACCGGGGCTGATCAGCGCCGCGAAGGCCTCATCAGGCAGGCCCATGGCGGAACACTTTTTTTGGATGAGATCGGCGAGCTTCCTCTGACCCTCCAGAAAAGCTTCCTGAGGGTCCTTCAGGAGCATCGTTTCCGCCCGCTGGGCGGCTCCAAGGAAATAGAAAGCGATTTTCGTTTGATTGCGGCCACAAACCGCAATCTGGAACAATTGGTGGAAAAAGGGCTTTTTCGGGAAGATCTTCTTTTTCGTCTTCGCTCCGTTACGCTTACAGCGCCGCCGCTTCGGGAGCATATCGATGATCTGTTTGAAATCGCGATTTACCACACGGCCAGGATTTGCCAGCGCAGCCGGATTGAGCCCAAGAAACTTTCACCGGACTTTCAGGAAGCATTGCTTGCCTATACCTGGCCGGGAAATGTGCGGGAACTGGTCAATGCCATTGAAAGGGCCATCGCCGCAGCCTTGTCCGCGCCGACGCTTTTCCAAAAGCATCTGCCCAGCACGATTCGCATAAAGCTGGCACAGGGCGGCAATTTGCCGGATAATCAAAAGCCGGAGATTGTCACGCAGGCTCCTTTTCCCACACTTAAAGATTTGCGCGAATCCACTTATGCCCGGGTCGAAAAAAAGTACATGGAAGACCTGCTGGCGTCAACCGGCGGCGACATTGAAAAGGCCTGCCGGATTTCCGGTCTGAGTCGGACACGGCTCTATGAAATCTTACGGAAACATCATATTCCGATAAAAAGCTAAACCGCATTTTATCATTTTTTTCAGTGTTTGAGTTTTGCGGAAAAACCGTACGGTGAACGGTTTTCCCGTACTAATCAGCTTTCTTCCGTACATATTTTTCCTTCCGATACATGCATTTTTTAACCTATCTTATTGTAATAACAGTGATATGCTATTTGTTTGGTTTTTGGCATATTTGTTGGATTAACAAACAATAGCCTGAAAATCAGTCACTCGATCGGGCATATGGGAGATCTTACAAATGGGCTTAATTTTATATTCGCAGGCAACAGAGGGATCAGGAAAACGGCTGCTGGAGATTATCAAGGGCGTCGCTTCCAATCATAAGCTGGAGATATATTCTTCGATTGATGAGCTTACCGAGCGGCTGCATCAGCCACTGATGGATGTCGGCGTTGCCGTTCTTCATGCTGCCACTCATTCCGAATTGATGGACATGATTTATCTGGGAAATATTTTAAGTGAGCTCAGGGTGGTGCTGGTCCTGCCGGACAACGAGCCCGAAGCTATTGAAAAAGCGCACATTCTGCACCCCCGATTTATTGCTTCGGCAGAGAATGACTATAAGCACCTGGGCAGCGTTTTAAAAAGGATGATGGAACTATACGGCAAGACATGTTGAACACGGAAAAAAGAAAGAAGGGAAAAATTTTAACAATCAGCTGAGAAGCAAGGAGGATATATGAAACATCGATCTTTACGATTTAAAATGATGGTAGGGGGTGCGCTGATTGCGCTTCTGCCTTTGATGGTGGTTGGAACTTTTTCCGTTCTAAAAGCAAGGTGGGCGCTCGAAGACGCGGCAAAGCTGCAATCGATGGAAATATCCAAAGGACTGGCCCACATGGCCAGTCTGGCTGTTCAGGAAGAACTGAAAATCGTTGCCCAGACGGCGCAGCGGGATGTCGTGATTAACGCGGTCGCCCAGCCTACAGACGATGCCCTCGTTGCCAAAGTTTCCGAGGAGCTGAAGGCCTTCGTACAGAGAAGCGGCAATGATTATGAAATAGTTTTCATTACTGGCACCGACGGGAAAGTCATTACCGGAAGCCGGGGTCTTGCCAATAAGGGACTCGACCTTTCCGATAGAGATTATATCAAGGAGGCCATTGCCGGCAAGGCCAACATCGGTCCCGTTGTTCGGTCGAAAGCCACAGGCAATGTGGTGTTGACTTTTGCCGCACCGGTTTATTCCGCATCCAATCAGGTTATTGGTGTTGTCGGTTCCACCATGAGCATCGGCTTTCTGGCGGATAAGGTTGCTTCGACCAAATTGGGGCAAACAGGCTACGGTTACATCATCAATAACAAAGGCGTCCTTATTGCTCATCCGAAAAAGGAGCTCATTCTGGAAGTGGATATTTCCAAAGAGGAAGGCATGAAAGCCGTTTATCAGCGCATGATCAAGGGAGAAACAGGATCGCAGGATTATGTATTTAAGGGAACCAGTAAAATGGCCGGTTTTACCCCTGTCCCGCTGACCGGCTGGAGTGTCTGTGTGACACAGGACTATAACGAGTTTCTGGCGCCGGTCCACCGAATTACATTATTTGTCGTTATTCTGGATTTCATTTTCCTGATCCTTGCCCTGGTGTGTGTGTATTTCTTCGCCCGGGGGATTGCCCTGCCCATCGGTCAGATCGCCAACGATCTTAACGATGCCTCCGGGCAGGTTGCAGCGGCATCATCGCAGGTCGCATCGGCCAGCCAGAGCCTGGCGGAAGGGGCATCCGAACAGGCTTCCGCTCTGGAGGAGACGTCTTCTTCACTGGAGGAGATGTCCTCCATGACCAAACAAAACGCGGATAACGCCGCTCAGGCGAAGGCGCTGACGATTGAGGCCAAACATATTGTGGATAAAGTCGGTGATCAGATGCACCGCATGGTGACGGCGATTCAGGAAGTAACCAAGTCAAGCGAAGAGACGGGTAAGATCATTAAAACCATCGATGAAATCGCTTTTCAGACCAATCTGCTGGCGCTGAATGCCGCCGTGGAAGCAGCCCGGGCAGGCGAAGCAGGCGCCGGTTTTGCGGTCGTGGCGGATGAAGTCCGTAATCTGGCCATGCGGTCGGCCGAGGCGGCCAAAAGCACATCCGCGCTTATCGAAAAAACAATTGTCACGGTGAAGAACAGCCGTGATTTGACCGAGCAGACTCAGGAAGGCTTCAAGGAAAATGTGGAAATTTCCATCAAGATCGGTCAGCTGATTGATGAGATTGCCGCGGCATCCAGCGAGCAGGCACAGGGCATCGGTCAGATCGGGAAGGCCGTGGCGGAGATGGACAAAGTGGTGCAGGGTACGGCGGCCAGCGCCGAGGAATCGGCTAGCGCTTCCGAGGAGATGAATGCCCAGGCCGTGCAAATGAACAGTTATGTGGAAAAGCTGGGGATGATTATCGATGGCAGCCGGAGCACCGGTATCAACCCGGTATCCCATAAACCGTCGGACAGTGAAGAGACGCCTGCCGCACCAAAGCCCGGCAAGCCGGCCACCAGGAAGAAGTTGATCAGTGCGGTCCGTAACGTGTCTAAAGGGAAGGCGGTTCGTCCGGAGGATGTGATTCCTTTTGAAAAAGACGGATTCAAGGATTTCTAGAGATTAATCCGTCGGAGGAGGCAGAGAGCTCCCCCCCTCTCTGCCTCCTACAATAGTTTAATTGAGGAGGTTACAATAAAATGCAGGCCAGATTAGATAAATTGGATATCGATGATTTCGATGATTTCGATGAACAGGCAAGCCGCGAAGGAAAGTACCTGATCTATGCGCTGGCGGGTGAAAAGCACGGTTTCAGGATTCTCAGGGCGAAAGAGGTTATCAGAGTAATGATGACCATTCCGGTTGAGCAGGACGGATTTAAAGGTTTTTGACGGCATCGGTCGGGAAAGGCAGAGAGCTCCCCTCCTTGCCGCTCCCTGCCTTTCAGCAAAGGAGGTTATGACAAATGCAGACTACAGCTAAAATAGCAGCAGATGTTTCCGAGAAAAAAGCCGGTCGCGAAGGAAAGTATCTGACCTTTGCCCTGGCGGGCGAGGAATACGGCATCGGGATTTTAAAGGTCAAAGAGATTATCGGATTAATGCCGATTACACCGGTGCCGCAGACGCCGGAGCACATCAAAGGCGTGATCAATTTGCGCGGCAAGGTGATTCCGGTTGTGGATCTGCGACTGAAGTTCGGCATGGAGCGCGCGGAAGCCACGGAACGCACCTGCATTATCGTGACCGAAATCGCCGCCGGCGGCAATAAAATATTCATGGGGCTCGTGGTGGATTCCGTATCGGAAGTGCTGAATATCAAAATGGCGGAGATTGAAGATACGCCGCATTTCGGATCGGCGCTGGACACGGCTTACATTCTCGGTATGGCTAAAATAGGCCAGTCGGTCAAAATCCTTCTGGATATTGACAAGGTCATGAGCGACGAGGAAATCCGTGATTTGGATATATGATGTTTGCAGTTAATGATTTCCTGACAGAAATAATGGATTTGATTGAAAGGGAGGACCAAGATTATTGCTTTTCTTAATAATTCAAAATTGCGCCGCAAGATCCTCTTAGCGCCCCTCGCCGCTTTTGACTTTCCTTTTGTTCTTTTCCGTAAAACGGGGCATTCGTTCGGGTAGTGAAATCCGGTGAATCAATCATTCTTTTTTTCGATATTGATTAGTGTGCGGATTGATCTGCCTGAAACTCCTGAACGATGACGGGTCGATGTTTTCTTTCGAAGTCTTAAGAATGAATATTTATGCAAACATTGCATATTGCAGCTGTCCATCACTATTGGCCATGGTATTAGAATGAATGATAACAGCAAAACAAAGCAACAACTTATCCAAGAACTGGCCGCTATGCGCCGGCGCGTCAGTCAATTGGAAGAATCGGAAGCAAGTTGTATACACAGAGAGGATGCGCTGCGGGAAAACGAAGAGCTATACCGCAGCATGATCGAAACATCCCCTGATCCAATCATTATGTACAATTTAAGAGGGGAATTGCTTGCCGCCAATACACAGGCGGCCATGACCTATGGCGTATCGAGCGTTGCCGAGTTATTGAAGGAGGTAAGGACGGTCTTTGATTTTCTCACTGAGGATGGCAAGGTTTACGCTGCGGCTAACTTCCGCGACACGCTTGCTGAAGGCGCGGCGCAACCAAGGGAATACAAGTTAAAGATGCGAGGAGGGAGGGCCATTACTGCTGAGTTGCACTCATCAATAGTGCGGACGGCAACGGGTAAGCCGCGGGGATTCATTAGTGTCGTCAGAGATATCACCAAACGCAAGCAGGCCGAAGATGCGTTGTGGGAGAATGAAAGGCTCCAGAATACCATCTTGAACAATGTTGGCGCTTATATATATCTTAAAGACACGCAGTATCGTTACACGTATGTGAACGGCAAAGTGTGTCATTTGTTCGGCGTAAAAGAGGATGAAATTATCGGCAAAGATGATTCCAGCTTTTTCAACGCTGCCTCCGTTTTGGAAATCATGAAAAGCGATCATCGTGTCATTGAATATGGAGAAACGGTTACGCGTGAAGAGACCGATCTTACCTCATCGGATAAATTGCCTCGTACATACTGGGCGGTTAAACTTCCTCTCAAAGACAAAATGGGAAATATTTGCGGCCTGTGCGGCATATCCACGGATATTACGGAACTCAAACGCACGGAAGAGGAATTGCGACGTCTTAACCATGTTCAGTCTTTGATATTGGATAACAGTATTATGGGAATCGCCTTTGTGCGTCACCGTATCTTTGAATGGGTGAATTCAAGGCTGTCCGATATGCTTGGCCTGCCTATGGACCGGGTCCAGGGCTTTAGTGTTCGACTCATGTATGCGTCAGATAAAGATTACGACGATCGAGAGCATGAAATCTATCTGGCTTTAAGCAGAGGAGAATGGTTCGAGAACGAGCTTGTCGTGCATCGCCCCGATGGAAACACCTTTAAGGGACGGATTATCGGGAAAGCCCTTAATCCATCCGTCCCCAATGAGGGGTCAATCTGGATTCTGGAAGACATCACCGATCGCAAACGGATGGAAAAAAATCTGCGCGAAAGTGAAGAAAAATACCGTACGGTGGTCGAGAAGGCCAATGAGGGGATTGCCATTTTACAGGACGGCTGCTTTGCCTATGTGAACCCTAAAATTTCCGAAGATATTCTCGGCGTGCCGGCCGGGGAACTGATCGGAAAGCCTATCCGCGATTTCATTCATCCGGAAGATCGGGACATTGTGGTCAGTCGCCACCAGAAGAGGTTGGCAGGCGAAAATGTTCCGGATTCCTATGAATTCAGGGCTGTCGACAAGAATAAAACGCTGAGGTGGCTGTATGTTTCAGCAAAGCGGATTCAATGGAAAGGGCGGCCTGCCACCCTTAATCTGTATACGGATGTCACCGAGCGCAAACAGATGGAAACAGCGCTCGAAGAGAGCGAAGCAAAGTACCGGCTGCTCGTGGACAACTCGTATGATTTGATCTGGACTTTAAATGCGGATGGCGTGTTCACTTATGTTTCTCCTTCCTGGAAAAGAACCCTCGGGTATGAGCCATCCTCCATGATTGGAAAGTCGTTCCAGCCGCTCGTTCATCCCGATGATGTTGATCTTTGCACCAAAGCCCTTCTGCATACAATACAACACAGAAAACAAATGCCGGGACCGACCTACCGGGTCTTGCGGGCCGACGGCGCCTGGCGGTGGCATGAAGCAAGCGGCACCCCTGTCTTTGGCCCGGATGGTGCTTTTATTTCTTTTGTTGGTGTTTCCCGGGACATCAATGACCGCAAGCAGATGGAAGAGGCATTGAAACGATCGGAAAGTCAGCTTTTCAGCATTATTGAGTTTTTGCCGGATGCAACTTTTGTCATTGATCTGGAAGGCAAGGTCATTGCCTGGAACCTGGCTATTGAAAAAATGACCGGGGTAAGCAAAGAAGACATGCTTGGCCGGCAGGACCGTGCCTATATGATTCCCTTCTATGGTGACAGACGGCGGCACCTGATGGATCTCATCGATGCAGACGATCGGGATATCGAATCCCGGTATCGCGATGTGCAGAGAAAAGGAAACACGCTTTATGCAGAAGCGTTTGCACCGGCTTTGTATCAGGGTAAAGGGGCTTATATTTTTGTAACGGCGGCGCCGATTTTTGATAATCGGGGAAATCGTGTCGGAACGATCGAATCGATTCGCGATGTCACCGGTATCAGGCGTGCCGAGGAAGAATTACGGGAAGCGCACAGGCGTCTGGATGAGATTATTGAGTATCTGCCGGATGCTACGTTGGTCATTGATACCGAAGGAAAGGTCATCGCCTGGAACAAGGCTATGGAACAGATGACGGAGATTCAGGCCACGGATATGCTGGGCAAAGGCAACTATGAGTATGCCCTGCCTTTTTATGGCGAACGGCGGCCCATTTTGATCGATCTTGTTCTGAAATCCCAGGAAGAGTTTGAAGCAAGGTATGTCAGTACGGAAAGAAGATATATGGCGCTGGATGGAGAGGCCTATATGCCCGCCCTCAGGGGAGGCGAGGTTTATCTTTTCGGAAGAGCCAGCGCCCTGCGCGATTCGCAGGGGAATATTGTCGGCGCCATTGAATCGATCCGCGACATTACCGACCGCAGGAAAGCCGAGGAAAAATACAGAGGCATCTTCGAGAACGCCGTCATGGGCATATTTCAGACCACTCCCGAGGGGCGTATCATCGATGCCAATTCTTCGTTTGCCCGCATTCTTGGTTATGAATCTCCGGAGGAGGTTGTCAGTATGATCAACGATATGGAACGGCAGGTTTATGCAAATCCCCAAAACCGTCTTGATTTAATCCGGCTGATCAATGAACATGACACATTTATGGGGCAGGAAGTTCAGCTTTTGAAGAAAGACGGGAGCCCCGTTTTTGTTTATGCCTCGGGGCGCGCCGTCCGTGACGGCACGGGAAATCTGCTGTATTACGAGGGGACCATTCAGGACATCACGGATCGCAGGCGTCTTGAATCGCAGCTCCGGCAGGCGCAAAAGATGGAGGCGATCGGTACACTGGCCGGAGGCGTCGCTCATGATTTCAATAATATTCTGGCGTCCATGATGGGCTTTACGGAAATGGCCGCAAAAGAAACCCGCCAGGATGTCCGCCGGAAATATCATGATCGGGTGTTACAGGCATGTGCCCGGGCGAAAAACCTGGTCAATCAGATTCTGGCTTTCAGCCGCAGGCGGGAGCAGGAAAGCAGACCGTTGGACATCAAACTGATTTTGACGGAAGCCTTGAGTTTATTGCGGGCCACTCTGCCTGCTACCATTGAGATCAAACAGCAAATTACCCGTGAAGAGACCTATGTTCTGGCTGATCCCACACAGATTCATCAGATTATGATGAATCTGTGCACCAATGCCGCGCATGCGATGCGGGAAAAAGGCGGGTTGCTGGATATTCAGCTGTCCGATATCGAGATTCTTAATCCGGAGCAATTCTCGCACCTCGATTTACCGGTCGGGTCTTATGTGCAGTTGTTCGTCCGGGATACCGGCCACGGCATAGACGCCGCCATTCAGGACAAGATATTCGATCCGTTCTTCACCACGAAGAAAACCAAAGAGGGCACCGGTCTGGGGCTGTCCGTTGTTTACGGCATCGTGAAGAGTTGCGGCGGCGCAATCGATGTTCAAAGCACGGTGGGGCAAGGCACAACCTTTACAATTTATCTGCCGGGTGTCCATCCTGCAAACCATACCGAAGAAACGGACCGGGAGGAAGCTGATTTGCCGGGGAATGAGAGGATCCTTTTTGTCGATGATGAAGAAGCGCTGGTCAGCATGGCGGAGGCCTTTTTTGAATCTTTGGGCTATTCGATTACGGCGACCGTCAGCAGCGCTGAAGCGCTTCGTCTGTTCCGGGAAAAACCTGACCAGTTCGATCTGGTGATTACCGACATGACCATGCCGGAAATCACTGGCGCGGAACTCGCCAGGGCATTGTTGAAAATCCATCCGGGCCTGCCGATTATTTTATGCACGGGTTACAGCGATTCCATTAATATGGATCAGGTTCGGAAACTGAATATCCGGGAATTTGTTTTGAAACCGGTCCCCCTGCATGATCTGGGATTGCTGGTGCGGCGCGTATTGAAAGGTTAAGCTTATCATTATGGCGAAAATATTGATCATTGACGACGATGAATTGTTTTGTGAACTATTATCCAGTGCCTTCACCGATGATGGGCATGAAGTTGATTGTGCCTATAGTCTGAAGTCGGGGCTGCTGCTTGCTTCCAGGCGTTTTTTTGATATTGTTTTTCTGGATGTCCGGCTGCCGGACGGCAATGGACTGGATAAATTGTCCGAGATTCGCGACGCGGCCTCAACGCCGGAAGTGATTATTCTAACCGGCGCCGGCACGCCCAACGCCGCGGAATTAGCCATTAAGTGCGGCGCGTGGGATTATATCCAGAAACCGTCAACCATCAGCGCCATGACGCTTCCTTTGCTTCGGGCGCTGCAATACCGTGAAGAAAAATTAAAGAAAAAACCGTCCGCCATCCTGAAGATGGAGGGCATTATCGGCGGCAGCTCCAGAATGAAAACCTGTCATGATCTGGTGTCGGAGGCGGCATCGTGCGACGCCAATGTCTTAATCACCGGCGAAACAGGCACCGGCAAGGAGCTTTTCGCGAAGGCCGTTCATGAAAACAGTCCTCGCGCCTCCCGCAACTTTGTGATTGTCGATTGTGCCTCCCTGACGCCGAGCCTTACCGAAAGCACGCTTTTCGGATATGAGAAAGGCGCCTACACGGGCGCCGATTACAGCCGCGACGGACTCATCAAGCAGGCCAATGGTGGAACTTTGTTTCTGGATGAAATCGGAGAACTTCCTCTGTCGATACAAAAGAGTTTTCTCCGGGTCCTTCAGGAGCACCGTTTCCGTTCCTTAGGTGGCGGAAAAGAAATAGAAAGTGATTTTCGTTTGATCGCAGCCACGAACCGCAATCTTGACCAAATGGTCAAGGAAGGTTTGTTTCGTGAAGATCTTTTTTTCCGCATTCGTTCTATTACGCTGGAGGTCCCGCCATTGCGGGAACATCGCGATGATCTGATCGAGATTGCCGCTTATCATACGGCGAGAATCTGTAAGCGCAGCCACATGGAACCTAAAAAACTATCATCGGATTTTGCGGAAGCTCTGCTTTCCTATACATGGCCGGGCAATGTCCGGGAACTGGTCAATGCTGTTGAGCGGGCAATTGCCGCCGCCCTGTCCGCGCCGACGCTTTTCAGCAAGCATCTGCCCAGTGCCATTCGGGTAAAACTGGCGCAGCTCAAAGCGTTTGGAGAGTTGAGTGGCGAAGATGAGCCTGATGCCGCTATGCCGGCTACGCTGCCGCGGCTGAAGGTTTTTCGTGAAGAGATGTATGCAAAAGCAGAAGAAAAATATCTGCAGCAATTGATAAAGTCCAGCCAGGGCAATATTTCCGAAGCCTGCGGGATTAGTGGTCTTGGCCGCGCTCGTCTTTATGAGATTCTAACAAAGCATCATCTGAAATTATCAAATTAAAATCAGTCTTCGCTAGCTTAGTCTGATGATCAAGCTGTCTGGAGAAACCAGACAAACTCTGCTTTTTCCAGACGGATTCTCTTTTCATCCAGTCACCTCGTTTAACCCAACTATCCGTAATCATATCGATAGGCATGAATTATCTTTTTGGCACATATACTGCTCTAACATCTTTCCGTGTGAACAATATCAAGATGCGAGATGATCATCATGTCCGTTATTTTATATTTACCGCAAAAAGAAAGATCAGAAGAGCAGTTGCTTCAAATTATCATCGAAGCAATTCCGGATCAGAAGATTGAAATATATTCTTCGCTTGATGAACTGTCTGACAGGTTACACCAACCTATGCCGGATATCGGCGTAGCGGTTCTCTATGTCGCAAACCGCTCGGAGTTGATGGAGATTATTTACCTCGGAGATTATTTAGACGAACTTAAGGTTGTGCTGGTCCTGCCGGACAGTGATCCGGAGTTTCTTGAGAAAGCGTACATTTTGTGTCCGCGTTTTATTGCGGCGACGGAGAGCGATTTCAAACATTTAGGCAGCGTTCTAAAAAAGATGACGGATCTGTATGGCAAGACGCATTGGACCCAACAAGAAAAGTATTTCATGAAAACATAAATTCATAGGTAAGGAGGTAGATGATATGAAAAAGTCTTTACGTTTTAAAATGATGGCGGGCGGCATTATTGCTGTGTTTGTGCCTTTGCTGGTGGTTGGAGGATTTTCCGCCTACAAGTCGATGAGCGCACTGGAAGAGTCAGCACAGTCGCAATCGATGGAAGTGGCAAAAGGTCTGGCCAACATGGCGAATCTGGTCGTGCAGGAAGAAATGAAAATCGCTGCGCAAATCGCCGTGAATGATTCGGTGATCCAGGCCGCCGTCGCTAATAACCAGGGCAGAAAAGACAGTGCGGAAGCCGCGAAAGCCGCGGCGGAACTGACGGCTTTGATCCGGCAAAGCGGTAATGAATATGAAACAATTTACATTGCCGGAACGGACGGGAAAATTTTTGCGGATGGTGTCGAAGGCAAATATAAAGGCATTGATGTTTCCGATAGAAATTACATCCAGACGGCAAAATCCGGCAAAGTAAACAGCGGAGCGGTTATGCTATCCAAACTCACCGGCAAACCCGTGCTGATGTCCGGCGCGCCCGTCTATTCGAAATCAAAGGAGTTGATCGGTGTTGTCGGAACTGCCGTCAACGCTGATTTTCTGGTAGATAAAGTGGCCGGCACCAAACTGGGGAAAACCGGCTACGGCTTTGCTGTTGACAAAACCGGTTCGGTCATTGCTCATCCGAAAAAAGAGTTCATTCTCGCCCTCAATGCCCTGGAACAGGAGGGGATGAAGGAATTTAGTAAAAAAATGGTTGCCGGAGAAACCGGTTCGGAGCCTTATACGTTCAAGGGTGTAAAAAAAATGGCCGGATTTGCTCCGGTGCCCCTGGCCGGCTGGGGCATTTGCATCACCCAGGATTATAATGAATTCATGGCGCCGGCTTATCACCTCATGGGGGTTATTCTGGTTATCGGCATTATTTTCCTGGTGATTGCTGTGGTGAGCGTTTCTTTTTTTGCCCGGGGAATTGCGTTGCCGATTGGGCATGTTGCCAATGATCTGGGCGACGCCTCCGAACAGGTAGCCGCGGCATCGTCGCAGGTGGCAGCCGCCAGTCAGAGTCTGGCAGAAGGAGCATCCGAGCAGGCCTCCGCGCTGGAAGAAACCTCTTCTTCCCTGGAAGAGATGTCCTCCATGACCAAACAAAACGCGGACAACGCCGCTCAGGCGAGGGCGTTGATGGGCGAAGCCAAGCAGATTGTGGAAAGAGTCGATGGACAGATGAAAAACATGGTAACGGCGATTCAGGAAGTGACCAGATCCAGCGAAGAAACAGGGAAGATTATCAAGACGATCGATGAGATTGCCTTCCAGACCAACCTGCTGGCGCTGAATGCCGCCGTGGAAGCGGCACGTGCCGGCGAGGCCGGCGCAGGCTTTGCGGTGGTGGCGGATGAAGTCCGGAATCTGGCCTTGCGGGCGGCGGACGCGGCGAAAAATACATCCAATCTGATTGAGAATACCATCGTGACGGTGAAGAACAGCCGGGATCTGACTCAGAAGACACAGGATGCCTTCAAGGAAAATATGGAAATTGCCGGTAAGATCAGCCAACTGGTGGATGAGATTGCGGCAGCGTCTTCCGAGCAGGCTGTGGGCATCGGCCAGATCGGCAAGGCCGTGGCGGAGATGGACAAAGTGGTTCAGCAAACAGCGGCCAATGCTGAAGAATCAGCCTCCGCTGCGGAGGAGATGAACGCTCAAGCCGAACAAATGAATGGTTATGTGACAAATCTGCTGACAATTGTTGATGGTACCGCCGTCCAGCAGTCTGTTCACAATGATGACAAGCCGGCTGTGCAAAAACCCGGTAAGCCGATGATTAAAAAAATACTGCATGCCGGATCAGATCTCTTGAAACAAAACAGACCGATTCGTCCGCAGCCTACAATCGCTATGGCAAAAAGCGGTTTCAAAGATTTTTAATGAAAGATGCCGAAGCGGGCTGATGGTTGCCCCGCTTCGGCCGGCTAGGGTTTACGGGCATGATAGGAGGTTGAATACAATGCAAGCATCAGCAATAAAGATAGAAGATGGTTTTTTTGATCAACAGGTCAGCCGGGAAGGAAAGTACCTGACTTTCGCGCTAGCGGGAGAGGAATACGGTATCGGGATTCTCAAGGTGAAAGAGATTATCGGTCTCATGCCGATTACGCCGGTGCCGCAGACGCCGGATCATATCAAGGGCGTGATCAATCTACGCGGCAAGGTGATTCCGGTTGTGGATCTGCGCCTGAAGTTCGGCATGCCGGGTGTAGAATCGACCGAACGGACGTGTATTATCGTAGTGGAGATTGCCACTCTTGGCAATAAGATTGCGATGGGGATCGTGGTGGATTCCGTGTCGGAAGTGCTCAATATCAAGGCGGCAGAGATTGAGGATACGCCAAGCTTTGGAACAAAGCTGGATACAGACTATATCCGCGGCATGGCCAAAGCCGGTCATGGTGTAAAGATCCTTCTGGACATTGATAAGGTCATGAGCAGCGAGGAAATCAGCCAGTTGGATACGGCCGTCTGAATATAAACACAGAAAGCAGCGGCATTGGCCGTTGCTTTCTGTGTTTATACGAAATTCTTTACATTTCTCAATTTTTCTTGACACATGCAAAGTCTTTGTTGTTTAATGAAACCGTTGATTTGATTCAAAATAACTGAAGCTGAGACTCAACCAAACAAAACACAAACTACACCCTGTTCAAACGCACAATGAAACAAGACATGTCGAAAATAATTTTCCGCGTCATCCGCCCGAATAGTGAAATCCGATCCGTTATACTTGAAATAAGGATGAAGAATGTGAGAACGATAATTTAATGAGGATCTGATAGAAGACCTTTCGCATATGGCGTTATGATAAAAAAGCAAGGAGGTAGTATGAAAAATCGGTCTTTGAGTTTTAAAATGATAGCGGGCGGCATTATTACGATGCTGGTGCCGCTTCTGGTCATCGGTATTTTTGCCATTTATAAGTCAAGCGATGCGCTGGAAGAGTTGTCGCAGTCCCAGTCTGTAGAAGTGGCCAAAGGGCTGGCTCATATGGCCAATCTTGCCTTGCAGGAAGAATTAAAAACGATTAACCAACTTGCTGTTCGCGATGTAGTTGTTTCAGCCGCTGAAAAGCGCGACGAGGCCGCAAGTGACAGGGCAACGTCGGAATTGACGAAATTCGTTCAGAGCGGCGGAGGCATGTATGAGACGATTTCAATTGCCGATCCGGACGGCAAGGTAATTGCCGACGGTGTAAGCGGAAAGCATAAAGGCATCAACTTATCAGAAAGGGAGTACTTTAAAATTTCAAAAGAAGGCAAAACCACCGTGGGATCTGTTGTAAAATCGAAAGGAACCGGCAACATCGTCATGACGTTCAGCGCTCCGATCTATTCGGAGTCAAAACAATTATCCGGTGTCATTGTTTCCGTTGTCAATATCAGTTTTCTGGACGAAAAAGTATCCAAAACCAAACTGGGAAAGACCGGCTACGGGTTCGTTCTGGATAAAACCGGTTTGTGTATCGCTCATCCGACAAAAGAATTTATCCTTAAAATCAATGCAGCTCAAACGGAAGGGATGAAGGGATTTGCCGCCCGCATGATTGCGGGCGAGACCGGGACGGAACCTTATACTTTCAAAGGCGTCAAGAAGCTGGCCGGATTTGCTCCGGTGCCTCTGGCGGGTTGGGGGGTTTGCGTCACACAGGATTACAGCGAATTTATGGCGCCTGCGCGCAGTATTACGATTGTTATTTTACTGATCGGTGTCATTTTCCTGATTGTTACGGCTCTGGGAATATTTTACTTTGCCCGCACCATTACCACGCCGATCAATAGGATTTCCAATGATCTCGATGACGCCTCGGATCAGGTCGCTTCCGCATCGACCCAGGTGGCGGCGGCGAGTCAGAGTCTGGCCGAAGGCGCATCCGAGCAGGCCTCCGCGCTGGAAGAAACCTCTTCTTCCCTGGAAGAGATGTCCTCCATGACGAAGCAAAACGCGGACAACGCCGCTCAGGCCAAAGCGCTGATGGGCGAGGCCAGGCAGATTGTGGAAAAAGTCGATAGCCAGATGAAAAATATGGTGGCTGCGATCCAGGATGTGACCAAGTCCAGCGAAGAGACCGGTAAGATCATTAAAACCATCGATGAGATCGCTTTCCAGACCAACCTGCTGGCGCTGAATGCCGCCGTGGAAGCGGCCCGGGCGGGCGAGGCCGGTGCAGGCTTTGCGGTGGTGGCGGATGAAGTGAGGAATCTGGCGATGCGGGCGGCGGACGCAGCCAAAAATACATCCAGTCTCATTGAAAATACGATTGTCACGGTGAAGAACAGCCGGGATCTGACTCAGCAGACGCAGGAAGCTTTTAAAGAAAACATGAATATATCGACGAAGGTTGGGCAACTGGTGGATGAAATAGCAGCGGCGTCCAGTGAGCAAGCGCAGGGGATCGGACAAATCGGCAAGGCCGTGGCGGAAATGGATAAAGTGGTGCAGCAGACGGCTGCCAATGCCGAGGAATCGGCTTCCGCCTCGGAAGAAATGAACGCCCAGGCCTTGCAGATGAAAAATTATGTGGAAAAGTTGTTGACGATTGTGGAAGGTGGCGCAGGCCCGCAGCTTGTCGCCGATAATGAAGAACCGATAATGCCGAAGCCCGGCAAACCGATGATTAAAAAATATTCACCACCGGGTCTAATTTCCTGAAGCAAGGCATATCGTCTGGTCTGCTTGCGGCAGCCATCTGAATACATAAAAAGCAGCAGCGGCACTGGCCGCTGCTGCTTCATCTAGCCTCTAACTCGAAAATAATATCAAATCAGTATGGTGTTCCCGCCGCGCGTCCGGCAGCGGCAATGGCCTGATGCGCCAGATCAATGGACTGGCCCAGCGTGCTGAGCGCCTGATCGGGATTATGAAACCCCATGGAGTTTTCCGCCGCGATAAAATCCCAGAGCCACTGCGCATTGCGGACCAGCTCCCGCGCCGCATCCAACTCTTTCTGATTGATTCTGGGAGCGGGCACGGCGCGCACTTTGGCGATCGCTTCATGCGCGCGGGCAATGGTCTGACCCGCTATTCTCTGCAGTTGAAAAACGTTGTTTTGCGTTGTCTTGACTCGTTCCAGAAGCCATTGTTCCGACTGCGTGTGACAGGTACGGCAGGAGGCCTGAATATGCTTCATCGGGCTGGTTACCCAATGCGATGAATATTTGCGGCCGTCTTGCCGCATATACGGCATATGACAATCCGCGCAGGAGACGCCGGATCTGGCGTGAACACCGCTTTCGGCCAGTTCGTAATCAGGATGCTGGGCTTTAAGCATTTTGCCCAGCGAGTCGGGATGCTGCCAATCCATGACGAATCCGGACGGGACTTCCTTGTAATAGGCATACATGTCCTGAGGCTTCAACCCTTTAGCCCACGGGAAAACGACGCGCTTGGTTTCCGGTTCAAAGTAATATTCCGCATGGCACTGCCCGCAGACATAGCTGCGCATATCCTCGCGCGGCGCCTTGGCAACGTTGATGCCGCGTTTTTCCATGGCTTCAATGAAGGCGGGGTTGATGACCCGCAGCTTCATGGTCTGTGGATCGTGGCAATTGGCGCAGACAATAGGATGCTTGATTTTTGGCAGTAATTCAGCAAGGGGGGTCTTCGCATAATTCCATCCCATGTCCTTGTAGATATCGCGCAGGTTGGCCGTTTTGCAGGTCATGCAGGATCCTGGTGTTGCCGGGCCGATCCGCTTGGTTTCTTTTAAGTCCGTCATTGCGTAAGGATGCCCGCGGTCTTCCGAATAATCCTTGCTGAAGGGCATTCCTTTAAAGTTCATGAGGATCTCCGGCTCTTTGATGGATTTCTGATCTTTGACGGAGCCGCCGAATCCGGTGGGGGAGGGCGCCATTTCTTTGTTTTTTAAATAACTTTGATATTCCAGAGGATAATGCTTTCCCCAGACGGCCGGATCATATTCGGTATCCGGTATGGCGGCAAGTTTTATCGCTGCGGCCGGCGGCAGAAGAAACACACGGACCAGAATGACGATCAGCACAATCAGGGCAATGCCCAGCAGAATTTTTAAGAAACCGTTTTTACTTTTCAATTTTAATTCCTCCTTCGTCCGGCCCTCTGCCGTGAACCAGATAGCGGTGACATTTCAGGCAATCAGCGCCGCCCTGCGCCATGGGTGTTTCGGCGATGGTTGACGCATGACAGCGGACACAGTTGCCGTTGACAATCCGACGGCCATGGGTGGTGAGATTGATGTCTGCCGGATAATCACGCGCCGCTTCATGAATAAGATCGTTCAGTCCGGCGCGGGTTTTATAGGCGACTTTGCCGGCAATATGGGTGTCCGGCAAATGACATTCGGTGCAGGTAAACTGACGATGATGGGACATGCTCCATTGCTGATGCACGGGTTTCATGCTGTGGCAGGACCCGCAAAATCTTGCGTCGCCGGATTGATAATAAGCCCCGACGGCTGCAGCCGATAGAATGACCCCGATGATCAGGCCGAACATTAAGTATTTGTAAAAGGATCTTTTGGCGGCGTGCTCAAGAAGCATAACGGCTATACCCGAACTGTTTTTCCCATGAGGTTGATGTTTGCTTAATGCCTTGACTGAATGGAGATTTTAAATGCAAACCCAAAACAAGTCAATAGAAATTCAGTGATATGACGGAAGCAAATGATGTCATGAATGAAGGATGATGCTTCTCAGCGCTTCTTCAATATCCGGATACTGAAATTGAAATCCGGAATCCAGCAGACGTCGCGGGATTACGCGCTGGCCTTTGAGCAGAACGGAGCCGAATTCTCCCAGAATGAGTTTAATCATGAAGCCGGGTGCGGGCAGGAAGGCGGGACGATGCAGCACCCGGCCGATGGCCTGCCCCAGTTCTTTATTACGGACCGGATGGGGCGAACAGAGGTTGATCGCACCGGATATTTCCCGGTGATGCAATACAAAGCTGAACGCTGCGGCGAGGTCCTGTATGTGTACCCAGGAAAACCACTGACGCCCGCCGCCCAGCGGCCCGCCCAGAAAAAATTTAAACAAAGGGATCATCTGGCTCAGCGCGCCGCCATTTTGACCGAGCACGATACCGAAGCGCGTGATCACCACGCGGGCGCCTTTTTCTTTGGCCCGCAAGGCCTCTTTTTCCCAGTCTTCCGCGAGCTTTGCCAGAAAATCATTGCCGGCCTGTGCCGATTCGGTAAGTTCTTCATCTTCATGAAACCCGTAATATCCGACAGCGGAGGTGCTGAAAAAAGTGATGTGTCTTGAATCATCCGGCAGGGCTTCGACCAGATGCCGGGTGGTATCGATGCGGCTGGAAAGGAGAATTTTTTTTTGCTGATCCGTCCAGCGACTGAAGATGGAAGCCCCGGCCAGATTGATGATGACATCATGATGACGAACGGCTTCCTGCCATTGCCCCTGAAGGTTCGGATTACCGGTCAGATAGGAAATGCCGGTTGACTGAATTTCCGCACCGGTGAGCGTCTGCGTGAGGATGGTGATATCGTGCCCTTCCAGGATGAGCCGTTTGGCGAGATACGTCCCGACAAAACCCGTCCCGCCTGTCATGAAGATTTTCATAATGTCCTCCTGATCATTATTTTCCTTCGCCGATCAGCGGCAATACCTTGTCCAGGTGAAAATAGATCAGGAACTTGGAGCCGCTCTTGTATTTGCCTTCCACTTCGGGATATTTCTTGCGGCGGATTTCTTCAATCAGCGGACTGTCCTTTTCTTCGCGCAACTTGGTGATATAGAGTCGTCGGCCTTCATAATGTCCCGCTTCTTTGAAAATATAGACGGCATGAGGGTTCACCTGCAGATTGGCATGGGTCAGTTTATCGGCGGCAATAAAAGCGACCGTTTCTTCATCCATAAAGTGCGGTCTTCCGTAAATGGCCGCATCAACCTTGCCGCTTTGATCCGCCGTGGAAAGAACGCCGAATCCGTCGGCCTTGTCAAAATATTCGCTGAGCTTCATATTTCCTCCTTTGATTTTATAGTGCTTTCGGATAAAGTAAGGCTTCGGTATTGAATTGTAAAGGACCGGGACAGTCTATCATGAAGAAATTGGCCATTATGTTTGTTTTGCTGGTTGTGGGTTGTGTCGGAGTGCCGGATGGCGTTAAACCAGTCGATCGTTTCCAGGCTGAGAGGTACTTGGGGAAGTGGTATGAGATTGCCCGGTTGGATCATTCATTTGAGCGAGGGTTAACCCGTGTCACGGCCGAGTATAGCATGCGTGAGGACGGCGGTATCCGTGTTCTTAACCGGGGTTATTCGGCCAAAGAAAGCAAATGGAAAGATGCGGAAGGCAGGGCGTATTTTGTAAACCGTTCCGATCAGGGATTTCTGAAAGTTTCCTTCTTCGGCCCGTTTTACGGGTCCTATGTTATTCTCGAACTGGATCAAAAAAATTACACTTACTCGCTGGTGTGCGGCCCTGACAAATCCTATCTGTGGATTCTGGCCAGAAGTCCGCGCCTGGCTGAAGGAACGAAGAAGCTTCTGATAGCCCAAGCGGCGGCGCTGGGTTTTGACACGGACAAACTGATCTACGTTCAGCACGACTGATCAAGGGGAAAGCGATATGACATACAAAATTCTGGGCATTTCCGGCAGTCCGGTTAAAAAAGGCAATGTGGAAACATTTCTGCACCGGGCGATGGAAGGGCTGCCGGCGAAAAATATTGAATATGACATTGTCCATCTTTCCGGCTTGAAAATTCGGGATTGCCTTCACTGCAATTTCTGCCTGACCAGACAGACGCCGGGCAAATATTGTGCGATCAAAGACGATGCGCAACCCATTTTTGAGAAAGCGGAGGCTGCGGATATTATCGTACTGGCCAGCCCCGTGTATTTCATGCGTAGCTCCGCGCGGATGGCGGCGATAATCGACCGGTTCCGCGTTTTTGTCTTCGGCAATCTGACGGCGGGCCGCACGAAAAACAAGATCGGTGTGAGCATGGCCGTCTCCTGGCTTCGTCAGGGCGGCATCGAGACAACGCATTTGACGCATATTCTGGCATTCCTGACAATGGAGATGATTCCGGCCAGCGTTCATAAAGGCGTGAGCCCCCTGGGCGCCTCGGCCTACGCCAGCCCCGGAGGGTCAGGCGACTTCGACCCGCAGGTGACGCTGGGCATCGAAAACGATGAAGCGGGCCTGCAATCCGCGAGGTTGATTATGAGAAGGGCGCTGGAGCTGGCAAAGCGAATGGCACCGTAAAATACCCTGAAGGGCACGCGAGTCCGTATGCTGTTTATCACCTCGTGTCACCTTCAGGTGATCAGGTGACGTTGTGGCGTATAAATAGAGATTATGCTGCTTTATTAACATACACAGAAACTTTGTGTCTGTCTTTCCCTTCGGCCTCCAGTCTTCAGTCTAACCACCTTTTTATGTTTTTTCAAAATGATGATAATTTTTCGGCTGTTCAAAATTGCCTCCCCAGTGCCAGCCGCGCTTGAGAAATTCCTGCACGATGGGATGTTTGGCGGTGAAGGTGCCTTTATTGTGAGGGCGGTAAGTGGCGCCTTCGAGCGCGATGAGGCCTGCCGGATAGATGACCGGATTTTGAACGGGATTGATATCCACGGCGCGTCCGAAGGAGTGCAATCAACACTTTTTATGCCGCCCCACATTTCGTATTCAGGATTTTCTTGACACGCAATAACGCGCTTACTATACTCCATTGCGAAAAAAGAAAGTTCCTATCAATCAATGACTCATCAAGTGAAAATGATGCCCCTAAAAAGTCTTTTCTTTTCGAAACCCGTTTTTTTAGAAGACATTCTCGGACGGGGAAAAAATAGTTTTGAGCTGATCAGGTTAGTAGCATCTTTATCTGTAGTATTTGGACATGCTTTTGCGTTGCATCCGTCGAATGGACATGCTGAACCGATTGGAAAACTTATTCAATTCGACTACATTGGAACCGTTGCGGTGTTTATGTTCTTGTTTGTCAGCGGAATATTTGTCACTGCCAGTTATGACCGATCAAGAAGCCTCCTTAGGTTTGCTATTCTGCGAATCGGTCGGATATGGCCCGCACTGATTGTTTGTATCCTGATTACTGTATTTATCGTCGGCCCTTTGGTCACTTCTCTTACGATTTCTGAGTACTTCAGCTCACATGAAACATGGAACTATTTGTTGACGAATATCAAGTTGATGGAAGTCAGATACAATCTACCCGGCGTATTTGATTACAATTGGTATAATGATTCAGTCAATGGTTCATTGTGGATTCTTCCTGTGCTGGTCAGGTGCTACGCTTTGGTAGCGGTTTTAGGCTTGATAGGATGTCTGCGACATTGGAAGTGGGTGACTTTGGCCGTATTAGGCATCATCAGCGTTTATTTTTTTTCCCAATTGTATTTTGCAGGGCAAATCACTTATTATATTTTTCAATCATATCTTATGGGGGGACTCACTCCTTTAGGCGTCAGGTGTTATGCTTTCTTTCTGGCAGGGATGCTTGCTTATAGTTACAGAAAAGTTATTATTCTCGATGCAAGGCTATCGGTATTTTTTTTCGCCCTATGGTTGTCTGGTATGAATACTGGCTTCAGCTCGACGCTGTTTTATCTCTTTCTTGCATACTCTGTTCTTGTTCTGGCATCGAGTAAGATATCAAAGAGGGTGGTGCTGCCTGGTGATTATTCCTATGGCATTTATATATATGGCTTCTTGATTCAGCAACTGCTGGCATTTAAGTTGCCTTTGATGACTGCATATGAAAGCCTTGCCCTATCGTTACCGCTTAGTTGTTCAGCAGGTTTTGTTTCCTGGCATGCAATTGAGAAACCAGTACTTATATCGGCAAAAAAGCTTCGCGAAAAAAAATAGTAATTCATATATTTTTTTATATGCCGGAGCAAACCTTCTGGTTGCTATGAAATATTCGGCTTCAATCAACGGATGATTGAACCGGCAGGAAAATCACCGCTTTCAAATCAAAGATGATATCGCGGCGGCAAGGAGGAGGCGACGAGGCGTATTGTATATACGCTGAGGATGCGGCCGACGCAGCCAACAAAGATAGCGCTTTGAGTTGGAAGCGGTGTCACGTTTTTTCGAAATGATGATAATCTTTCGGCTGTTCAAAATTGCCGCCCCAGTGCCAGCCGCGCTTGAGAAATTCCTGCACGATGGGATGTTTGGCGGTGAAGGTGCCTTTATTGTGAGGGCGGTAAGTGGCGCCTTCGGGCGCGATGAGGTCTGCCGGATAGATGACCGGATTTTGAACGGGATTGATATCCACGGCGCGTCCGAAGGAGTGCAGCGACAGTTTGTTGGTGCCGGCGATGACCCGGAAGTTGAAAGCGGATGAATTGTTGTCGGCCATCGAATCGCCGTCGTCCCACCGGTAAGCAACAATGGGAATCACTTTCCCGACGGGAAACTTCAGCTGATTGATCAGTTCGAATATTTCATAGATGTCATCTTCCAGCCGCGCTTCCACAAGGATTTGTCCCTGATGACGCAGGCCATCGAAGGAATAGTAGTTCACGTCAATCATGGATAAGGAATCGATGATCTCCAGCGGCGCGGTGCTGCCTTCAATGGCTTCGGCAAAACTGATGGCGCTGTCGATAATTATTTCTTCGTTGGGCATTTGGTTAAACTCCGTGTTATTTTATCGAGGGATTCTCCGTCCAGCGAGACTTCCCTGTAAATGTTCCGCACCGTATCGCCATCCAGATTTTTAAAATCCGCAAGCCTCGGCGTAATGATGACACCCGCCATATCAATGGCTCCGGGCGAGACAAAAATCCTCTGGCCGCCTTCGGCAAAATACGCGTCGGGGCGATGTTTCCGGCGCAGAAAACTGGTCAACCGCCAGCGGTTTTTTTCGTATCGGCAAAAAACATTTACCCGCGGTTCATCGCCTGATGAAAGAACCGTTTGGGCGGCTTTTAAAAGGCGCAGGAAGTGTTTTTTTAAAGCGGCGGCATTGTTCGATTCCATCACAACCACGGTGCGGCCACAACTTTCTCCGGCGGAGACGCAGACGGAATCGTCAATTTTCATTACCGGCAGTTTGGTCAATTCCGTCAGGAAGGGCAGCGTATCATACGGGATCATCTGAAAATGCAGATGGTCTGGGGCGGATGCTCCGCAGGCCGGGCCATTGTAAAAGACCGTATAATCCGGCGAGGCATCGGCGGCCAACTGCAAAAAGCAGGTCAGAGCGGAGGTGATATCCTGAGGTTCGTGCGTGAGACTGGCTACCGTAAAGTGGTGACCGAAAATCGGCGCGGGGTTGCAGAGGATCAGGTACGTGTCGCGGTACAGGATGCCGTGCTGTTCGCGAGGCCGGTTGACGGCGCAGAGAAAGCAGGGCCGTTTCCGGATGGATTCCTCATCCAGAGCGGCGCCGCTGCTGACCTGCCGCGCCGGATTGTATTGCAGCGCGATGGAATCGTTGCCGCACGTGAATTCTCTGGTTCGCACCGCAGCCAGATCGCGGCAGGCCGAGGAAAGTCCGGGCCAGTTTTTCTTTTGCGATTCAAAAAAAATGTGACTCAATGCGGGTAAGGTTGCCTGCGCCTCCCCGGGAAATTCGGCAAAAATTTTGTTCGTTTCTGTCGGGAACGGTCGCGACCGTTCCTTACAGTTGATTTGCCGCCTTGCCTTGATTTCCATCGTTCGCAGACGGTCCTTGTAATCATCGTTGCGGTTCTGTTTCTCAACGGAAAGCCCCGCGTCGGTATTGTCCGACCAGCGGCGGCACAGATAAAGGCTTTCATAGATCCGGCCGATGCGGTATTCGCGGGATATCCGGAGCGCCACGGCATAGTCTTCGCCATAACTCACATCGGGGAAAGCGAATCGGCGGAGGACGGACGTATCGAACGCGCGCGGCGCGCCCATGCCGTTGACTCGCAGTAGATTATTGTGGCCGTTTTTGGGCGTCCACTCCCGGTGATCAATGAGGCCGGGCGGGATGGGTTTCAGCTTTTCGTCGACCAGCGTATAAGATCCGACAACCATCGCGTATGACCCCCGGCGCAGCTTGTTCACGACTTTTTGCAGGGTGGAGGGCGAGCTGTAAAGATCGTCGGAATCCAGTTGAACAGCGTAGCGTCCGCAGAGAGGCGAGTGAATCGCTTCATTCCAGCAGCCGCCGATGCCCAGACCGCGCAGCTTTGGGATGATGTGGTGAACGTGGGGATACCTGGCGGCAAATGCCTTCAAAATGCCGGTGGTGCCGTCGGTCGAATGGTTATCCACAACAATGACATTGAACGCGAAATTTGTTTTCTGCGTAAGAGCGCTGTCGAGAGCGTCGGCAATCGTCTTTTTCCGGTTGAGGACGGGGATGACGATGCTGGCCTTCCATTGGAAATCGTCCGCCTCCCGGCCGGCTGTTTTGGTGCGCGGCGGCAGGTGGGCGTCGATCTGCTTCAGATACGCCGTCGCAATTTTTTCCAGCTTTTTCTGGCGGACGGCATTTTCCCTGGCGACATAGGCAAATTGCGACTCTGTTGGCCGGCCGGATTTTTTGACCGGTTTTCGCTTTTTGTGAGATACGGTGTATAAGGCTTCCGGCACATGCAGCAGGGGATGATCGATGGAAATTTTCAGGCGCAAATCATAAAAGGCGTTGTCAGGATCAGAGGGCAACGGGCCGTACTTGTTTAAAGCCTGTCTGATGGCGGCCGCGTCAAGGATAAAAAAGTGCCCGAAGTCGAAAGTCTCGCGAAGGGATCCCGGCTGATAATCATTCAGAGGATGCGGGGCAAGCCCCTTCTCTGTTTTTGCCAGGAAGTCCGAATAGATCAGCCCGGCGCGGGTTTTACGGGCAATGGAAAACAGTTTTTTTAAAGACCGCGGTTCACATGAAATGTCCGTTGCCGTGTCGGTTACCAGCAGATAATCGGATGGCAGGTTGCTGAAGAACGGCGAAGGCCTCAGTATTTTTCGGAACGTCATGGCCTCTGCAGGCCAGGTTTCCGCCGCCTGCTTTTCGTCAGCCGCGCCCCAGAGTAAAAAATGTCCCCATTGATAAACCGAAGGTTTCATGATGGATACGCCCGGAAGTGGTTAAAAATCAGACATCATCAGATTATAAGCATTTTCCACCGTGTCGAGGGACAGCTTGGTCAGGGCCTGTTTTCTGGCGGGCCGCGGATTATTGACGTCCTGCACCTTGTAATCGGTTGTCCCGACGACATTTCGTGAATACCAGATGATTTTGCCGCTGTCCTTTTCGCGTAAATCAATCTCCAGGGTGACGGTCATTCTTTCTTCCGCGGCCAGGATATTGCTCTGGTAAGAAAGGGCCGCCGTGCTGAGATTGAGAACTTTACCGCTGATGATCGCGTCCGCCTGGTCGATGCTGGATACGGCTTTAAACCGTTTGCTCTGGATGATCTGATTAATGAACGCCGTCCGCATGAAATTTTCCACTTCCGCCTCCGCCGTTTTGTTGCCGAAAGGCGCGACATAAACATTTTTCAGGCGTTGATCGATATGTTCACCCTGCGGCGCGAATCCGTAGCCACAGCCGAACAGCAGCAGGCAGGACAGGCTGATGAGCGAGCGTTTAATCCAAAGAGATCCCGTTTGTTTTTTCATAGGTTAATTACCCGACTGTGCGATAACAATGTTGACCAGTTTTTTCGGCACATAAATGACTTTCACGATTTTCGCTCCCTTAAGCATGGCTGTGATTTTTTCATCCGCCTGCGCGTCGCTCTTTATCTTTTCCGCGTCGCAATCGACGGGCACGGTCATCCGGCTCCTGAGCTTGCCGTTGATTTGAATGACGATGGTCATTTCTTCATCGCTTGCGATGGCTTGATCATAGTCCGGCCAGGGCGTATCAGCCGCGGCTGCCGTGTGTCCCAGCATCTGCCAGAGTTCTTCGGTCATATGCGGCACAATGGGCGAAAGCAGCAGCACCGCCGATTCCAGCACTTCACGGATCACGGACAGAGCGACTTGATCATTTTTTTCCGGACGCTTCACCGCGTACAGGGTGTTGACCAGTTCCATCACCGCGCTGATGGCGGTATTGAAGTGGAAGCGGTCTTCAATATCGGTTGTGACTTTGCGGATGGTCTGATGCGTCTTTCTTCTCAGCGCTTTGAGATCGCCTTCGAGCGCGATGTTTCCCTTTGCCGGCGAAACCGCCTTGATGTCTTCCAGATATTCATCGAAAATGCGCCACAGGCGGCTGAGGAACCGGAAGGACCCGTCCACGCCCTGTTCGCTCCACTCCAGATCTTTTTCCGGGGGTGCGGCAAAAAGACAGAAGATGCGGGCCGTGTCCGCGCCGTAGGTCTTGACCAGATAATCCGGATCAATCACGTTTTTGAGGGATTTGGACATTTTTTCCGTTTTGCCGATGATAACGTCCTGCCCGCAGATATGGCATTTGCCGCCTTCCGCCTGTTCCGGGAACAGATAGCCATGTTCTTTGCACTTCATGGTTTCCTTGCAGACCATGCCCTGGGTCAGCAGATTGGTAAAGGGTTCATCCACACCGATCACGCCGAAATCGCGCAGCACCTTCGTGTAGAACCGGGAATAAAGCAGATGCAGAATGGCGTGCTCGATGCCGCCGATGTATTGATCTACCGGCATCCAGTAATCAAGCGCTTTACGATCGAGTCCGGGCTTGACGTCGTAGTGAGGGGAGCAATAGCGGTCGAAATACCAGGAGGATTCGACGAAGGTATCCATCGTATCCGTTTCGCGCGCGGCCGGGCCGCCGCACCTGGGGCAGGTCGTATTGACAAATTCCGGAAGCGCCGCGAGCGGCGATCCGCCTTCCGGACTGAAGACGACATTTTCCGGGAGGACGACCGGCAGGTCTTCCTCTTTGACGGGAACAATCCCGCATTTTTCGCAGGTAATCATGGGAATGGGCGCGCCCCAGTAGCGCTGGCGCGAGATGCCCCAGTCGCGCAGGCGGTATTGTACCGTGCGCCGGCCTTTTCCCTGTGATTCAAGAAAATCGGCGATGGCATTCATCACCTTGGTGTTTTCCATGCCGTTGAATTGTCCGGAGTTGACCAGGATACCTTCATCCACATAAGCTTCGGTCATGGTTGCCGGGTCAAGCGTTTTGTCTTTCGGTGAAATGACGACGATCAACGGCAGGTCGAATTTTTTGGCAAATTCAAAATCGCGCTGATCGTGCGTGGGAACGGCCATAACGCAGCCGGTGCCGTAATCGGCTAACACAAAGTTTGCGGCGTAAATGGGCATTTTCCAGCCGGTCAGCGGATTGAGACAGTAAGAATCAAGGAACAGGCCTTCCTTTTCATAATACTCGGAGGTCCGCATCAGCTTATCCTGCTTTTTCACTTTTTCCACAAACTGGCGGACATTTCCCTCGCAGGGTTTGCCCTTGGCCAGTTCCATGACCAGCGGATGCTCGGCGGCCACCAGCATAAAGGTCGCGCCGAAAAGCGTGTCCTGACGGGTGGTGAATACTTTAATCGCCCCGGGGCCGTCCGCCATGGGGAAATCCACCTCGCAGCCGTAGCTTTTGCCGATCCAGTTTTTCTGCATGGTCATGACGCGTTCCGGCCAGCCGGGAAGTTTGTCGCAGTATTCCAGCAGTTCTTCGATATAAGCCGTAATTTTAAAGAACCACTGATCGAGAACTTTTTCCGTTACTTCCGTGCCGCAACGCCAGCACAGGCCGCCTTCGACCTGTTCGTTGGCCAGCACCGTATCGCACTTGCCGCAGAAATTGACGGTGGAGCGTTTTTTATAGGCCAGGCCTTTTTCATACATCCAGATGAAGAAGAGCTGTTCCCAACGGTAGTATTTCGGCTCGCAGGTGGCCAGTTCACGGTCCCAGTCGTAGCTGAAACCCATGCGCTTGAGTTGCTTGCGCATATGATCGATATTTTCGTGGGTCCACTTGGAGGGATGTATTTTGTGTTCGATGGCGGCGTTTTCCGCGGGCATGCCGAAGGCGTCCCAGCCGATCGGATGCAGGACATTGAACCCTTTCATGTGCTTGTAGCGGGCGACGACATCGCCTATCGTGTAATTACGGACATGGCCGATATGGATTTTGCCGGACGGGTAGGGAAACATTTCCAGCAAATAGTATTTCTTTTTATCCGGGTCTTCGGTGACTTTAAAGGCTTTTTCTTCTTCCCACTTCTTTTGCCATTTTTCTTCGATGGCGATCGGTTCGTATTTCATGGCTATGGTATGCTCCCAACTGATATTAATAGGCGATTTGCTTAACATATTGGAGGGGTGAGTGCAATGGCTTTATAAAATACGCAGATCGCCTCCTGTTCTAACCTGCCCCGTGTGACCCTGCGCCCCCTTCAGGGGTCAGGTCATCGGATTGTCAGCAGGTCGGATCAGCAGGGTATAGGGGATGAAATAAAAGGCCGCTCCCGCATAAAGCAAAGGAACGGCTTGAATTGAAGAACACGCCATTACCCGCTGACAACAGGTGAAACGGCCCATTCTATTTACTGCCTGAATCGGGTCTCATGCAGTTTTCTTCGGCGCTTCGAAAAGCGGTTATCTTGCCCTGGAGACCGGAATATTCAGTTTATTCCTGACGGCGTATTCGGACGGGAGCAAGACGGGCGTCTGGTCCCGGTTCATCTCCAGAGATGCCGTTTCCGATACGTTTTTCCTGACAAAATCGTAGAGGCCGCCCAGTTCAACTGTTCCCGCTTTATCTTTGGATGCCTCCCCCCGCATGCCCCGCAGGAGATAGTAGGTGAAGAGGCCGTGTTTGACCTTGTCGTAATCCGAACTCATCTGGCCGCCGGAAGATGCCGCAAGGACCATAATCTTGCCGCTAGCCAGAACGGGGTTTTCGATGGAAATGCTGACAGGCCTTGTTCCCTCGCCGGTAATACTCCGGCCTTTTGCACCGGAGAAACAGCTGTCCAGCATGACGACAACTTCCCGGGCGGGCAGTTTGTTGAGCTCGTCATACATCTTCTGCAGGGGATAAAGTTGAGAGGGATAATCGGGATGCCCTTCATAGGGGACGACGAACGCCTCCCTGCCCTGCGGGCCCGGCGCCCCATGTCCGGCATAATAAACAAATACGGTGGAATTGGCCGTCACCCGTCTGGGGAGCCAGTCACTGATATTTGCTTCCAGATCGCTCTTGGTGGCTTTGTCGTCCGTCAGAATTTTTATGTTGGCTCTTGGTATGCCGCCCACGTTTTCCAGATATCTCGCCACAACCTCCGCGTCCCGCACCGCATACTTGACCTCCGGAATCATCTTTTCCCGGTACTTGCTGATGCCGATGACGATGGCGATGTTGTCTTTTTTCTCATATTCCCTGACCTTCAGCGGGATGTCATCCACGTTGACTTCCGAGATCATTTCCACGGTTTCCCTGACTTCAACCGACCTCATGGCTACGCGCAATGTTTTCGCCTCGGACGGTGCAAAACCTCCGCCTTCGCTGACCAAGACCCTGAGGCTTGCTGTTTCCGTGGAGATGCGGCCCGGCATCACCGTTTTAAACACCGCTGTTTTCTTCTCTCCCGCCGCAATGTCCCCGATGAGGCGCTTCCCGCCAAAAAGACTGACCAGCAGGGGGTTGCCGGAGAGGGTGACCCCGACGCCTCGCGCGATCCCATCGCCCCTGTTCTCGATGGTGACTCTGATCTCCACTTCTTCGCCGCTTTCCAGAATACGATTGTTGTTCTGATCCGTAAGCTGTGTCGAAAAAGCAAGAAGAGGCAATTGAGAAATCACCTCCAGCGTTTCCTTTGTCGCGGACTTTCCGGGTTTCATGGCAATCTTCAGCGTTTTTATCTCGGAAGCCGAAAATCCCCGGCCTTCCCCGACTTCTATTTTGAGGTCGGCGGTTTCCCGTTTCAGATTCAAAGGAAGAGAAGCCTTGTATTCGACGGCCTTTTTTTCGCCGGGCTGAATATCGCCAATCACTTTCATAGTGCCCAGATAACTGAGCAGACCCTGATGGCCGGACAGAAGAACCTGAACATCTTTGGCAGTTCCTTCCCCTTTGTTCTCCACTTCCACTTTCAGTGAAACGTTTTCGCCTCCTTCGATCACGCCGTCTCCGGAGCTTTCCGTGAAACTGACCTGATAAACAAGCGAGGGCTTCGCCGGAGGGGGCTTCCTGTCCGCCGCGACTGCCGTGTCCTGTTGTTCCTTTTTCCCGCGGGCCAGCTGGTAGCCCTTGCCGCCTCCGACGTTCATCAGGCCGCCTCCGGCGACGGAGAAATTGCCGGCCAGAATTCCCCTGTCGAAATCGATATAATCAATCAGCCATTCATGCTTCCAGCCTCCGGCGGCTATCAGCCATGATCCCAGATAGGTACAAACATACTGGACTTCCGTCGCGGACCGGATGGTGATGGTTCCTTCCGATTCGGCCATGAACACCGGCGTTCCGATCCACGTGGCTTCGGGTTTGGCCTTGAACTTGATTTCCAGGTTTTCGCGGTCCATATAAAGCAGGTCGGTGAACCTCATTATTTTAGCGACCGCAAGGCCCGGCATCGGACCGCCCTGAACGTACCAGGAAATTCCTTTGGCCAGGGATTCAGGACCCTTTTCCGGGCGGAATTCATCTGCGGACCCCGTTTCATACAGAAGGATATCACGGTTGAGATTCTCCTTGATGAACCGGGCCATCTTCACGAGCAGGGCCTCCCGGGCCGCCCTATCTTCTCCCAGCGTTTCACAGCGCTCACCCCGGCACAATTGGACGACCTGCGGCTTTATCGTGGCACAGCCGGAAATCAACGCAATAAGCAGCACAAGGGCGACAGGCATGATAATTTTTTTCATTTCGATCTTATCTCCTTACTTCATAACCGATGGTGGCATCCGCCCAGGAAGATTGCTCCAGCAGAGAAAGTTCTCCCATTAAATCGGAGAGCGTTGCATCGCGGTCTTTCGAGGAAAGAAAATCCTTTTGCTCTTTTGTCGCGATGATCACAATTGTTTCGTAGGCTCTGGTGAGATTTTTCGGCGTATGGACCCGGAGTTTGAATCCCGAGCTTCTCATGGACTCGTCGGGAAAAATAAAGTCCTGTCCGCCCGATACCTGTTTTAGTTTTACATAAGGATTGGGCAAAAGCAGGGCAATTCTGCCGTCCTGGCTGACACTGAAGACATTGATATTCAGATCACCTTCGGTCTTTACCCTGATGCGTATCTCATCGTTATCCTGAAAGACAGGTGCGGACGAAGAAAAAGGCCGGTCCGCCCTTGAGACTTCGGCTTTGATAATCCGGATGTCCTTTTGTTTTCTCTGCCGGAGGGGTTTGATGGTGGCTTTAATCCGGCAGACGTAGGCGGCATGGCCTTCTTCGGTCCTGAGTCCTTCAGACAGTATATCCTCTTTAACGATCAATCCTTTGGAAAAGGCCGATATGAGGTCGCTGATGAGCTCGGAATTGTAAACAACGCTGGAACTTCTGACCATCACCCCCGCAGCCCTTTCCACGGCTATCCGTCTTGCGTCGTTCAGGGCCAGGGCTTTTGCCTGGGCCGGCGTTGTGTCATCGCCGAGTATCGCCCTTCCTTCAGCAATGACCTCCCGCAAATCTCCGGTATCGGTTTCGGCGGAGGTGCAAGGCGCGAATAAAAAGAAGAGTACCGAGCAGACGATTGACGATAGAAGCAGAATGGATGGTTTCCGGACTATCGCAGGGTTTTGGGCCATGACAAAAACGACTCCTTCTGATTTAAGATCATACCTGAATAACAAGTACCAAATCCGCTGTCATTAGGCAAGTCCTTCGTTATCGCGGCAGGGCGCGCCGTTGCCGGAGCAGATGCCGCTCCAGGATAGATGCTTGAAATGCCGCATGAATGGTCTGACGGGAAGCTATTCGGAGAAAAGTCTTGCCCAATCGCCGCCTTTTGCCGCCGGAAAGCGAATCAGCCGCGCTTTGAGGAAAGGCGGTTCATGCAGCTTTTGGACAGTTCATTTAAAACCGGCAGAGTGCCGGCGTTGGCGGTGGCGGTTACCAGATTCTTAATGCCGCCCGCCGTGTGCTTGAGAAAATCCGGCTTGTTTTTTTTGAGCCCCAGAAACCCGTAGGCGCCCAGCGCCTGCATCAGCCTCTGGGCGGCGCCTTCCCAGAAGTAATCGGTAAATTGATCGAGGCTGTAATTCGGTTCCATGATCCGGTAATAAAAGGCAATCAGTTCATTTTTTTCATTCTGGCTCAGCACCACATAGGGATCGCAGATCAGCGAGCCCAGGTCGTAAAAGAGATTGCCGGGCCTCATGCCCTGAAAATCGATGAAGACAGGCCGGTCATTTTTAATCATGATATTCTGGGATTGGAAATCGCGGTGGATCAGGCATGGTGAAACTTTTTGAAGGCGGTCGATCAGGGCGTTTGATTCTTCCGTCCAGTCGCGCATCATTTGATCGGACAAATCCAGTCCGCAGACCGCTTCAACAAAATTTTCCTTAAAGTAGTTTTGCTCCCACAGATAGAGCGGTCGGTCGTAACCCCGGGTCAGTTTCAAATCGGCCGGCAGGTCCGTCAGCGCGTGACGATGAAGCCTGTGTATTTCCGACAGCGCGCTCAAGTAATAGTGACGCCGTTTATGCCAGGGCAGACTGCGCAGGGAATACAAATCAATTTCGCCCAGGTCTTCCAGCAATAAAAATCGCTGCCGGTGGTCGTAAGCGATGATCCTGGGGGTCGTGATGCCTATTTCGGTCATGAAGCGGTTGATGGCCGCCCAGTAGGCATTTTCCTCGACATCGGTTCCGTATTCCATGAAAATGAAAGTTGGACCGTGGGGCAGGCGCACGCGATAAAAGTTGCGGTCGGAGCCTCCCTTTTTGATGGGATCATATTGAAAATCCACAACGCTCAGGTGATCATTTAAAAATTTTCGTATTTCTTTGTTCATAGGCTTCCTAATGGACATTTCTATATCAAACAGGTCATTTCGAAAAACGGCAGCGCTGAGAAATCCAAGTACTCCGCAATGATTATATCAGGACAAGGATTTCTTCCTACGGTCGAAATGAAAAAGAACTGATTCCCGGCGCATTTAACCTGTTGTATTCTTCAATTGTTCCCAAGTCGTACCAGAAACCGTCATCAACGACAATTCCTCCGATTGAGCGGGGCTTGTCCCTGATGCTTTCAATCAACGGCAAAACAATCGATTCTATCTTTCCCGCCTTCAACTGCCGCAGGAAAGTTGTTTCCAAAATATAAATTCCGGCAAAAAGGCAGCTCTGAATTCCCGGATGTTTGAGCAGGTTTCTCATATCGCAGATAAAGCCCCCGGAGTCAATATTGACATTGAGGAGGGGGCCCCGGCTGCGGAGCACCAGGGTGACTTGAGTCCGGAGTTCAAAATGTCTGTTCACAAGCGGCCCAAGCGGCAGATTGGTTATGATATCACCATTGTAAACGATGATGCGTTCATCGGACACAATCAGGTCTTCAATATTTTTGATGCCGCCCGCTGTGTCCAGAAGCACCGGTTCATGGCGAAAGGTGATCGGGATGCCCTGCCAGCTGCCATCCGGAAAAACCTCCTGATATTTTTCGGCGCAGTGGTGCGTGTTGATGATAAATCGCTGCACGCCGACGGCGCAGAGATGCTCCATCGCATAAGTAATCATCGGCCTGCCGCCGATGGGCAACAGCGGTTTGGGCATATTTTCGGTAAGCGGCCGGAGTCTTGTCCCCAGCCCCGCTCCCAGGATGAAGGCGGTTTTAATTATTTTTGACGGCACGTTAATTCTTTCTCCCTGCTGCCATGAAGAATGAGCCCATTGATGCCTCTGTAAGTTTCTTGGGTCTTGAACTCTGAACTGTGAACCTTATTCCTTCAGTCTTCAACCTTCAGCCTTTTTTCCGTAGTCCGGATCGATCTTCACCAGCGCCGTAACGATGAAACCGGGGATGGTTGTGAATAAGATCCAGTAGTAGAAATTAATATACCCCAGCTTTTCCTGAATCCAGCCGCTCGACATCGCGGGGAACATCATGCCAAGCGCCATAATGCCGGTGCCGATGGCGTAAAAGACGGTTTTATACTCGCCCTGCGAAACCATGATCATATACATCGTATAGGCGGTAAAGCCGAAGCCGTAGCCGAATTGCTCCACTGCCACGGCGGAGCCGATCAGCCACAGGTTTTCCGGCTGCGCGTGCGAGAGATACACGAAAATGAGATCCGGGACGTGCATGATGATCACCATCGGCCACAGCCAGAATTTCAAGCCGTTCCGGTAAATGACATAGCCCCCCAGCAGGCCGCCCAGCATCAGCGCCACAACACCCACGGTGCCATAGATCCAGCCGACCTCGGCGGTGGACAATCCCAGCCCGCCTTTTTCGCGCGCATCCAGCAGGAATGGCGCGACCATCTTGACCAGTTGCGCTTCGGCAAAGCGGAAAAAAAGAAAAAAACAGATGATGACGATAATATCCCTGCGCCGGAAAAACAGGGTGATGATCCGGAAATATTCGGCCACAACGCCTTTGCCTTTATCCAAAGGCGCGCTGTGATCGGCTTCGGGGACAGGCAGAACAAAAAAATGATAAAGGCAGAGGGCCAGAAAAACCGCGGCGATGACCACGAAGGTGATCGACCAGGCGGAGGCGACCGGATACCCGTAATCCTTCAGCGTGCCGGCCAGGATGACGAGCCCGCCTTTGGAAGCGATGGTGGCCACGCGGTAAAAAACCGTGCGCACGCCGACAAAGGCGGCCTGCTCGGGGGTGGTAAGCCCCAGCATGTAAAAGCCGTCGGCGGCAATGTCATGGGTGGCGGAAGAAAAGGCCATGATCCAGAGCATCGCCAGGGTATAGCGGATAAAGTCGTCGGCGGGGAGGGTCAGAGCGACGCAGGCCAGAGATCCGCCGATGGCCAGTTGCATGGCGACAATCCAGAAACGCTTGGTGCGGAAAAGGTCGATAAAAGGGCTCCACAGCGGTTTGATGACCCAGGGCAGATAGAGCCAGCTGGTATAAAGGGCGATGTCGGTGTTGGAGAGCCCCAGATTTTTATACATCACGACGCTGACGGTCATGACGATCATGTAGGGAATGCCTTCCGCCATATAGATGGAAGGCACCCAGAACCAGGGATTGCGCGTTGCGGCTGCTTTTTCGTTTGATGGGGACATTGAATTCCTTTAGGCCGTCGTTCAATAATAACTGTAACATTCTAATATCATAACCGGCATAAGGGGCCGTAATGAAACGGGTAGAAATGGAACAGTGATTTTTTAACGGCTCCTAATTATTTTTTGCGCGCTTTTTTCAGTTCATCATTAATGAACCAGGTTTTGATCTTATAGGTGTCGCAAAGCCATATGGCGTATTTTAATTTATCCCGATCACCGTGTTTTTGATCCGCGATATAAAAGGCGACAGCCGGCTTTTTACCGGTCTCCTTCGCGTAGTGCAGGGCCTGGCCGATGGCTTCATGAAAATTATCCGGGTTGTCCACTTCAATGGCATAATCATCACTCAACAGATCAACCCGGCCGTATTTTACATGGACTTCCATTTGAGCCCTGCCCCGGAAATAGGCTTCATTGAAGGCCCGTTGATAATCTTTTTCGGTGCGCAGCGCCTGCCTGTGAGACGTGCCGCAGGCGGCAATGAAAAGGACCAGGAGCATGACGAAAATTACGCGGAAGATTATTTTTATGGCCGGCCCGCTGCTCAATAAAATTTCCTCAAAATCGCACCGGTAAAGTAGTGCGCCAGAATTTCTTCGGTTTTGTGTCCTTTGGCCGCCATGACCGCCGCGCCGATCTGGCAAAGACCCACGCCATGCCCCCAGCCTCCGCCATGGAAAATAAAATGCTGAATGCCGCCGTCCGCCGCATGTTCCGATATAACAACAAAGGCGCTGGAGAACAGATGGCTTTCCGACAGCCAGCGACGGATTTCCAGTTCCTTGCCCACGATGACGCTTTTTTGGGACCCGGTAATTTTCAATTTGTAAATTCTGCCGGATGGACCCCGCTCCAGTGGAATGATGTGCCGCAGCTCGCCAAAATCGATGCCCGATTTTTTCTTTAAAATAGCTTCCAGTTCCTGCCGGGTATAGGTGACCTGCCAGCGGTAAAAATTCGGCGTCTCCTGATCAAAGGCCGGCAGTATCCTGCCTAACAATGCTTTGTCCGTTGTATTGCAGTAGGCAGGCGGTGTACTGAAGAGCCAGTCCGCCGCGTCCGTTTCCGATGAAACAGGCGGGTGCGGGCGCCCGCTGTCAGTGATGCTTTGCAGATAGGGAGGGGATTCGTTTTCCCAGGCGGATGAAAAAACATCCGTCTGGCCGCCGCAGCATTTATAGTAACGCGCATCGCAGATTTCGCCTGCGCTGGTCAGAAAAGTGCCGCGCGTGGCGTCGATGGCCCGGGCCACCTGATCAGAGATAATCCGCGTAATGCCCTGATAGCGCTGGCAGTGGTCGTCGGCACAGACGTCGAATTCCTGATGATCATTTACGTCCTGCCAGACCAGAATTTCATCATCTTTTTTTTCAGGCAGGGTCCGGGGGGATTTCTTTTTGGCCAGCATTGCGATCAGCCAGCTCCTGGCCGTAACGGCCTGTGCTTTGAGAAATTCCAGGGGGGCCTCGGCGGACATTTCCGACGAGATGACCGAGGCGAGGTATTCTTCCAGCGGGATGATATTGATGAGATGGAAAGTGGTTTCATTATGCCCGGACAGAAGAAGCGCACCGCGAAATGATTGCTCCTGGACTCTCTGCCAGTGAAAATCGATGCCGATTTTTATATCCAGAACGGTAAAAAAATTTTTAGCGAACGCATCGGGGGTCAGCAGAAGTTCATGGCGGCGGATGATCTCCAGACCGTTGGAATCAAGGAGAACGACTTGTCCGTCTGCGGCGCGGGCGGAAAGTCTGCCCGTAACGGCATGGCCGTCCGGCAGAAGAAAAGAACCGGTGAGCTGTAAACGGGCTTCGGGGGCGTATTGCAGCAGAGCCACTTTAATTTTTGGTTCGCTATTGATCATGCCTTCATCCGCGGGGTTATACCGGGTCCTGTACAACCTGGTCTTAAATAGTTATCGGCTTTTTTAGAAGCAATGAGATGATAAGTCAAGAAAGTTATCGCTCCTCTCTCATCCCTTCTTGCGAAAAAAGTCTGTCCGCAAACACACCGCCGGTTTTTTTCAGACGATGGGGCGAAATTATCCGCAATTATTGAACTTATTGCTTGAATATTATTAATTTGTCATGTAAAATGCGCTGCAAAACGATCAGCGGGAGGTTTATGGCGCAGATTTGGCCTATCGGCGGGGGAAAAGGCGGTTCCGGCAAGAGCTTTTTAACCAGTTCACTGGGACGGTTATCGGCGGGATTGGGCAAGAGAACGCTGGTAATCGATCTTGATCTGGGGGCGGCAAACTTGCACACCCTGGTCGGTGTTCCTTCTCCGCAAAAAGGGTTTTCCGATTTTATCCGCAAAAGAATTGTTCAACTGGAAGATACGGTGGTGGAGACCCCGTTTGAAAACCTTTTTCTCATCAGCGGCGCTCAGGACAATTTCGATATCGCCAATCTGCCTTACGAACAGAAAATCAAAACACTCCGGGCTATCACCAGATTGGACTACGACTGCATTCTGCTGGATTTGGGCGCCGGGACGTCTTTCAATACGCTTGACTTTTTTCTGATATCACAGCACGGCATTTTTATTACCACGCCGGAGCCGACATCCATTGAAAATGTTTATCGGCTCATTCGTTCCATTTATTTCCGTCAGATTCGATACGGCTTCAGTGTGGCTGCCTTTAAAGAGCTGGAAGAAGAGGTGCAGGACCAGTTCGGCGATGGCGCCTTCAACAAGCCTGAGTGCATGATCAAAGTCATTGCCCAGACGCATCCGGAAAAATACGCGCAGCTGCAGGATGAGTTTAATGCGTTTCGGTTCAAGCTCATTATTAATCAGATGCGCAAGCATGACAACGCCGCGTTGGGAATGCAGATGAGCAGGATGATCGAGAAGCATCTGGGATTGCATATCGAATTCGCCGGAAACGTGGCGTATGATGATCATGTTCATGACGCAATTTGTCAGCGGGTTCCTTTTCTGGAACGCTATCCCTGCACGAAGACCGCGTGTGACTTGCGTGAAGTGGGTAAACAGGTCGTGCAGAATGCCGGCAAACAATTGATGTTCCAGTACATGTAAGGAAGACAAGGGGTTTCATCGGAAAAGCAACGCCCATGGAGTTTTCGCATGCAGAAAGGATTTGCCCAATTAAATTATTATGAAATGCTGGACATCAAGCCGGAAGCGGTGGCGTTTGAGATACGCCATGCCTATAACGCCGCTCTGCAGATTTACCAGCCCGGCGCCCTCGCGAGCTACTCTTTCTTCCAGGAAGATGAAAGACGGGATATCCTGTCCCTCATCGAAACAGCCTATCGGACACTGATTAATGACCATACCCGGAAAGATTACGACGATGAATTGATCAGCAGGGGAGAGCTCAGCGCCAGAAAGGAAGCCCCGCCCGCTCCTAAAAAGCCGGTGAGTATTTTTGATATCAGCCGCAGCCCCGCCGTTAAATCCGTTTTGATGAACCATGAGATTTTAAAAAACAAGATCAGTCAAAGTCAGATGATCGGCAGCATTCTAGCCCGGAATGAAATATGCGGTACGGACTTGAAAGCGATCCGCACGGAGCTCGGGGTGCTCATTGAACAAATCGCGCAGGAGACGAAAATCCGGAATGATCATCTGAAGAGCATTGAAGAAGATCGTGTGGCGCTCCTGCCGGCGGCCATTTTTCTCAAAGGGTTTGTGAAGTCCTATCTGAGATGTTTGTGTCTGGAGCCGGTGGAGGAGCTGGCCGCCCGTTATATGGAGACCATCGCCCGTCTGTCGCAAAATCAAAAAGCGGAAGGTGTTTAGGAAGATTTTTACAACACATGTCCATCACGCCGGCGTCTGCCGCCGAAAGAAAAAAATGCGGGCGCGGGCGATCTTGTTTTCTTTGGTTTGCTTATTCACACTTTTTGTCAACCTGCAACGCAAAGGAGAGAATAATGGAATCCGATACGATTAAAACTTCTCAAGGCGATCTGGTCATCAGTTTTCTGGGGCACAGCTCACTGATGATGTCCTGGAACGCCAAAACGATTCATTCCGACCCCGTGTCGAGTGAAGCGGATTACGCAAAACTGCCCAAGGCGGACATTCTGCTTATCAGCCACGACCACTATGACCATCTGGATTTGAAAGCCGTGAACCATATTAAAACCGCCGCGACAAAAATTGTCGGCAACCCGGATGTCGGAAAACAAATTCCCGAAACGATCGTCATGAAAAACGGCGATGTTAAAACCGTTGACGGCCTGAAGATAGAAGCCGTGCCCGCATACAATATCAGGCATATGGCTGAGCCGGGAAAACCTTTTCATCCGAAAGGCACAGGCAACGGCTACATTGTAAACTTTGCCGGTTTGCGGCTCTATCTTGCCGGAGATACGGAAAATACGCCGGAGATGAAACAGCTTCAGAATATCGATATTGCTTTTCTGCCGATGAACCTGCCCTATACCATGACGCCGGAAATGGTGGCCGACGCAGCCTGCGCATTTCAGCCGAAAATTCTGTATCCCTATCATCAGGGTGAAACGGATACATCAAAGCTTGCCGCTCTGCTCAAAGACGAGAAGGGCATTGAACTGCGCATCCGGAAGATGAAGTAGGCCGGTTGGGGCTCATGGGCGGGCCTTTGCTTTTTCAGCAGAGTGGTATCCTCAGCATTGCAGCGATCATGAATCATTCCAAGCCGTGTGCGCGAGCCTGGTGAATCCATGTGAACAAAACTTAAAGAATCCATTCATCCCGGCGGTATTGTCCGGCATCCCGACACAAGAGGCCGGCCGGGTTTTCGACGCTTTAAATTTATGTTGGTGATGAAAGGGCATGGGCCGGAAGCGGTGGAACCATTTGTATCATCATTTAAATTATGTTAAGCCACTGGCATAGATTACATCAGGCATTTGGACGGATCAGAAAAACCAGAGGACGTAAGTCATGAAACAAATTTGCACCTATACGGATAACATCTGCCGCAGTTTTGACCGGCCCGGCGCCGGAAACACCGATGCGGTGCTGGAAATAATAGTCCGGCGCGCCGCTCAGCTGGATATCAAAAAAATCATTATTCCGACTTATTCTGGAAAAACAGCGCTCCGGGCGTCTAAAGTCCTGGAGCCTGCCCGCATCATTGCCGTGACTACGGCATACGGCTTTGAAAAACCTGATGCTCAGGCCATGAAGGACGCCATGCGCAGCAAGCTGTTGGCCATGGGGATGCAGGTGGTAACCGGAACGCACGCTTTGGGAGGGGTGGGACGCTCGGTTCGTAAAAAACTGGGTACCTGGCAGGTCGATGAAATCATTGCCTATACCCTGCGTATTTTCGGTCAGGGAACCAAAGTGGCGATCGAAGCCGCTTTGATGGCGGCGGATGCCGGGTGCATGCGGACCAGCGAAGATGTCATTTCCACCGGAGGGTCATCTTCCGGAATTGATACGGCGCTGGTTTTGCGGCCGGCCAACGCCAGCTCCTTTCTTGATGTTAAAGTCCGTGAAGTGATTTGCAAACCGGCGAATTTCTGATGAGCCCACTGTAAAATATGGGGAATCCAACAAGGTGAAAATATGGGCATGAATAAAACACGTTTCATCAGCTTTTGGAAAATGAGCGGCAGCGGCAACGATTTCATCATTATCGACAACCGTGATCTGTCGCTCGATGTCGGTGATCTGCCGGTATTTGCCCGCCGGATTTGCGCGCGCAAAGTTTCCGTCGGCGCCGACGGCCTTTTCCTGATTGAACCCTCGGCATCCGTTGATTTCAAATGGCGGTTCTTTAATTCCGACGGCTCCATGGGGGAAATGTGCGGCAACGGCGCCCGTTGCGTGGCCCGTTGGGCTTATCAAAACGGTGTTACGGGGGCAAAACTGTCCTTTGAAACGCTGGCCGGTATTATTGACGCCGAAGTATCGGATGATACGGTTAAAGTTCGACTGACCGATCCGTCGCTTTTACAGCAGAATGTCAGTCTGTTTCTGCAAGGCGGCCCATGCGGATTGGATCACATCGATACCGGTGTGCCCCATGCCGTTTGCTTTGTGGAATCCGTTGAGGCTTCCGATGTTGTCGCCACCGGAAGGCAAATCCGCCGGCATGACTATTTCCAGCCCAAAGGGACGAACGCGAATTTTGCCGAAGTATCGGACCCGCACCAGATGAAGGTCAGGACTTACGAGCGCGGTGTCGAAGATGAGACGCTGGCCTGCGGCACCGGAGTTGTCGCTTCCGTTCTGGCGGCAGCCGGGCGGAGTCTTGTGGAATCACCGGTGGACGTGACTGTGCAAAGCGGCGAAATATTACGCGTTTATTTTTCCCGGCGGGACGGTCGTTTTGAAGAGATTTATCTTGAAGGTAAAGTGAAAATAGTCTATCAGGGAATGCTTTTTGAAGAAGCGTACAAATAAACCTGATCAGGAAGGGACGATAACTGTGCAAACTGCTGATAGATTAAAGAAAATTCCGCCATATCTTTTTATGGAGCTCCGGAAAAAAATTAATAAAGCCAAGTCCGAGGGCGTGGATGTGATATCGCTCGCGATCGGCGACCCGGTCGAAGCAACACCCGATTCCATCATTAATGAACTGTGCCGCTCTGCCCGTGATCCGCAAAATCACCGCTATCCCACCGATGAAGAAAAGGGGATGCTGGCCTTCCGCAAGGAGATTGCCCGCTGGTATGCAGAACGTTACGGCGTCAGCCTCAACCCTGAAAACGAAATTCTGGGCCTGATCGGCTCCAAAGAAGGCTGCCATCACTTTATGCTGGCGCGTGTCAATCCCGGCGATACGGTTTTGATGACCGATCCCGGCTATCCGGCGTATCGGTCCAGCATTCTGATGGCGGAAGGCGTTCCTTACAATGTTCCCATCCTTCCGCAAAATAATTATCTGCCGGTGCTGGAAGACATTCCGACGGATGTGGCTAAGAAAGCCAGCGCGATGTTTTTGAATTACCCGAATAACCCGACGGGCGCCTGCGCCACCCTGGAATTTTTAAACAAACTGGTAGCCTTTGCCGGCGAGTATAACATTGCCATCTGTTATGATAACCCCTATAGTGAAATTGTTTTTGCCGGACAGGAACGCATCAGTTTTCTGATGGCGCCGGGGGCAAAAGATGTGGGTGTGGAACTGAATTCTCTTTCCAAACCATTTAATATGTGCGGCTGGCGGCTGGGGATGGCAGCCGGCAATCCCGAACTGATTGCCGGCATCAGCAAAGTGAAGGAAAATACGGATTCCGGAGTTTTCAACGCGGTTCAGTATGCGGGCATTCAGGCCTTGCATAACGAAGCGGGCTTTATTGAGGAAATGCTCTCCATCTATGGCCGCAGAAGAGAGCTGGTTTTGAAAACACTCAAGAAAATCGGCATCGATTTTAATCCGCCGCGCGGTACATTTTATCTGTGGGTGCCGGCGCCCAAGGGCATGACGTCGCTGGAATTCACCAATCGTCTGTTTGATAAAACCGCCGTCGTTGTGGCCTCCGGTACGGCATACGGCCAGTACGGCGAAGGATTTATCCGCATCTCGCTCACCGTGCCGGATGACCGGTTGAAAGAAGCGATGGGGCGAATCGAAAAAGAATTTGTGAAATAACGCCGGAAAAGGTCTGTATGCTGCGTTGCACTGCAGCCTCGGGCGTTGCGGCGTACGAACTGTACGCCTCACTTCCTCGGCTTTGCGCGCCTTGCCTCCAGAGCCTTTTGCGACGTTATTGAATGAGCTTAAAATGAAACAATGATAGGATGCTACCCTGTTCTGCTTTTTATGCAAAACGTCGTTATCGTTGTCATTCCCGCGCAAGCGGGAATCCAGTAAATAATAAGTAATAATTATCCTGTGTGTTTATGATTCGGTTAAATAGAAGGTAATAGAAAATGGAAATAGGTATTGTTGGCCTTCCCCAGAGCGGGAAAAGCACCTTGTTTGAAATCATGACCGGCGTGAAAAGCAGCCAGTCGCACAATGAAACGGTTGTGCGCGGCCAGGCGTCCGTACCGGATGAGCGCTTTGACAAACTGGTCGCGATCTACAAACCGGTCAAAGTATCGCCCGCCAAAGTTCCCTTTGTAGATGTCCATGCCGTAGGCGAGCATCCCTGGGATGCCATCCGGCAGAACTTAAGCGGCACCGACAGTATCCTGCATGTGGTTGATGGTTTTTCTCTGCCCGATATTTCACTTGCCCTTGATGCTTATCGCAAGCTGGAAGATGAGCTGGTTCTCTCCGATCTTTTGATCATAGAAAAAAAGCTGGAGCGTCTGGCCAAAACACCCAAAAAGGCCATTTCGCCGCAGGAGACGGCGCAAAACGATCTGCTGCCCAGGTTAAAAGATTGCCTGGAAGCGGGGAAACCGCTGCGCGCGGCAGGGCTAACGCCCGCGGAAGTATTTATGCTCAGGAGTTTTTCATTCTGGTCCATCAAGCCGGAGCTGGTTGTGGTCAATGTCGGGGAAGATAATCTTTCATTTGCCGAAACTTTTGCCGCCGAGGCAAAACTCACAGAACCGGTCCTGGGGATCTGCTGCAAGATCGAGGCGGAACTGACCGGGCTGGATGCCGCTGATCAAAAAGAATTTCTGTCTTCGATGGGCATTGCGGAGCCGGCGTTTGGCCGGATCATCCGCGCGGCTTTTGCTCTGCTGGGCCGCATGTCATTTTTTACCGTGGGTGAAGACGAAGTCAAGGCCTGGGTCATTCCGGTCGCGACCAAAGCCCCCAAAGCCGCGGGCGCGATTCACAACGATTTCGAACGGGGTTTTATCAAAGCCGAAGTCATGTCCTATGACGATTTTATCGCTCACAACGGTTCCGCAGCACAGGTCAAATCCGCCGGTCGTCTGCGCCTGGAAGGAAAGGAATACATCGTCCAGGACGGCGACATCATCAATTTCCGCTTCAATGTTTGATATGTCTGGAAGGATAAGCAAACATTACCGCATTAATCCGCAGGGGCAGGTCTGACTTTCCGGATGAATGCCATCGTATTCATATTCTGATATACACAATACATGTATTCGCCACTTCATTTCTAATGATTGCCTTTTTATCCCCTTATCCGTCTCTTGGTCGCCGGGAGATTTACAATGACGGATATTTATGCCAATGTAACTCAAATTCCAGAGAAGCTTAAATATTAGATTAAAACGTACTTATACAGATCTGCCTCAGGGTCTTTCGAAAGGAGAAGTAGTATGGCTTTAATTGATATGAAAAACATTACCAAAGATTATCATCTCGGGGAAACGGTGGTGCACGCCCTGAGAGGGGTTGATCTGCAAATTGATGAAAAAGAATTTGTGGCCATCTGGGGGCCGTCCGGGTCCGGCAAGACCACCCTTTTGAATCTGATCGGCGCCATTGATGAACCAACCACCGGAGAACTGGCTATTGCCGGCAAGGATGTCCGGTCTTTGACGGATAACCAGAAAAGCGCACATCGCAATGAAAAAATCGGGTTTGTCTTTCAGGGGTTCAATCTGGTTCCGGTTCTTTCCGCGCTGGAAAATGTCATGCTGCCGCTGCAGATCAAGGGCGCATCGGCAGCAGAAGCCAGAAAGCAGGCGATAGCTCGCCTGGAGGAAGTGGGCTTAATCGACCTGGTCCATAAGCGTCCGGCAAAAATGTCGGGAGGCCAGCAGCAAAGGGTATCGATCGCGCGGGCGCTGGTGAACGACCCGTCGCTCGTGATTGCCGATGAACCGACGGCCAATCTGGATTCGGAAACCGCCCATATGATCATCGATCTCATGCGCGAGTTGAACGAAAAAGACCACACCACTTTTATTTTTTCTACCCATGATCAAAGACTGCTGGACCGCGTCGAACGACTGGTGCGTCTGGAAGATGGCAAGATCGTTAACGGAGGACAAAACTAATGATGAAATGGATCAAACTGGCCGTTCGCAATATTTTCAGGAACAAGCGCCGCTCTCTGGTTACGCTGATTGCGATCGCCGTGGGCTTTGCCTCAATCAGTCTTTATTATGGTTATATGCACGCCGTGTATCAGGGCCTCCGGTTTATGGCCATTCACGCAGAGGGCCTGGGTCATTTGAGGATTAACAAGGAAGGATGGAAGGAAAAGGGAAAGAACGATCCGGAAAAATACATGTTCTCCAAAGAGGAAACGCAAAAGATTATCGAAATTGTTACGGCCGAGGAGAACGTCAGACTGGCCACACCGCAAATTCAGCTGACCGGTATTGTCACCAATGGAATCACCTCGACTATTTTTATTGCTCAGGGCGTCATTCCTAAAGATGAGAGGATGATTAAAGGAGCCTGGGCTGAATTTATGCCGGTCAAAGGACAACCCCTGAATGATGAGACACGCTATGGCGTCGAAATAGCGAAAGATTTGAGCAGGTATCTTAACCTGACTGAGGGCAAGGATGGCGTGGTGATGGCGCCCACTTTAAGCGGACAAATGAACGCTTTGGATATCAAGATTAATGGCGTTTACGATACCGGCTCCGATTTCTCTAACGATAAATTCATGCGCTTCAATTATTACTTCGCACAGTCTCTGCTGGACACGCAGGCAGCGGAAAGAATAGTCATCCTGCTTATGGACTGGCAGGATACCGATCAGATGCGCGCCCTTTTTCTTGCGAAACTGAAAGCGGCCGGCATCAATTGTGAAATCAGAACATGGGAAGATTTATCGCTGTACTTTACGAAACAGAAAGCTTTTCTCCGGGTCATGTTTATGTTTCTCTTTTCCATCGTTCTGGTGATTGTGGTCATGACCACGGTGAACACGATGGGGATGACCATTCTCGAGAGAACGCGGGAAATCGGGACGCTGAGGGCTCTGGGATTGAAGCGCAGAGGGGTATCTTTTCTGTTTGCCCTGGAAGGAGCCTTTATAGGATTTTTCGGCAGTATCCTGGGGATTGTCCTGCATACAGGCGTGTGGGCGCTGATCAAAAAGTATCCGCCAAGATATACACCCGCGGGTTTTTCCATGCCTGTAGACATGAAGGTGGACATGGTGCCGGCCATGCTGCTTATTCTGCTTTTGAGCCTGGTGCTGTTGTCTTTAATCGCGGCAATCATTCCGGCCAGAGGCGCGGCCAAGCGGAATATTGTCGATTCTTTGGGACATGTTTAAATATGAAAAGGAGAAGGATAATGAACAAAAAAAATGAAAAGATTTATCGCCTCGCACTGGGCGTGATGCTGATATTCTGTCTGTGTATTTCCGCATCAGTGGTTTACGCGGAAATGAGTCCCAAGGAGATGCTCAAAAAGGCGGATGAAGCCCGCGGCAACGCCGAAGGAATCCAATGGGAAATTGTCATCGATGCCATTGAGGGAGGGCGTGAACAGCATCGGAAACTGCGGGTATACGCCAGAGGTTATAATTCCCTGGCCGATACTTTGGCGCCGGCTAATATCAAAGGTCAAAAGCTGTTAATGCAGGACCGCAACATGTGGTTTGCCAAACCGGGGCTTTCCAAGGCCGTTCCCATCTCTCCGCGGCAAAAGCTGATGGGCGGCGCGGCCAATGGCGATATTGCCTCCACGAACTATTCGGCCGACTACAAAATCACCCACACAACGGAAAGTAAAGTAGGCGGCGAGTCCTGCCTCATGATGGATTTGCAGGCGGTGGACAGCCGGGCGACTTATGATCGGATTAAGTACTGGATATCCAAAGAGCGTATTGTGGGTCTGAAGGCTGAATTTTACACGGTCTCCGGTAAAATGTTTAAAACGGCTGTTTTCGAATATGAAAACAGCATCACCATTAATGATAAACCGCGGGAGTTCATTTCTAAGATGACGATTACCAGCGCCGTCATCAAAACGGATGTAACGACGTTGAACTACAGCAAGCCCGTGCTCAAAAAAGTATCGGACGCCACTTTCAACCTCAACCTGCTGACGAGATAGAATGACCTCATGAAGCCACGGTGTATTAAAAAGATTCTTTTGATCATTACTTTCCTGTTCATCGCCGCCGGGGGATGGCAGCCGCAGGTCGTCAACGCTGACGATGCCAAAGAGGCGCAGCCATCGGTTATCCGGATGATTAAAGACGGTTTTTCCGCGGATTTGCGGATCATGCCATACGGCATTGTACAGAAACCGGCCACATCGACGCAGAATCCGGATAATAATTTTCTGAATCTTACGCATTACACGGCCAATCTGGAATTAAGGCCGGATTTCAAGCTGGATCTGAACTTTCTGGAACTATCGGCTAAACCCCGGGCGAAGCTGGAATTCCGGATATGGGAAGAAGGAAACCGCCGCGGAGAGACGCAATGGAAAGATGACTGGTATGTCAATGAATGGCTGGTGCGTTTAAAAGCAAGGGAAAATCTTTTTGTGTCCTATGGCCGGGAAAACCTGCAATGGGGGCCTTCTTTTCTTTTTTCTCCTTCCAATCCCTTCTTTCGGGATAATGGCCGCAGCAACCCTTACGTGGAAGTTCAGGGCATGGAATTCGGCCGTCTGGTATTTATCCCCCACAGTTCCTGGACGGTATCCGCCATTGTCAATACGGACGAAGGGCGCAACACGCTTTTGGGAACCGATCCCTTTGAAAAAACGTACGCACTCAAAGCCGATTATACGGGCCGGGAAAATTACGCGTCCATCATTATTTCCCAGAAAGATTATAATAAGACATTGGGATTTTTCGGAGGATGGACGATCTCCGACGCCGTGCTGATCTATGGCGAAGGAAGCTTCATGAAAGGAAGCAATGCTTTGTATCCCCGGACCGATGGTTCCTCTCTGGGTGCTTCCATGCAAAAAATCCATCAGAACGACTCCGATATTAAACCGATTATGTTAATCGGCAGTTCCTATACCCTGGAAGCCAATGGCACGTTTTCGCTGGAATACGCTTATAACGGCCCCGGCTATAACCGTGACGAAGCCGAAATATACTGCACCCTGAGGCGCAGAGGCGCTGCGGCTTTCAACATGGGCGGGCTGGCCGGATTACTGGGACAAAGCACACTGGGGCAGACCATCAATCCGGGCCTCAGGTATCTCCGGAAGCATTACGGCATGTTTCAGTATTCTCAAAACAACATCAAAAATAAAATCGATTTGACGTTGCGCTGGACACAAAATCTGGATGATGGGTCTGGTCAATTTCTCACACTTGTGTCATATTCTCTGGGCAATCATCTGGAGTTGTTTTCTTCCGGAATGGTCAGTGCGGGAGGCGGGGATGCGGAATTTCGCAGCACCCTGGATTATCAGTTAATGTTTGGTTTAAAGTATACGCTTTAAGAATTTACAAGGCTCTTCAACGTGTAAGGTAATCTTCATATGGAACAGACAGGGGCCTTTGACGTAGAATTTCATCTCCGCCGTAAAAATATTGTAATGGATTTTTTCTATACAATAATCGTCTGTACGGCGATTGCATTTGTCATAGCCTTTTCCAATCCCACATCACACCTGTCCGTCAGTTTTATCATGGCGCAGTCGTTTGGACTCACCATCTGCTCCCTGATCACGCTTATGCTGCATATATTCAGGCCCCGGCAGTGGCCGACATTAATATTAATTATGTCTGCCGCTACCATCTGCGGCGCTGTTGTGGGGCTCAACATCGGTTTTTATATTCTGGAGATGATCTTTGCCATCAGTCTGAATTTTCCCATGAAAGATCTGCTGAAAATAATTTTTGTTGCCGTTGTTTTCAGCGGCGCCGCATCCTATTCTTTCATTTCCAATGCCAGATTGAGACGCCGCAATGAAATGTTCGAACAGGAAAAAAACAGGCGGATGGCTGTGGAGAAAGAAGCCCTGTCGGCATCTCTCAGAATGCTGCAGGCCCAGATCGAGCCCCATTTTCTTTTCAATACCCTTTCCAATGTCGTCAGTCTGATCGATACACAGCCGGCCAAGGGTAAGTCCATGCTTCTGGATCTAACCAAATACCTGCGAACATCTTTGTCCCGGACTTTACCGGAAAAAACAACGCTGCATCAGGAAATAGAAATGATCAAAGCTTATCTCAATATACAAAAAATAAGGATGGATGAGCGTTTGAATTTTAGAATTGACGTTCCGGATCATTTACGGCAGCATGCTTTTCCGCCCATGTTGCTTCAACCGCTGGTGGAAAATGCCGTCAAGCACGGATTGGAACCCAAAGTTGACGGGGGTGATATTCTGATTGCCGCCGTCGAAGAAAACAATATTCTGAGGATCGAGGTCGTGGATACCGGCATGGGATTTTCTGATTTTAACCAGCCCGGTGTGGGGCTCACCAATGTGCGTGAACGCCTGGGGCTGCTCTATGGAGAAAAAGGCCGTTTGACGATCGAGGAAAACAAACCGCAGGGCGTCAAAGCTGTCATCGAGGTGCCGACCCATGACGTATAAGGCCATTATTGCCGATGATGAAAAAGAGTTAAGAGGATACCTCAAAACCATGCTTGCCGAAGCCTGGCCTGAGCTCGCGATTTGCGGTGAAGCGGCCAATGGCCGGGAAACCCTGGAAATGATCGACGCCTGTCAGCCGCATATTATTTTTCTGGATATCAAGATGCCGGGTCTTTCCGGTCTGGACGTAGCTCAAAAAATCGCTGATGAATGCCGTATTGTATTTGTAACGGCCTATAATCAGTATGCGGTCGAGGCTTTTGAACACGAAGCGATCGACTATCTGGTCAAGCCGGTGACCAAAAAACGGCTGATGCAGACCATTTTGCGCTTAAAAAAAGAACTTCAGAATAACGAAGCGCCATCCGCTGGTCTGGCTGCCATGCTGTCACAGGTCATTGCCAGCTTGCCTAGCCGGAGCGGCGCGGATTTTCTGCGCTGGATCAAAGCGCAGCATAAAGAGGCGGTTCGTTTGATTCCCGTGGAAGAGGTCGATTATTTCCAGGCCGATGATAAATACACGCTGGTCATAACGGCGGATGGTGAATCGCTGATTAAAAAGAGCATTAAGGAATTAAGTCAGGAACTCGACCCCCACCGGTTCTGGCAGATCCACCGGTCGACGATTGTTAACGTCTCCAAAATTGAGCATGTCGGCCGTTCACTGACCGGGCGCGGTGTTCTCAAACTGAAAAACAGACCGGACCCCCTGACCGTCAGCCGCCAGTATCTGCATCTGTTCAAGCAAATGTAAAAATTAATATCCTTTTGATTCATTACAGACCAATAAAAAACGATTGCTCTTGTCTGAAAACGGTAAGGCAGATATGTATCCTTGGGGATGGCGGGAAGTACCGGCGTCGGAGTTAAGAGATCCTTGGATTTCGTTGTGTTTCAAATTCAAAGAATTCAACAGATGAGCGGGATTCGCCCGGAAGTCTCCGGGTGCACGTCTTGCGACGGCCAAACCCATACATGATATTTGATTTTGCCGTAGAGGCCTTTATTGCCGTTGTGTCGGATGTAATAGTAAAAAAGACGTAAAACTGGCGGAGAGAGCGGGATTCGAACCCGCGGTACACCTTTAAAGGGCGTACAATCGCTTAGCAGGCGATCGCTTTCGGCCACTCAGCCATCTCTCCGGGAGGGAGCAGGATTCGAACCCGCGAGACTTTCATCCAACGGTTTTCAAGACCGCCGCCATCGACCACTCGGCCATCCCTCCATATTATTAAATCATGCTTCGGGAAAATTCCTTAAAGAGTAATCCGTTCAAGACCTCTCATATAGGGACGCAAAGCTTCGGGGACGATGATGCTGCCGTCCGCCTGCTGATAATTTTCCATGACTGCTACAACGGTACGGCCCACAGCCAGTCCCGAGCCGTTCAATGTGTGGACAAATTCCACCTTGCCGTTGTCCTTGCGGCGGTAGCGAATGGCCGCACGCCTCGCCTGAAAGTCTTCAAAATTGCTGCACGATGAAATTTCCCGATAAGTGTTCTGTCCGGGCAGCCAGGCTTCCACATCGTACGTTTTGGCCGAAGAAAAACCAAGGTCGGCCGTGCACAGGCATACCGTTCGGAATGGAATTCCCAGTCGCTTGAGCACTTCTTCCGCATTGGCAGTCAGTTTTTCCAGCTCATCGTAAGACGTTTCCGGTTTGGAAAATTTGACCATTTCCACTTTGTTGAACTGATGCTGACGGATCAATCCCCTTGTATCCTTGCCGTAGGAACCGGCTTCCGCCCGGAAACAGGCCGAATAAGCCACAAAATAAATCGGCAATTTCTCTTCTTCCAGGATTTCATCCCGGAAAATATTCGTCACCGGAACTTCCGCCGTCGGAATCAGGTAATATTCCATGCCTTCAATTTTGAAAAGATCTTCCTTGAACTTGGGCAGCTGGCCTGTGCCGGTCATGCTCTCGGCATTGACCATAAAAGGCGTAAATACTTCCGTGTATCCATGATGTCCCGTATGTAAATCCAGCATGAAGTTGGTGATCGCCCGCTCCAGTTGAGCGCCCGCTCCACGGTAAAGTGTAAAACGCGCTCCGGTGATTTTAGCGCCTCTGGCGAAATCCAGAATGTTCAGGCTTTCTCCCAGATCAAAATGCTGTTTAGGTTCAAAATTGAAAACCGGTATTTCACCCCAGGTGCGTACCACCTTATTGTCTTCTGAACCGCTGCCCTGTGGTACGGATTCGTGCTGAATATTCGGCACGATCATGACAAAAGCGTTTAACTCTTCTTCTATAACGCGCAGACTTTCGTCATATTCTTTTATCTTGGCCGCAACATCGCCCATTTTCTCGATGAGCTGGGATGCGTCCTCTTTCTTTTTCTTGAGTTCCCCGACTTGCTTGGAAACGCTGTTACGTTCGTTGCGCAGGGCTTCCACCGCCTGCAGGGTGTCGCGTCTTTTCGCTTCCAAATCGATAAACCGGCCAAAATCAATCTTCTGACCACGTTCATCCATCTTTTTGAGAACCAAGTCGATATTTTGCCTTAAGTATTTAATGTCTAACATAATTTACCCTTTAGCCTTTTGCTGATGAACCTTGCCAAAGACGGATTTTCCTATCACTTTGACGGGTTGAAGTCAATTGTTTTATCGGCTGGATCAATACTAGGCGCGTCTTAACCGTTTTTGAAGCATATTGATCAGGGCATGAATTTCAGTACTTTTCAACAGGTAGGTGCATACAAAGTATGCGCCGGCTCCAACAATTATTGTGCTGACCAGATAGATCAATCTTGCTTTAAACGAGGCGGAGGTGTTCCACGGCATAAAATATTCAATCAGCCCGATGGCGGCCGCCATCGCGACGGAGGATGCGATAATTTTCAATACGGATGTATAAAAGGCCCGGTCAAGGTAAGGCCCGATTTTTTTTCGGAGGACAATGGCCAGAATCAAAACATTAACGGCGGCGGAGATGGAGCCGGCCAGAGCAATGCCATTGTGCTTTAAAGGGTACATCAGGGCCAGACTAAAAATCACATTGACAATCAGGGTGATGACGGCCGCTTTCAGCGGCCACTTGGAATCCTGAAGCGAGTAAAAGGAAGAAACAAAAACGCGCAACACGGAGTAGGCCCAGAGGCCCAGCGCGTAGCAGAACAGGGCCTGACCGGTATAAGTGGCTGCCTGCGCGTCAAACGCGCCGCGCTGAAATAAGACGGAGATGATCGGCAGGTGAAGCGCCATCAGGGCTACCATCGACGGAATGGTCAGAAAAAGCATCAGCCGCAGGGAAAAAGAAATGCCTGATTTCAGTTTGTCCATTTCGCCTGCGGCAACATGTTTGGAAAAGCTGGGCAGCGCGGCCGTTCCGATGGCGATGGCAAAAATGCCCAGCGGGAATTCCATGATCCGGTCGGCATAAAAAAGATAGGTGACGGAGCCGGAAGGCAGCAGGGAGGCCAGAATCGTTCCCACAAAAACATTGATGGTGCCTACGCCCGCGCCGAGTATCGCCGGCAGCATGAGCAGGCCGATTTGGTGAATACCCGGATGCCGCAGGTTGAAGCGGAATTTGAATTTAACGCCGAATTTCAGCAATACCGGCCACTGCATGGCCAGTTGCAGCACGCCGCCTGCGAGCACCCCCACGGCCAGCGCCGTGATGGGTTGGGCAAACAAGTCGCGCAGCGTCAGCGCGGCGGTGATCATGGCGATGTTGAGCAGCACCGGCGACAGCGCCGGCGCGGTAAAATGCCGGAAGGAATTCAAGATGCCCATGCATAAGGCCACCAGAGCGATAAAAAAGATGTAGGGAAACATCAGGCGATTTAAAAAAACAGCCAGGGTGAACTGCTCGGGTTTGGCGATAAAGCCGGGCGCGATGAGACCGACAATCAACGGCGACAGGAGAATTCCCGCGACCGATACAATGGCCAGGATGACGGACAGGATGGTGAAGGCGTTTTCGGCCAGTTCCAGAGCTTCTTCTTTTGTCTTCTTTTGCAGGTATTCGGTAAAAACCGGGACAAAGGAAACAGTCAGCGAGCCTTCACCCAGCAGGCGCCTGAGCATATTGGGAATGCGAAACGCCACCCAGAAAGCGTCGGTCATCCAGCTGGCGCCGAATAATGCGGCAATCACCATGTCCCGGATGACCCCGAAAACGCGGCTGACCATCGTCGCGGCGCCGACAATTCCCGCCGCTTTGGCGACTTTGGCATTTTCTGATTTTTCTGCCGGGCTGCTCATAGTCTCATTTCAGTTCCCGCGTATTTTGCTGAACCCTGACGCTGATATTTTTTTATGATGTCTGATCAATATCCAGTTGATGGATCTTCCGTTCCAGATCGCTTCTGCTGATGTCGCCGACCAGAATCGTTTTTTTGCGTCCTTTGGCGCCTGCGGATATTTTCATCTGGCTTTTCCGGAGTCCCAGTTTTTTGGACAAAAGCGCGATGACGGCCTCATTGGCCGCCCCTTCCACCGGCGGCGCGGTGACTTTTACTTTCAGCATGCCCTCCGCAAGGCCTGCAATGCCGGCCCGTGACGCGTGGGGATTGACATGGATGTCAAAGGACACACCGTTCTTTGTTTCACGAAGCTGGATGGTCTGGGTCAAAATCAATAGCCTTCCTATAAGATGCGCGCCATTTGAATCATGGTTTGAACCAGAAAGTACTGTAAAAAGATGATGATCAACAAAACAACCAGCGGCGCAAAATCGATGGGCAGGTTGTGCCGGGGAATGAGCCGGCGAAGCGGGCGCAGCACCGGTTCCGTCACGCGGTACAAAAAGATGACAATCTTGTTGTAGGGATCGGGATTCACCCAGGAGATCAGCGCGCGGGCGACGATGATCCACATATAGACCGTTAGAACGATATCAATAATTTTTGCCAGTGCGATAATAAAGTTACCCGTACCAATTGATAGCATGAAACCTCCGCCTTTATTTTCTTATTTCACAATCGTCCGCGGCAGCGCCGCGGCGAAATCCTGCAGGGCCTCATTGAACGCCGACGGCTTTTCCATCATGGCCATGTGCCCCGCGCCTTCGATGATGACCAGCGTGGCTCCGTCAATGCCTGCGGCGATCTGCTCCGAGCAAGCGGGCGGCGTCATTTTATCTTCCGCGCCGCAGAGGACCAGAACGGGTGCGATGATTTTTTGGAGGTCGCCTGTGAGGTTGAATTTACTGCAGGCCAGCATGTCGCCGGCCACGACATCGACATTGGCCTCGCCCAGGCTTGCGCGCAGGGCATCGAAAAACTCCGGGCGGTTTTCCCTGGCCAGGGAAAATTTGCACATCATGTCCAGAACAAGCGCAGGCTGCTTGCGAAACCCGTCCAGCATATCGGGGTTGACCGGCATGGTTAAGCCGCCGCCCGCGGTTACAACACCACTTAAATCCCGCGGATACTTTGCGGCAAATGAAAGTGCGATCGCGGCCCCCAGCGAATGGCCGATGAGGATGGGGCGGTCCAGTTTTAAAACGTCGAGAATTTCCTTTAACCGGAGGACGTAGGCCGGGATGTCCTGTTCGCCGACGCCTCCGGACTTTCCATGGCCGGGCAGATTAACCGCGGCGATATTGAATTTTTTATGCAATTTTGAATATTGAGCGGACCAGGCGCTGGAATTGCCGCCGGAGCCGTGAATGAAAACGAGGCTCTTTTCATGTGTGCCGAAATCCTGTGGATTGATCCAGCAGGCCACGTTATTTTCCTTTACCTTGAAATATTTCAACATCGGATATCGCCCTCCGTGAAATGACTATCATAAAAGCAAATTTTTATGCAATGGAAGAATGGATTTATATTGACAGGATGCGGGAAAAAAGTGCATGTATCTGCCATTATCCCGGAGGGCTGAAAGACTATGTTTACAGGCAAAAAAGTAGCTATTATCGGAGGCGGAAAGATGGGCGGTATTCTCGCCGCGGGAATGATTACCCGCAAAATTATTTCCGCGCAGAATATCACCGTAACGGATATTGACCCTTCGAGGCTCAAAGACTTGCACGCTTCGCTGAAAGTGCAGGTTACCGCCGACAACAAAAAAGCGGTGAAGGATGCTGATATTATCATCCTGGCCGTCAAACCTCAGAATTTTCCGGAAACCCTGAAGGGAATCCGTCCGGTCGTGAATAAATCAAAACTGTTTATATCGATTGCCGCGGGTATCACGACGGATTCCATCGAAAAGCTGTTGTCCAAATCCCCGCGTGTTTTGAGAGTGATGCCCAATGTCGCCGCGATGGCGGGTGAAGGCGCTGCTGCCGTGGCCCGGGGGCATTTTGCTCAAAAAGACGACGCGCAATATGCGCTGGCTATTTTAAACGCCGTCGGTCTTGCCGTGGAAGTGGATGAAAAACTGATGGACGCCGTGACCGGATTGAGCGGCAGCGGTCCGGCTTATTGTTTTGTCATGATCGAAGCGCTGGCGGATGCCGGTGTCCAGTTGGGCCTGTCACGGGATCTGGCCGAGAAACTTGCCGCGCAGACGATGCTGGGTTCGGCGCGTCTTTGTCTTACCGGCAAACAGCATCCCGCGCAGTTGAAAAACATGGTAACGTCGCCCGGAGGCACCACCGCCGCCGGTTTAAAAGTGCTGGAGGAGGGAAAGATTCGCGCGACGCTGATGGCTGCAGTGGAAGCCGCGGCCAGACGCGCGAAGGAACTGGCCCAGGCAAAATAAATCAGTGATCAGCAAAAATAATTTTTTCATAAAAAGTTAAAGGGGGATCAGAAACGATGTCGGGAAAGAAACGGGTTTCAGTTCGTTGGTATTTTGCGCGGCTTGCCTTGCTTGTTTGTGTCGTGTCCCTGCTTTGTTTGCCGGGATGCAGCGGTCTTAACAGCGTGCAGGGGCCGGACAAAGCAGTTACCTTAGCGGCTCAAACCACGGAAGGTATCGTGATCGGCGAGGAAAACGCCGCGACCAATACCTATTCCTGGAAGGCGATTCCCTATGCCCGGCCGCCGGTCGGTGACCTGCGCTGGATGGCGCCCCGGGCGCCGGAAAAACGTTCGGAACCCCTGAAGGCCGATAAATTCTGCCAGGTCTGCCCGCAGTATATTGATCATGACCACAATCCGGCCACATCCCAGATCGTCACAGGCAGCGAAGACTGCTTATATATGAACATCTGGTCGCCCAAAAACGCAAAGGGCAACCTGCCGGTATTTTTCTGGATCCACGGCGGCGGCAACAGCATCCAGTGGCCCCTGTTGTCGGGGATGGACGGCGGCATCCTGGCCAATCGCGGCAACATGGTGGTCGTCACCGTCAATTACCGGCTCGGTCACATGGGATTCTTCAACCATCCGGCGTTAAAGACCGGCGATGCCGCGGGTGATTCCGGAAACTTCGCGATTCTGGATTTGATTGCGGCCCTGAAATGGGTGCAGGCCAACATTAATCAATTCGGCGGCGACCCCGGCAATGTCACGATTGCCGGCGAATCAGCGGGGGGACAGAATGTCTATTGCCTCTTGTCTTCACCCATGGCCGGCGGGTTATTCCATCGCGCCATTTCCGAAAGCGGCGTCATCCGTCCTTCCACGCCTGAGCAGGGCGCCGCCCATATCAATCGCATCCTGGCTAAAATCATGGTGCAGGAAGGAAAGGCAGCCGGTGAAAAAGAGGCCGCGGCCCTGCTTGCCGCCATGCCCGCTAAAGACCTTGCCGCCTATCTGCGATCAAAGAAACCGCAGGATTTTCTGGAAGTCTATCCTGAAGGCAAAGCTTTCGGCATGATTCAATTTCCGACGGCTTTCGGAGACGGCAAAGTGCTGCCCGTTGACTTCTATGATGCGCTGACGACGGGCCATTACAACAAAGTTCCGATGATCATGGGCAGCAACAAAGAAGAAGCCAAACTTTTTATCAGAAACTTTGAGCCGTTTAAGGAGTGGCTGAAGTATTACACCTTGTATGAAGAGCCTGATCAGATGGAATTATATGATCTGACCGCCAAACATGGCAGCGACGCCTGGAAAGTAATGGCCGTGGATAATCCCGCCAGAATTATGCGAAACAACAGCAACCAGCCTCCGATCTTCGCCTACCAATTCTTATGGGGGGCGGACGGCAGAAAGAACAACGTCATTAAACGTCCGTTGAGTATCATGCTGGGTGCGTGTCATGCGATGGAAATTGATTTTGTTTTTGGGACGGACAATGCGAGTTTGGGAGCGTATGTTTTTAATGACGACAACCGCCCCGGCCGTGTCGCGCTGTCCAATGCCATGATGGATTACTGGGCGCAGTTTGCCCGGACCGGCGATCCCAACAGGGAAGGTTCCGGTTTAACCACATGGCTGCCCTGGTCCAATATTCAGGGGCTTCCCAAAATGATTCTGCTGGATGCGGATCTGGAAAAGGCCAAAATCATCATGTCCAATAGTGAACTGACCAGAAAATCGGTTCTGGACGCTTTGAAGGCAGAGCCCAGACAAAAAGAAATTCAACCCGTCTGGGATTTGCTTCCGCACGGATTACATTAGATAAAAAGATTATGGAAAATATAGAAAAGTGGAGGATGTCATATGGAAGTATCAGGAAAGGTTATTATTGTTACCGGCGCGGCTTCCGGTATTGGTCGGGCATTGTGCCAGAGATTTGCGAAAGAAGGCGCCAGGGCGATCATCGCGGCGGATGTCAATGAAGCGGGCGCTAAAGCCGTAGCCGATGAGGTTAAGGGTGATGCCGTTGTCTGTGATGTGAGCAAAGAAGCGGATATTATCCGTCTGGTGAAGTTTGCCGAAGAAAAGTTCGGCGGCGTCGATATCTTCTGCTCCAACGCGGGAATCATTGCCATTGGCGGTTATGAAGTGGATAATAAAGCCTGGCAGCGCATCTGGGAAATTAACGTGCTGGCCCACGTTTTTGCGGCGCGCGCGGTTATGCCCGGGATGATCAAACGGGGCGGCGGCGCTTTCCTGATTACAGCCTCCGCGGCCGGACTCTTAAGTCAGATCGGATCGCTCCCTTATTCCGTCACCAAACACGCGGCGGTGGGGCTTGCGGAAAATCTCTCCATTACGTACGGCGATCAGGGCATCCAGGTGTTTGCCCTGTGCCCGCAGGCTGTGGACACGGAAATGACGCGCGGTGCCGAAGGCGGCGGCGTGGCAGGAGTGGACGGCCTGATGAAACCCGAACAGTTGGCGGACGCCGTGATGGAGTCCTTTGCGGCCGACGAATTTTTGATTCTGCCGCATAAGGAAGTCAAAACTTACATGCAGAGAAAAGCGGCGGATTATACCCGGTGGCTTCAGGGAATGCGCAGGCTGCAGGAGAGATTTATGCAGGGAGCGCCATTAAAAAAATAATTTTGCCAATGTAGAGAACGGCTTGTGACCTCGCGTGCCCTTTAGGGTATTAGGTTATCGCGGCCGTTCTCTACTGTTATGTCAACCAGGCAGTGTCATTTCGACGGCAGGGAGAAATCCAGGATTTCTCAGCCGTCAAAACTCCTTACCCTAATCACCTAAAGGTGACGCGGAGGGTACTCGTCGAAATGACAGAACAAACGTGACATCACCCTGCAGTTTTAATCAGAGAGGGAGGCATCTATGGGCGAAAACGAGTCATGCGCATCAGTGGACAACCTTCGTGATCTGGAACAGGCTCTCAGGGAAAAGGACAGAGTGATCGCCATGGTTTACGCGTCCTGGTGCCCTTTTTGCCGCAGAGTCCTGCCCGTGTTTGAAAAGCAGGCGCGCGAAACCCGGCAGAATCTGCTTCTGGTCGCCGACGATGAGGAGCATGTCGCCGATTTATACGGCATCGATGTCGTGCCGACGCTGATCCTTTTCGAAAAAGGCCAGGCCGTCAAGCGCCTGGACGGCAGACCCGGTATTGGCCTGAATGACAAGCAGATTGACAGTTTCATTCAGTCCTGCCTTCCTGTATAAAATTGATAAATTCGGAGTTCAATACGTTTGGAAATTGTAGTTAAATACTGCGGCGGTTGTAATTGTCAAATCGACAGATCAAAGATCATCAGGGATATTGAAAGCTCGCTTCAGACCGGTTATCACCTTACGACAGACGCTTCCCTTGGATCTTTTGGAGCAGGTTTTCTGATTTGCGGTTGCGGGACGGCCTGCGCGAGGAAGCCCGAACTGAATGATTTGACCAAAGATTGGGTTGTTGTTGCCGGCAAAACCGTTAATTCCCGGGAGCTGGCGGAAGAACAGATAGCCGCCGCGGTCGTTCACAAAATAAAAGAAATAAGAAATGATGGAGGGGAAAATATGGATTTAAAATATTTATTGCTGAGTGTCGACGCGAAGGTAGCGACGGTAACGATCAACCGGCCGGATAAGGGCAACGCGCTGGCGCCGCAAGTGCTCGATGAGGTTGCGACGGTGTTTACGTCGATTGCCTCGCGCGAAGACGTTAATGTTGTTGTGCTCACCGGCGGCGAGAAGTATTTTTCCGCCGGGTTTGACCTCAATGAAATCCGCCAGCTGGAGAAAGTTTCCAACGAAGCCTACATTGATTTGTTTCACCGGGCGTACCGGGCCATCCTGTTTTGCCCGCAGCCGGTGATCTGCGCCGTTGGCGGCGCGGCCATTGCCGGTGGTTTTGATCTTACCCTGATGTGCGATATCCGTTATGCTTCCGAGCGCGCCAAGTTCGGCCAGCGCGAAATCGTGCTGTCGCTCACGCCGGTGATGGATCCGCTGTGGCGTATCATCGGATTGGGCCGCGCGAAAGAAGTAGCACTCACGGGCCGGATTTACGACGCCCATGAAGCGGAAAAGATGGGTTATGTCAGCCGCGTATTTCCGGAAGGTAAGCTTCTGGAATCCGTGGGAGAAATCGCCCGCGAGATGGCGACGTACGACCGGGGCTGTCTCAAGGAAACCAAAGCCCTTTCCAATAAAGTGCTCAATGAAGACCTCGACGGCGCGATGCGGATTCAGGAATGGCTCTTCCGGACCTATATCGGCTCGGAAGACAATCATCAGCGCATTGATGCCCTTCAGGCGAAACTGGCGGCGGCGAGAAAGAAATAGAAAAAAGGCACAAAGGCACAAAGCACTGTTGTGATTTAAAGAAGGGCCTTGGCATCGGCAGATGTCAAGGCCCTTTTGAGCATTACCCCTTCTGGTTGGCCTTATGTCACTTCGCAGGCGCGGCTCAGGAAGCGGCGTCACCGGGAGAAGGCTGGCTGGCTGGCGTCTGCCTCCATCTTCCCCATTTACTGTGGCTCATGTAAGGAACCATTTTCCCATCCGGCATCAGTTCATTAAACCTATTATGATCCTTCTCGTATATCCTTCCGCACGTCGGACACTTGAACCGGACGCTGCCGTCGGTTTGAGCCGCGTCGGCAGGCCCTATGTAAAGGTAGTTTCTGGCACGAGATTTTCCGCATCGGCAGACGGGCAGAACCGGCCGCCACGCCGTCAGAACAGGATAAATCAATATAATGAGAAATAAAGGCAGGGCCGCGATGATGATGCCATCGGTCATGCCACGCAATGCGCCATAGCCGGTTGTCTTTCCGACGATGGCGCCGATAATGGCGCAGATGACAAAAGCGATCGGGTATAGATGTTTTATCTTCATTTGTTCTCTAACGAATGATGAGATCATCCGGAGCGCAGTGACCGGCTGGATTGATCCAGATATATGATTTTATCTAAGCATACTGTCAGGCAGTATCTTATCTGCATCGGTATTAAAAATCATTTTGGGAATGATCCATCCATTTGGTGTTTTATACGAATCAATAAAAAAGTATAGAGGACATTGCTCATATTGAATGACCGCATATGTACGATTGCTAACAGATGACACCTTGACGGACCTTAATATCTCATAACCAGTTTCATCTTCCCACACATTGATTCTATCTGAACAATTCCCCCTTTCATGTTTGCCACCACAGTTTTTTCATTTTCTAAAGGGGATCCCTTGAGCCAAGTGGTAACTGCCATATCCGTTCCAGATGTTTTGTAAGCTGCCAATCCATCTTCAATGATTTTCGGAACATCCTCGGCAAAGCAGTCCAGTGATGACAAAATAAGGGCTACGAGAACAATCAACAATTGCTTTTTCATCAATTTTCCTCCTTTTTATATCAATTAACATAGATGGCAAGTTTCTTTCGGGATTTGTTGCAATCCTACTCTTTTTCAGACCGAATGCAAATTAAAATTCACCATAAAATCAAGGACTATGAAATTTTGGTACACAACGGTTCACTCGAAGGACGATTGAACCAGCCCAACGCTGAAGGGGCAGAAAATCTTTTGCCCCTACCATTACCTCTTTTCTTTGTGCCTTTGCGTCTCTGTGCCTTCGCGCCTTGCTCGTTATCCAAGCAAAAACCAGCAGATAGCCTCATTAACTGACCATTCACTATGAATATCGGTAATAAAAACAGAGTCTCACTATGAAATAAAATAATACTTGACAGTGGCACTATGGTGATGTAGCTTAATGCCCAAGAGGGAAAAGGTGTCATTATGGCAGACCACGCTCGAACAAAAACCCGCAAGGACCGCATCATGGAAGCGGCGCTGCGTATTTTTGCAGAGAAAAGTTTCCAGGAGGCCACCATCTCTGAAATCAGTAAAGAAGCCGGTGTTTCCGACGCCACCATTTACGAATATTTCGGCACCAAAGAAGATCTGCTGTTTGCCATCCCCGAAAAAATTTCCAATGATACGTTTGAAGAATCTGAAGCTGTCCTGCCCTATATTAAGGATGTTGAAGGCCGGATGCGCGCCGTTCTTTTGAGCTATGTCCGGCTTTATGAGAATAATCCTCATTATTCCGCGCTGGTTTTACTTCAACTCATGTCCAACAAACGCTTCCGGCAAACCGCCGCGCATGAAGCCATCCGGCGTTCCGCGCACCGGCTGCTCGATTGTATTCGCGATGGGATCGCCAACGGAACATTCCGTGCTGATGCCGACGCATACCTGATTCGTTCCATGCTGATGGGCACCATTGAACACATCTTTATCCACTGGCACATGCAGGGGATGCCCAAACGTGAAAAAAGCATGATGGACATGCTCGACCCGTTTATGGAAATCGTCCTCTCCGGGATCCGCGCCAGGAAGCAGGAGCAAGGACTAACCCTGCACCTGAAATTAGAAGATGCCCAGGCTCTGGGGCAGATTTTTCTCGACCAGGATAAAAGCGCCAAAACTTCAAAAAACAAAAAAGTGACAAAAAGAAATACCAATAACTAAAGGATGTACAAAGAACGAAAGGAGTAACACAATGAGAACAAAACAGGATTACATCAAGGGCCTCTCCAAAATGAAACGGAACATTTATTTTGATGGGCAGCTAATTGACCGTGACGATGAACTGCAGATGGACTGCCTCAATACCATCGGCACAACTTATGACGAAGCGGCCAAGCCGGAGAACCAGGATCTGTGTACGGCGATCTCCCACCTCACCGGCGAGAGAATCAACCGCTATACGCACATTCACCAGAGCACGGACGATCTGCACAAAAAGCAGGACATGACCAGAATGCTGTGCCAGAAGGTCGGCGGCTGCATTCAGCGCTGCATGGGCATTGACGGCACGAACGCCATTTACAATGTTTCCTATGAGCTGCTGCGCCCAGACGGACACCAAGGGCGACCGCATGCTGCGCCCCGCCGAACAGCCGAATCCCGGTTCCTATGTGCGTATTAAGGAACGGACCAAGGACGGCATTATTGTTGAAGGCTGCAAGGTTCATATTTCCGAAGCCTCCGTAGCGGACGAAGTCCTGGTGCTGCCTACCCGCGCTCTGCGCAAGGACGATAAGGACTACGCTGTTGCTTTTGCCGTACCGGGCGACTGGGACGGGTTAAAGCAGGTTGTCACCGTTCATAATCTGCGTCAGCGCGAGCATTACAAACGCGGTTTCATGCCGGGCGCCACGGACTCCTACATGATCTTCGACAACTGTTTCGTGCCCTGGGAAAGAGTCTTCCTGGCCGGCGAACATCAGCACGGCGGCGTTCTGGCTTTACTGTTCGCCCTGTTCCATCGTCATTCCTACTCCGGCTGCAAACCGGCGATCGGCGACGTGATTCTGGGTTCGGCCGCTCTGGCTGCGGAAGTGAACAACATCCACAAGACCGAGCATGTCCGCGAGAAACTGGCTGAGATCATCATGACCATTGAGCTGGGTTATGCCGCGGGTTATACCGCGTCCGATCTGGGCAAACCCGAAGTCTATATGCCCGGTTTTGGTTTTGTTCCTTATGGACCCGGTTCCTACATTCCGCATTCCATTTACTGCAACGTCGGCCGCTGCCTGTCGGGTGAAGCGGTATGGCGCGAAGCGGAAATTCTTTGCGATATTTCCGGCGGCGTCACGGCGACCTTCCCGCATTGGGCGATACGCTGTGTTCGGCTACCGGCGGCATTACCAACGTGGGCAACTACCACGGCGGCGGTTCCCCGATCATGGAGCAGATTGCCATCACGACGCAGTACGACATCGAGTCCCGCAAGAAGCTGGTGAAGTACATTGCCGGCATGAGCGGCGGCGACCGGGATGCATTGGCTCCCAAGAAAGCAAAGTAAGTTAAGCAAGAAGAAGGGGCCTGAGCATTCAGGCCCCTTTATGTATCAAAATCTTTTAAGAGAAAGGATGGCGCCATGAGAACAAAGCAGGATTATATTAAAGGCCTCTCCAAAATGAAACGGAACATTTATTTTGATGGGCAGCTAATTGACCGTGACGATGAACTCCAGATGGATTGTCTCAATGTGATCGGGACAACCTATGACGAAGCGGCCAAGCCGGAGAACCAGGATCTGTGTACGGCGATCTCCCACCTGACGGGCGAGAGAATCAACCGCTATACGCACATTCACCAGAACACGGACGACCTGCATAAGAAACAGGACATGACCAGAATGCTGTGCCAGAAGGTCGGCGGCTGCATTCAGCGCTGCATGGGCATTGACGGCACGAACGCCATTTACAATGTTTCCTATGAGGGCTGCAAGGTTCATATTTCTGAAGCTTCCGTGGCGGATGAAGTCCTGGTTGTTCCCACCCGGGCGCTGCGCAAAGAAGATAAGGACTATGCCGTTGCTTTTGCCGTACCGGGAGACTGGGATGGCTTGAAGCAGGTGACGACGATCCACAACCTGCGTCCCCGTGAGCATTACAAACGGGGCTTTATGCCGGGTGCGACCGATTCCTACATGATTTTTGAGAATTGTTTTATTCCCTGGGAACGGGTTTTCCTGGCCGGCGAATATCAGCACGGCGGCGCCTGCGCGCTTTTGTTTGCCCTGTTCCATCGTCATTCCTACTCCGGCTGCAAACCGGCGATCGGCGATGTCCTGCTGGGAACAGCCGCTCTGGCCGCGGAAGTGAACAACATCCACAAGACTGAACATGTCCGCGAGAAACTGGCGGAACTCATTATGGTCATCGAACTGGGCTACGCCGCGGGTTATACGGCTTCATCCCTGGGCAAGCCGGAAGTTTATGTTCCCGGCATCGGCTTTGTTCCTTATGGACCCGGTTCCTACATTCCGCATTCCATATACTGCAACGTCGGCCGCTGCCTGTCGGGTGAAGCGGTATGGCGCGAAGCGGAAATTCTTTGCGATATTTCCGGCGGCGTCACGGCGACCTTCCCGCATCCGGCCACCGGCGAAGCGCTTTTGAAATACACGAAGCGTAATCCCAATATGTCGGCTGAAGATCAGGCGCAGTTCTGGCGTTATCTGGGCGACCATCTGTGCTCCGCCACCGGCGGCATCATGAATATCGGCAACTACCACGGCGGCGGTTCCCCGATCATGGAGCAGATTGCCATCACGACGCAGTACGACATCGAGTCCCGCAAGAAGCTGGTGAAGTACATCGCCGGCATGAGCGGCGGCGACCGTGAAGCACTGGCGCCCAAAACGGCTAAATAGAAACAATTTTGTTAGAATGTTTATCGTGTGCCGTTGCCCCGGCTTTAAGTCCGGGGCGACGGTAGTTTTTGATTAAAGAAAACAATATAAGGAGATTTTTCCATGTTCGATCTTTCTCAATTTTCATTGAAAGGTAAAGTAGCAATAGTAACCGGCGGCAGCCGCGGCATCGGCCAGGCCATCGCCTATGGCTTCGCCAAAGCCGGAGCCAAAGTGGTTATTACCAGCCGCAAGGCGCAGGATCTGGATGCAACCGCCTGTGAAATGACGGCCATTGGCTGTGAAGTTCTGGTTGTCCCCGCGCATCTGGGTAAGTTCGAAGAATATCAGCGTGTCGTGGACACGGTTTTGCAGAAATTCGGCCGCATCGATATTCTGGTCAACAATGCCGGAGCCAGCCCCGCCATGGGATCGGTGCTTGATTCCGATGAACGCCTCTGGGATACCATCATGAACCTCAACCTGAAAGGCGTTTACTTCATGAGCCAGGCTGTAGCCAAAGTCATGAAAAAACAGGGCGGCGGAAAAATCATCAACGTCGCCTCCATCGACGGCGTTAATCCTGAACCGTTCGTCAGCGTCTATTCCATTTCCAAAGCCGGGGTTCGCCATATTACGAAAGCTTTCGCTATGGAATTGGCTCGTGATAACATCCAGGTGAACACGATTTTACCCGGTCCGATCGAAACGAAGATGATGAACTCCCACTGGTTCAACCTGACGCCGGAAGAGGCGGCAAAAGAACGCGAAAAATTGTGCGCGCTTCTGCCCACCTGCCGGATCGGCGTACCGGATGAAATTGCCGGAGCGGCCATTTACCTGGCTTCCGATGCATCCAGTTATACATCGGGCACCGAGATTGTCATCGACGGCGCACTGCTTTTAAGCACGCACCTGAGCGCGTAGGAAAAGCAATCGTTTTTTCTTTCAACTAATTTAAGACGCCTCCAGCCGCTGCCCGGACACGGGTGGCGGCCGGAGGGCTGTTTCGCCAAGCGGACATCCTCTGTCCGTTTCTTTTCAGACAAGGAGATCATTTCGTGAAAGCGCTGCAACATTTATTGCCATCGACAGCTAAGACGACCGGTCATATTATATGAAAATGATCAAGGGAAACGCGGATGTAAAAGAAAAGCTGATTGAAGTCGGCATCGGATTGTTTTGTGAACATGGCTATCATGGAACAGGCATTCAGGACATTGTCGATGCCCTGGGAGTTCCCAAGGGATCCTTCTACAATTATTTCAAAAGTAAAGAAGGTTTTGCCTCGGAAATTGTCAAACACTATGCCGGCCAGATCTCCGCCATGTGGGACCGGTTGATTGCCCAAGGGCCGGATAATGACCCCCTTAAAATGTTGCGTAACGTTTTCGAGTTTATGATCCGGAACCAGGATGGCTGCAGCATCAAGACAGGCTGTCTGATCGGCAATTTGTCCGGGGAATTGGCGGAATCCAGCGCATTATGCAGAGGCGCCATGAAATCGGTTATGGCGGAATGGTGCGACCGTGTGGCCGGGCTTCTGGAACACGCCCAACTGCAAGGCACCGTACGCCGGGATATTCCGGCAGCGGACCTTGCCCGATTCTGCTGGGACACGTGGGAAGGCGGCCTGTTGCGCATGAAGATCGAGAATTCGACCGTGCCCATCCGCCGGAGTATTTCCCTTTTACTGGATGTATTTCTGAAACCTCTCCCCGCTGCACCGGGAGCGGATCGTTAACGAAATACTTTCTGCGATAAACCGGGTATCGCGTAAAAGCACGGAAACCCTGGAATCTTGTTTATGACAACAATAAAAATTAAAGGAGATAACATGAAGACATTGGAACATTTATTGGCACCAATCCGGGTCAGATCGCTGGAAATACCCAACCGGGTGGTCATGCCGCCGATGGGAACGGCACTGGGCAATCCTGATTCGACGGTCAGCGATGCAAACCTGGCCTACATCAAACGCCGGGCCCAGGGCGGCGCCGGGCTTATTATCACGGAGATCACGGAAGTGCACCCTTTAGGGCTTGCTTCACCGCGCTGCATCGGCGTCTGGGACGATAAATTCATTCCCGGCTTGAGCAAACTGGCGGACGTTGTGCATGCCGAAGGCAGTAAAATCGCCATGCAGCTTCACCATACCGGCCGTGAAAATTATCTGCTGCAAAAGAAAAAACTGGCGATCGGACCTTCCGCCATCCCGAGCTACATCTTCGGTTTCATGGGAGCGCCGCGCGAGATGACGCTTGCCGAAATCGAGGAAACCATTGCCGCTTTCGGCAGTGCGGCCCTCCGGGCGCAGAAGGCGGGATTTGACGCTGTTGAATTGCACGGCGCCCATGGCTATCTGCTGATGCAGTTTCTTTCGGCCAACAGCAATCAGCGCACGGACCAATACGGAGGCGATTTCCGCGGACGGTCCCGCTTTATGATCGAATGCCTGAAGGAAGCCCGCAAACAGGTCGGTCCGGATTTTCCCATGTCCATCCGGATTTCCGGCGAGGAGTGCATCAAAAACGGCTACACCATCTCCGATATGCAAACGATTATTCCTGATCTGGTCAGCGCCGGCGCGGATATCATCAATGTATCCTTCGGCACGCATGGCAGCCCGGCCGTGAATATCGATACGCCGAATCCGAGCGCACCGGTTGAATATGAGTCCGGCTTCAAGGCGTTTCTGGCCAGGAAAATTAAAGAAGTCACGAAGGTTCCCGTCATTTCCGTCGGACGCTACGTCGATCCCTATGAAATGGATGAAGTGATTGCCCGGGGGGACGCCGACTTTATCGCCGTGGCCCGACAGCATCTGGCTGATCCCGATTTTCTGAAAAATGCCCGGGAAGGACATCCGGAAGATACCCTGGAATGCCTGGCCTGCAATCAGGGATGTATTGAACGCCTGTCACTCGAGGCGCTGCCGATTCGCTGTGCCATTAATCCGCAGACGGGTCAGGAACTGCTTTACCCGGCAGGCCCCGCGGCTGTCAGCCGCAATGTGTGGGTCATAGGTGCCGGACCGGGAGGACTGACCGCGGCATACGAAGCCTCACGCCTGGGGCATCAGGTAACGCTCTTTGAAAAAGAAAAAGCAACAGGCGGAAATGTTCTTTACGCCGCAAAAGCACCCCACAAAGAGGTGTATGGCCGCTACATTAAAACTCTTACGGCAAAAGTCATCAAGGCGGGTGTGACGATCAAAACGAACACGGAAGTTACCGAGGCCATGATCGAAGCAGGAAAACCCGATGCCGTCATCCTGGCCATCGGCGCAGGTAAATCCACCTGTCCGGCCGAAGGCATCAATTCGAACGTGGTTTGTGATGCCTGGCAGATCCTGGATGGCGAAGTTGCGCCCAAGGATCATGTTGTCATTATCGGCGGCGGTCTGGTGGGGATGGAAACGGCTGATTTTCTGCGCGAGAAGAATGTGAAGGACATCACGGTTGTCGAGATGCTGCCCGCGTCACCGGTTCTGGCCTTGGCGGCGCACGGCTACATGCTGCACAAACGTCTTCAGACAGCAGGAATTAAGCTGCTGCTCGGCACAACGGTCAAACAAATCACGGAAGGATCGGTTGTTGTCACCAAAAACGGCGAAGATACGACGCTTGCACCGGTCAATCAGGTTGTGGTCGCCATCGGCGTCACGCCCAGAAATACGCTCAAAGACATGCTGGCGAAAAGCGGCATCCGGCATTTCATCGTCGGCGATGCCTCGGCGCCCAGGAGAATTATTGAGGCGACAACGGATGGGGCCAAAGCGGCCTGGGAGATCTAAAGAAAGGCTGCGTACGAGGCTGAAGACCGAGGGCTGAAGGCTATTTTGAGGGGTGCTTCGCACCCGCTCATTTTATTCTGCAGTCCCATACGTGTTTTTCCTTCAGCCTTCGGTCTTCAGCCTAAAACCCTCTATGTAAGGAGATCGATATGGATTTACGTGAACGCTTTATTGAAACCAATGGAGTCAAACTGCATGTGATGGAAGCGGGGCCTACCGATGGTCCGATGATTTTATTTCTCCACGGCTTTCCCGAGTTCTGGTACGCCTGGCGCAAACAACTTCAGTACTTTGCCGATAAAGGCTATCTGGTTGTCGCGCCCGATCAGCGCGGCTATAACCTCAGTGACAAACCGCAGGGGATTGCCGCCTACAAAATTGATGAACTGGCCAAAGATATTGTCGGCCTCATCGACGCTTACGGCCGCAAACAGATCTTCCTGGTCGGCCACGACTGGGGCGCGTCTGTTTCCTGGTGGGTCGCGTTGAAATATCCCGACCGCATCAAGAAACTGGTCATCCTGAACGTGCCTCATCCCAAGGTGATGGCCAAACACGTTTTTACCGATGTAGAGCAGATGAAAAAGAGCTGGTACATTTTCTATTTTCAGATCCCCGGCGCGGTGGATCATCTGGCATCCGCAAGCAACTATGAATGGGTTGTCGATCTGATCACGACGTCGGCCAATCCGGGGGCCTTTACACCTGCCGAACTCGATGAATACAGAAAAGCCTTCAGGCAGCCCGGCGCTTTTACGGCGATGGTCAACTGGTATCGGGCGATGGTTCAGACGAAGCAGGAGCCGCTGGCGAGCTTTGACGTGACCATGCCCATGATTTTAATGTGGGGCGAAGATGATGTCGCCATGCTTCCCCAATTGGCTGACGAGAGCATGCCTTACTGCAAAGAGGGTTGCCTCATCAAATTTCCCGGCGTGAGCCACTGGATTCAGCACGAACAGGCGGAGAAGATTAATCCGATGATCGCAGATTTTTTTAAGCAGTCCTGATTTCATTTTTAAATTTGTTAATATGAAATTTGACCAGTCTTCAATACAATCGTCACCCCGGTCTTACTGTGCCACCTTCGGTGTGATGACCTTCAGGTTACGAAGGCTGGGGTCCAGTTTAAATAATTCTGGATGCCGGCCTTCGAGAATGTGTCACAATTGTAATCATTGTCATTCGGAACGTATGTGAGGAATCTTAATGCCTTGAATTTATTAAGAGCAAGATTTCTCGCTTCGCTTCGAAATGACATGAAAATGAATTACGACACAGTCTCCTTCGCCGGTATGACAACACATAAAACAAGGGCGTCCCGAAGGGCGCCCTTGTTGCCGTTAAAAATTTTTCTTCTTCCCGGCGCGATACCATGAATGGCCGTGATCATATAACTTTCCAATAATCTTTATCCGAAACTGTTCCGCAACTCTTTCGGAATCGAGTTCTTATCGACCGGTGTGCTTTCCGCTCAGGGGTGGTTTAAAACAACCAGTGCGTCAACGACAACCGGTTGATCGCCGGATATAATAACAGGATTGATGTCGATTTCAGCGATCTCGTTGCAGCGATATCCCAGATCCCCGATCGCCGTAAGCGCCCGGACCAGCGCCTTTCGATCCACAGCCGGCTTCCCGCGAAAGGCCGCAAGCAATTTGGAAAGGCGAATTTCATCCAGCATTTCTTGGGCATCCCGCTCGGTAATCGGCGCAACGCGGAACGTCACATCCTTGATCGCTTCCGTAAATATCCCGCCGATGCCGAACATCACACAGGGGCCGAACTGCGGATCGTGGCTCAACCCCAGAACAAATTCACGATCGCCCTGGACCATTTCGCAGACCAGCACGCCGTCCAGGTCCAAACCCTTGCCGGTAATTTCATCGTAGGCTTTGGCAACTTCTCCGGCGCTGCCCAGTTTGAGCTTCACCAGCCCCATTTCCGTCTTGTGCGCCGCCTTGTCCGAGCAACCTTTGAGCACGACCGGATAGCCGATGTTGTTTGCATATTCGACGGCTTCGTCCCTCGAACAGGCAAGCCTTTCGCGGTTGACGGGAATGCCCGCGGCTGCAATGATCCGCTTGGAGTCATATTCGGAGAGCACTTTCTGTCCCCGTGCCATCGCCTTTTGAATTATTTGTTCCACAGAGGTTCCTCCTTTTTTTGCAAATACGAATATTGATGATAAGAGACCACCAGCGCCCGCACCGCGTCTTCGACCTCGCCGAAAAGAGGCAGCCCCTTTTCCAGCTGCGCTGCGCGCAGCCTGTCCAGGGCGCTGAACGCATACATCGCGGCGGGCTTTTGATACTGTCTGCAAAGCCGGATCAGCGCCTCCATCACATCGGTGACATAATCGCGCCACATGCTCACCATGTGCAAAATACCGTCGACTTCGCCCGCGCTAAGAAGGATTCTGTAAATTTCCAGATAAACGTCCGGCGGGGCGGGGCCGATGTCGACCGGATTGCTCGCATTGAAAACACCCGGCAGCTTTTTTAGTCTGGCTTTTGTCTCTTCGGAAAATGGCGCCATGACGAGATCGGTTTCCGAGAGCATATCCGCGCCAATGGTGCCGAACGCGCCGGAATTGGTAAAGACGGCGATACGCTTCCCGGGGAGAAGCGGCATTTCGGTCAGCATCTTCGGCAGAGTGTATAATTCTTCAGGCGTCCGAAGCCGGATCATACCCGCCTGGCGGCAGGCGCCGTCGAAGACGGGATCGTTTTGAGCCATGCCCGCCGTATGCGATAAAACCGCCGCGCTTCCCGCTTCGCTTTTGCCCGTCTTGTAGACCAGCACCGGTTTTTTGGTCCGCCTTGCCGCCTGCATCAGTTTCCGTCCGTCTTTAACACTTTCGAGATAAAGTGCGATCACCCGGGTTTTGTCTCCGTCGAAATAGTCGATGAACTCCGCTTCGTCCAGATCCGATTTATTGCCCAGGGACACCATCTTGTTGATGCCCGAGACATCGTCCAGCAGGCGCTCCACGATCAATCCGCCAATCCCACCGCTCTGGACAATATAAGATACCAGGCCCTGGTGCTGCACCGCTTTTGGCGCAAGCTCGTTGGCGCCAAACATACAGCAAAACCGGCTGTGGTTGTCGAGAATGCCCAGGCAGTTCGGGCCGATGATGCGCATCGAATACGGGCGCGCGGCTTCATCGACTTCACTTTGCAAGCGCTTTCCTTCCGGGCCTGCTTCCGAAAATCCCGAGCTTTCAATGACGATATTCTGAATCCCTTTTTCACCGCATTTGCGGATCAGTTCCGGCACTATAAAGGCAGGTGTAATGATCACCACCAGGTCGATCGGGTCGGAAATTTCATCCAGCGACCGGCAACCTTTGGCCCCGAAAACGTCAGCACCCGCGCGGTTGACGGCATACAACCGGCCCCGGTAGCCGACAGCCTCATCACTCAGTATTTTGCAAATGGTCGCCCCCAGATTGAAAGCAACATTGGATGCGCCAATGACGGCCACGGAAGCCGGGTTAAAAAATTTGTCCATATCCACCGTATCAACCTGCTTTGCCGCAACCGCCTGTAATGTTCCCATATAGAAGACCTCCTTTGGGGTTTTCAAATCAGCCTTTAAGTTGGCTATTGTAATTTCCACCATTACTCAAACGCTGTTTACATATATGAACGGTGTTTATTTTTCAAGGGGAAATTTGCGGTTATTTTGTAAATTATTAATATTACATATATAATTATGATGTAATTCGGAAAGCAGGGGCAGGGTTGTTCTAAGCCGGGTCATCTCCCTCTATTGTTCTTTTAAAAAGAGGGAGCTTTTTAGGCGAAGTTTTTATTTCAGGGTTTTTTGAAAAGCAAAGCCAGATGGCGGGCGATTTTCTGGCGGTGCTGCATCACTTGGTCGGCATTTTTCGCCGGATGGTTGCGAAAGGTGGCCACGATACCGGTCATGGAAGCAAACAGGGTGTGTGAGTGGTCCCGGACATTGCCTTCCACATTCATTTTACGGAAAATGATATCCAGATGATCCAGAAGATTTCTTTCGATCACAGACAGTTTTTCGAACAGTCCGGGGTCCACGGACCCGGTCAGGAAAAAATTCATCAGCATTCGAAAATACTGATCGCGATGCGTAAAATGTTCAATCCACGCATAGACGACCTCTTCCAGTCCGCCGTCGGGGGACGCGTCGATGATGGCAAAGATTTTTTCAAAAATCTGATCGGTCCCCTTCACGAATGTTTCCGCGAACAATGTCTGCTGATCCGGAAAATGCTGATAAATAATGGCGGGAGAGATCCCGGCGCGTTTGGCGATGGTGCGCATCGAAACTTCGTTAAAAGGCTTCTCGGTAAACTCTTTTTCCGCCGCCTCGATAATGATCAATCGCCGGGCCAGTTTTTCCTTTTCCTTTAATTCCGATAAAACGCTTTTGGTTTTCATTCGACCGCCTCGATCCCTGTCTCATTTTATGTTAATGATTTTAGCGCTGGAAAATTAACACTGAAAAACCTAACTGTCAAATGCATTGATTGAGATGCAGCGCCATGAATAAAAAAGGGCGTCCCGCAGGACGCCCTTTTTGCCGTTCATAACTTTCTCTATTTTTTCTTCTTCTTTTTCTCAATCAAAGGCATGCCCGCGATTTTGCGAACGACGTTTTTGCAGGCATCAATGTCATACTGGCCGTAAATGGCGATCTGTTCCATGATGGGCGATCCGCCGCCGTGCATCGCGCCGTAAGCAATGGCGCCGGAGCTTGCGGAGTTTGTGTAATCGGCGAAGAGCAGCCAGAATTTGATCTGATCTTCAATGGGGATTTCCTGGTTGCGTTTGACATATTTTTCCAGGAGGCCCTTGATTTCCGGGTTGAGCAGGTCGGCTTCGTGCGGGAAGGTGGCGGGCATGCCGCCGGCGATCTCGCAGAGGATCTGCTGTTCATGGAAGACCGCTTCGCCGGTCAGGCAGCGTCCCACATTGGCATAAATGGAATGCGGAATGCAGGCACCCGGGCCGTAAGGCACGAAACCCACGCCGGGCATATAGACTTCCGCTTTTCCTTTAGCCGAGGCGGTGAAGCCTGCGGCATAGCCCAGTTCCGTGATGGTGATGAGCTCGGCTATTTTTTCGCGTACGTGCGGGGCCTTGTCGACGCCGTTCATTTCGGCGGCCATCGAGGCAAAACCGATCAGCATGTCGCCTACGGCCGGTTTGCAACCGGAATAGCTGTGGCGATGGAAAAGCGCGAAGAGCAGCGCGCAGATGCCGCCCTGCTGATATTCGCCGTTTAAGAAGATGCGGTCGTTGGGTACAAAGACATCGTCAAAGATCACATAGGAATCAATGAAGCCCCAGTCGAATCCGCGTTTGTAATGCTTGCGGTCTTTCATGTTGTGCGGAGAAAGCACCTGTTTGACGCCTTCAGCGTCCGCCGGGATGGCAAAAGAGATGGCATAGGCGCCTTCATCTTTGGTCAGCGCGCGGGTGGGAACCACCAGGATTTCATCCGCGATGGAGGCAAACGTGATGTGCACTTTGGCGCCGCGAACCACAACGCCGTCCGGGCGTGTTTCAACAACATGCAGGTACTGATCGGGGTCCGGCTGTTCAGCGGGGCGCAGCATGCGCAGGCCCTTGACGTCCGTCTGGGCGCAGCAGCCGACCAGGTCGTTTTTCTGGAAGTATTCGAGCCACTTTAAAAAGTTTTGGTAATACTGCGTCTTGCCGCCGTTTTGCTTGTCGGCTTCAAACGATACGGAATTGATGGCATTGATCGCATCCACGCCCATGCAGCGGCCGATACACTGGCTGACACGTTGCACCAGCATGCGGGTCATGTCCTGCTTTTTGTGCAGATCCTCAACCGTCTGGTGGATGTGGGTGAAGCGGTTGATGGTCTCACCGGTGATGTGGCTTTTGGCGGTGACCAGGTCTCTGGTTTCGGGATCGGCGGCCAGATCAAACGTTGCGCCGATCACGCCTTTGGGCTGATCCAGCACTTTATGGTCGCGGTCTATCTTCTGGCCGTCCAGAAAGAGGTTTGGTTTGAGTTTCTTTAATCCCTGGAAATATTCTTCTTTTGTTCGCATAACTTTCTCCTTTTGAATTATTTGGATAGGGAATCCCTATGTTTATCTAAAGATCAAATGACCGCGCCGGGTTGTAACGGCTCACCATACCGCTGCAAGCCCGGTTCAACCTATGCGGGTAACATTCGAAAGATGTCCATTGGAAAAGGTCCGGTTTCCGCAGATGTAACGCTGTCATACGGGAGGCAAACGACCGGAACAATCTTCTGTCCGGGTTAACAACAAGAAGATGCTGCCGCGTTTGCAAATGAACCGGAATCGACAAACAGTCATTGCAACCCGTTAGTTGCGCCGGGATGACCGATGCCGACACCATCATATAGCTATCAAAATGTGGCGGGAGTATAGGAAACGGAGTTCTTCGTGTCAAGTAAATCTTGTTGCCGGGTTGCCGTAATTCTATCCGGACGTTTTTCCGGCGAACAGATTGCGTCGCAATTCTTATTCGTCATTACGATGCGTGCCTTCGTGTGGCTTCAGGTCATCATCGCAATGACAGTATGCACAGTCTGTAAGGCCGCGAACAAGTTTCAACAATGTTGGATTCCATCCGGAAAGCCCTGAAATAAGCGAATAGAAATCTATAAAATTATTGACAGCCGTTGCCGCTTTATGGTTTCATTTATACCGTTCTTGCCTTAACCAAATTCAGATCTGTCGTTTAAAAGTTATTGAGGACGATAGGATGATTCAGTCAAAAGTACACAAGCATTATTTCAAGATCCATCTAACCTAGGTTAATGCCATGGAGGTACCCTATGACGGTTTGTGAAATCAAGAGCGTTCTGCTCTGGTGTGTCGGTCTTAACTACGCGGTTCTCATCATCTGGTTTGGTGCTTTTGTTCTTGCCCACGACTGGCTGTACGGTGTGCATCACCGATGGTTTAGACTTCCGGTTGAGACCTTCGATGCCATCCATTACGCCGGTCTTGCCGCCTATAAGATCGGCATACTTTTGTTCTTCCTGGTGCCGCTAATTGCGCTCGTTGTGGCTTTGTAGGAAAAATTATTGTCTGAAGAGGTGGGACACAAAATAGTTGCAACCGCCCCTGTTTTTAACTGTATCGACACTCCGAAATAATGCAAGATTATTTCTTGAAAAGCTTTTCAACTGAATCACAGGCATTTAGCTGACACGGTGGCTGTATGACTTCATGCTGCCGGGTTGTTTAAACACTTTTTGAACTTGTTGTCATGAAGAAGAAAAACGGTTAAAATGAATCATAGTAATAAGATTTTTATCAATAAGGAGGGTTTGATATGAAACGATTGGTTTCGGCCTTTTTGCTCAGACAGGACAGCACGGTTTTCTCATTCGCCTGGCGTATGTTTTTTGCTTTGATCTTAATTATTTTCTGCGGAGAGGCGGCAGCAGATGGATTTATTTCTCTGAAGTCCTATAACTATCCGAATCATTATGTCCGTCACCGGAATTATCTGGGGGAGATTACGCCCGTAAGTTCACAGTTGGACAGCGATGATGCCTCTTTTAATATGGTTAATGGTCTGGCCGGTAACAACACGGTTTCATTTGAATCAAAAAATTATCCCGGCCACTATCTGAGACATCAGGGATTCAGGATTAAACTGCATCGTCCGGACGGCAGCGATCTGTTCCGGCATGACGCCTCTTTCAGGGTGATGCAGGGTTTGGGAAACCCCGCGTGGAGCTCTTTTGAGTCGGTGAACTATCCCGGCTATTTTCTGCGCCACCGTAATTTCCAGCTTTATATCGAGCGCGGTGAGGGGGATCTGTTCCGCAAGGACTGCACGTTCAGAATTGTCGACAGTCCCGTCTCACAGGCTGTGACCCAGGGTGTTGTTCAACCGGCAGCCGACTATTTGTCTTTGCGTTCCTACAATTATCCGAGCCACTATGTCCGTCACCGGAATTATCTGGGAGAGATTACGACCGTAAGTTCACCACTGGACATCGATGACTCTTCTTTCAAAATGGTCAACGGTCTGGCCGGCAACAACACGGTTTCATTTGAATCGAAGAATTATCCGGGTCACTACCTCAGGCATCAGGGGTTCAGGATTAAACTGCATCGTCCGGACGGGAGCGATCTGTTCAGGAATGACGCATCTTTCAAAGTGATGCAGGGACTGGCAAACGCTTCGTTGAATTCTTTTGAGTCAGTGAATTATCCCGGCTATTTCCTGCGCCACCGGAACTTCCAGCTTTATATCGAGCGGGGCGAGGGTGATCTGTTCCGCAAGGACTGCACGTTCAAGCTCGAAAGGGCGCGGTAAGCAGGGGGAGAAACTGAAAATAAGTGAGGATGCAACCATTTTCTTTCAGAGGAAGAAATTTTAATTTATATGTGAACGTAAAGATGATGGATATGACTATGAGGCGGCCGGGCGGATTACTTTTTTTATTGCCGCTCTTTCTATTGTCATGCTGTCCGGCGCATCAGGCATTCCGGTCATGCGTCCGGAAAAATAAAGGATATAATGGTAAAGACGAATAACCATAATTATTTGTTCATTTATTGGCGGGCTCTTTTGCGCCGCCATCCATCCGCATTTCTTCTGGCCGCTCAACTGGTGAGCCTTATGCTCTACGCGGCAGTTGAAGGTGCCCCGGGCGGGCGGGTTATTCTCAATGCTTTTGGAATGCTGATACTTTTGTTGGTGGTCTGGGTCGTCATCCACAGCCCTGCAATCAATTGGGTCGCATGGATCCTCGCTGCCCTGGCCATTGTGCTGTCACTCCTGTCCTGGCTGCTTGTCCACCCCGGCCTGTTGATCTGGGCAACCCTGCTGGAGGCGGCGTTGTATTTTTACGCGGCCGGCGGCTTGATCACTTATATGATGCAGGATGACCGGGTAACGATCGACGAGTTGTTTGCCGCAGGCGCTACCTTTACGCTGATTGCATGGGGATTCACCTATCTGTATCTGGTCTGCCAGGCGTGGTGCCCGGGATCATTCGCGGGCGGGACAAACCCGGAAGAGCCGCGGACTTTCATTGAACTGATGTTTTTGAGCTTTGCCAATCTTTCGGCAACGGGCCTCAGCGATATCCTGCCTTCCACTTCACCGGCGCGTGTGCTGGTGATGCTGGAACAGTTTGCGGGCGTTGCCTACATCGCCGTGGTGGTTTCCCGGTTGATCGGACTGACGATCGTTCGTCACAAGGGTGAGGGGACATCTTGATTCCAGAACCCGGCCGGTTGTGCTATCCATCATAACCATGTATTATCGCATAACGCAAAAGGAGGGCGATCATGACGCCGCAGGGAAAGTCTGTTTTAACCGATCCCGATCTTGGCGGGGAACTCACTTACTTTACAGGCCATGAGTGACAGTGTCCTGTTGTCTCTTGATCTTTAAATGTCAGGATTCAAAATTCGATTTCTGTGGTCAGTTCCATGGACTTTATAGCAAAAGGAGGACACACATGTGTGACAGAATCAAAAAAGCAGTGATGGTTTTGATTATTCTGGGAATGGCCTTTGGAATTTTAAGCGGCTGCGGCAGCAATGATCAGGCAACCGGCAATAAAGCAGCCGATGTGAAAGCAGGCAGTAATCTTCACCGCCGGTGATAAGGCTGTCGAAGACGCAGCAGGCAAGCAGGCTTTAAAACAATATGAGGCGACCAAAGATCAGTTAAATGCCATAGGCGAAAAGCAGAAAGAAAATTATAAGACGATCCCGGGAGACGAAGCACAGGAAAGCAAGTAATTGCGGTTGCTCGATGCTTCCAATGACATGAAAATGAATTTTGAACACAGTCTGCTGCGCCGGTACGCGTGACCAGAGAGGTTACGATAAATGTGAATTCAATTAGGAGACTATTAATAATTGATAATTCATGGTAATTTCTTTTTTGTGAAGTGAAACATAGAAAACACGGCTTTGTCTGTCAAGATTTCATTGACACACAAAGCCGCGTTTTTTATACTGCCATTCATGTCGGGCGAGTTCTTATCCGGAAATCCGTTCTACGTCTGCATACAGGAGGTTTGATAATGTTTGTTCTGCGTCGTTACTTTTATTTGTTACCGGCGGTTCTTCTTTTTGTAACCGTTTCCGCCCACGCTGCCGGTCCCGATACCGGCACTCTCCTTAACGAACAACGCCAGCCCGGCATCAAACTGCCGGATCGCTTGCCCAAACCGGACTCTCCGGCACAGGAGCGCCCGCCACTGGCGGACAGTGGGGTAAAGGTCACGGCCAAGGCGTTCCGCTTCACCGGTTACGAATCCATTGCCACGGAGACCGAACTGCAGGCGCTGGTCAAAGACAGCGTCGGGAAGGAATTGAGCTTTCCGGATCTCCAGAATCTGGTGGTCGGTATCACGAGTTACCTCCGGGAAAAGAAAGGGTATCTGCTGGCGAGAGCCTACCTGCCCAGGCAGGATCTTACCGAAGGGGTGATCGAAATAGCCATTGTGGCGGGCCGCCTTGACGATAGCACCGATATCCGGATGAAAGGTCCGGCCAGGATAAAGGTCAGCAAATTGCGCGAGATGGTTGAAAAGGCGGTGCCGCCGGGCAAAGCGATTCAGACCAGGGATATCGAGCGAGCCATCCTGCTGATGAACGATCTTTCCGGCATCAAGGCCCAGGCATCCCTTGAACCGGGCAGCGCCCCCGGTACCACCAGGGTAGTCGTCAATGCATCCGAAGGCCCCCTGCTCTCCGGGATGCTCAGCGGCGACAACTACGGCGACCGCTATACCGGTACCTGGCGCGGTACCGGCACGGCCCTGGTAAACGACCCTTTTGGTTGGGGTGACCAGTTGGCGCTTGCTCTGACCGGAGCCGAGAACCAATTTCAGGGCCGGTTTTCCTATGCACTGCCCCTTGGCTCTGACGGATTCAACTGGTCATTCGGGTACACAAACCTCTCCTATAAACTGGGGGGCGACCTCCGGAACTTGAACTACACCGGCAGCGCCGACACCTTCTCTACCGGTATATCCTATCCACTCTTGCGCAGCAGGAGCGCCAGCATCTGGAGCGGCCTTGGTTTTGAGTACCTGTTTTTGACCGACAAGATGTCCGGCGATAAAATCAAGGACCGGAAGATACCGGTCGGCAACGGATTTATTTCCGGCACCTTTTATGACCAGCTGGGCGGAGGGGGCATGACAAGTGTCAATGTCACGCTCTACGGCGGCCATCTCGACCTGTCCAGCGTGACCGCTGCCCAGGTCCAGGACGCTGCCGGTCCGAAAGCGGAAGGCGGTTTCTTTAAAGGCACATACGGCCTTGCCCGTTTGCAGCAGATTACGCAGTCCCTGTACGCCTTTGTCTCTGCCCGGGGGCAAGTGGCGGGGGGCAATCTTGATTCATCCCAGAAGTTCATCCTGGGCGGTCCCACGGGTATCCGCGCCTATCCGGTCGGTGAAGCAGCAGGCGATGAAGGGCACGCCTTTACCGCCGAAATGCGTTATGACCTTCCGTTCACGCCCGCCTGGGCCGCCACGCAACTGGTCGGCTTTCTGGATACCGGCTGGATCAAGCTTAATCAAAGCAACTGGCCGGGCGCCGTCACCAACGCCAGCGGCAAAAACGACTACTGGCTCTCCGGCGCCGGTGTCGGTCTGAACATCGGTAAAACAGGGATTTATAGTATCAGGGGCAGCTATGCCCATACCATTGACACCAATTATGGACGCAGCACAACGGGGATGAATGCCGACAACCTGAACGACAAAGAGCGCTTCTGGTTGCAGGCCCTGTTGTGGTTTTAGGGGAGGAGAAGAGCTCATGAAAAAAATGTATTCACTGATTTGGAACCAGGTAAATAAATTCCGGACCCCGGCGTCTAAGACCATTGGAAGGAAAAACAGTGCGCCCTTATGGTTTCTAGGCTTATTAGCCGTGCCGGCTGCACTGCTTTGTGCAGTCGCGACAGCCGTGGCGCTTGATTCCGGCGCCCTTCCCACCGGCGGGACGATCGTGGCCGGCAGCGGCGCCATCACCCAGGCCGGAACGGCCATGACCGTCAACCAGACCAGTCAGCGAATGATCGCCAACTGGTCTACCTTCAATATCGGCCAGAACGCCAGTGTTACCTTCCAGCAGCCCAATGCCTTCGCCATCGCTCTCAACCGGATCCAGGACCAGAACCCCAGCCAGATCTTCGGCTCTCTTTCCGCCAACGGCCAAGTCTGGCTAATGAACCCATCCGGCATCCTGTTCGGTTCCTCAGCAAGGGTCGATGTGGGAGGGCTTGTCGCAACATCCCTCAGCATCGCCAATGAAAACTTCCTTAACGACAAGAAACTCTTCGATAAGGCAGGTGCGGCAGGCGCCGTCATCAACCAGGGAACCATCCGTACCACCGACGGCGGCTATGTGGCCTTTATGGCCCCCATCGTTGCCAACGAGGGCTCCCTGACGGCCCGGAAAGGTACGGTGATCCTTGCAGCAGCCGAGAAAGTAAGCCTCGATTTCAGCGGCGACAGCCTGATCAGCTACACGGTTGACCGGGGGGCCGTTGATGCCCAGGCGGCAAACAGTGGATTGATCAAGGCCGACGGCGGCCTGGTCATGATGACCGCACTGGCGGCCCATGACCTGACCGGCGCGGTAGTGAACAACATCGGCATAATCGAGGCCCAGACCCTCGAAAACAAGGCAGGCAGAATTCTGCTGCTTGCCGATATGAAGCAAGGCGAGACCATCGTCGGCGGCAGGCTGGATGCATCCGCCCCCAATGGCGGGGATGGCGGATTTATCGAGACATCCGCAGCCAAAGTGAAAGTCAGCAAAGGCGTGCAGATCAGCACCATTGCACCACGGGGCAAAACGGGCGAATGGCTGATCGACCCGGTGGATATCACGATTGCCGCATTTGGAGGAGATATCAGCGGTGCGGACATTGCCACCGCCCTGCAAAGCAGCAATGTCACCCTGGACACCACCGGCGCGGGAACCTGCACGGGCGCTGCCTGCGGCGCTCTGGGCGGCGCGAACGGCGACATCACCGTCGACGACAATATCAACACCACGGGCGACCTCGGGGCCACCCGCACTTTGAAACTTATTGCAGAAAGGGACATCATCCTTAAGGGAGACAAAAAAATTGATGCCACCCTGGGTGGAAACACCAGAGCCCTCAATGTCATCTTTAACGCCGATTCAAACGCCGATCAGGTTGGCGGCGTAACGATGGAATACAATTCGGCCATCAAGACAAACGGCGGAAACATCGTCATGGGCGGCGGCGCCTGCACCGCCGCCGGCTGCAGCGCCCCGGCTTACGGCACCGGTCTGGCCGGGACAGGCGGCATTACCGTTGACGATAACGATTGGGGGCCTATCAGCCTCTTATCCGGTAACGGCAATATCTGGATGTGGGGTTCCGCACCGACGGCGGGCGGGGCCGGCATACATCTTAAGAATACCACCATCAACAGCGGCAGCGGATCGGTATATCTGAAAGGCACCGGGGTCTATGACTCGGGAAATCCGCAGGACGGCAACGGTTTCGGCCTGTTCTTCAAAGGTTCCACCATCATTGGCGGCAGCGCAGGAATGACTCTGGACGGAACAGCGGCGGATACATCGCTGGATCCTTTTGCGGCGATACCGGCTGCAATCGGCTTCACCAATACGGCATCCGCCTATACCACCAACAGCGGCACCCTGACCGTGAATGCAAATTCTCCCGGTGGCGTCTACATCAGCGCCAACGCGGCAGACGACCTGTTGGGGCATGCGACGCTGCAGAACGGCAACATGGTCATCAACTATACCGGGACGGGAACCGGGGGTCTTCCTAATATCAAAAATCCGGCCGGCAACCTCACGGTCAATTCGCTGTCGAGCGGTGTTCCCATCACCGATGGCGGAAATACCCAGACCATCTCAGGAACCACATCCATTGACGCCAATAATGGCTCTGTATCCCTGGGGACAGGTGGAGGCACCTTCACCACCGGCACGCTGACCATCTCCAACGGCTTGAGCGTAGGTGTGGTTAACACCGGCGCCCTGACCCTCGGGGCCGTCAACAGCGGGTCAGATCCCATTGACATTGCCACGACAACCGGTAATCTGACCCTCACCGGCGTCATCGGCAACACAAATACTACGACGAGCGCCATTAAACTTAACGCCGGCAGCAACACGGCCGCCGGCACCGCCACAGGCGGCAACATCATCGTCAGCGGCGGCAGCCTCAGCATGGGCGCGGGGGGAAGGGCCACCCTGTATTCCGGCTCCGTTGCGGACAGCACCGGCCTGACCGCGCTGATCGTTTCCGGCAGCGGCAAGTTCCGCTACAACAGCGATGAGTCGGCAACCAATTTCACCACAGCCCTGGGGGCCGGCAGTTATGCCGTTTATCGTCAACGGCCAACCGTTACGGTCACGGCCAATGATGCCAGCAAGACCTACGACGGGGCGGCCTACAGCGGCGGTAATGGCGTAACCTCAAGCGGCTTTGTCAATGGCGACACGGCCGCCTCACTGGGCGGTGTGCTGTCTTACGGCGGTACAAGCCAGGGAGCCACCAATGCCGGCAGCTACGTCATCACACCCGGTGGCTACACCAGCGGCCTGGGGTACGCCCTGGCCTACGCCAACGGCGCCCTGACCATCAATAGTGCATCTTCAACTTCAACAGTACCACCGCAGGCCCAGGCGGCGGTCACGGCTGTAACGGCAACGGTAAGCGGTTCTCAGAATACCGGTGGTTCAAGCTTGCCGGGAGGTGCGACTGGTAACGGTCCCTCCGGCCGTTTTGATGCCGCTGCGCCTTCAGTTACCCCTCCACTTGTCGTTACCGCTGCACCCGATATCCCTCTTCCTCCTCCTGCACCCGGGCCTCCCTCTCCCCCTGCACCCGCAGTCACCGTTCCCGTTGTGAATCCACCAACGGCCAGTCCGGAACCGGTGGCGGTACTCCCGTCACCAGGATCATCAGGAACGGAATTAGGATCAGGAGGGTTCAGGCAGAACACCACTGCGGGCGGGACTTTAACGAGTGGCGGTGGTTTCTCCATCTCCGTCGCTCCTTCGGGGGCAGCAGGCGGGAATGCTCTTGTGGTCAACCGGCCCTTAACAGACCAGGTCGTACCGTCCGGTACGCGTTTCAGTTTCACCGTTCCCTCCGACGCCTTTGCCCATACGAATCCGGATGCCATGGTTACGCTCACCGCCACCCAGGCAAACGGTCAGCCACTCCCCGGATGGATCAGCTTCAATCCGCAAACGGGGAGCTTCGAGGGGACGCCTCCTCCCGCATTTCCTGGCACATTAACCCTGAAGGTGATAGCACGCGACTCACAGGGCCATCAAGTCGTACAGACGTTGAAAATCCGTTTTTCAGGTCATCAGGATCGGGGGGGGGAGCCGCGAGGATAGATAAGAAACAAAATCATCAGGTGGTGTGCGTCCGGAATCTCTTCGGACACATCATTCGAATGATGACACCGTCACCGGCCTCCTCCGGTACGCATGATCTGAAAGGTTATAGCGGCTCTACGGCTGTTTTAATCCCGCTTACGCGAGACGAGCGTTAATTCGCCGCAGCTTGCTGAGAGGTGGTTGAGTCACGACACAGTCCTTATGTTTTCATTGACCGTGAATAACCAACGGCGGGATTGAAAGGGAAAGCATTTTGAACATTGCAGCGATCGCTTCCGGAAGCAACGGCAACTGCTACTACCTCGGAAACAGCGATGAGGCCATCATTGTCGATGCGGGCATCAGCACCAAACAGTTGGTGGAAAGGATGACCAGGCTCGGGCTTTCCCTGTCCCGGCTGAAGGGCGTTTTCATATCCCATGAGCATTCGGATCATATCCGGGGCCTGGATGTGCTGACCAGAAAACACGCTATCCCGGTCTTCATGACGCAAAAGACTTATTCGTCATACGGAAAGATCATCAATGATTCATTGCTCAACTTCTTTACACCGGGTGAGTCCGTATCGCTCGGCAAACTCCGCGTCCATCCATTTTTGAAATCGCATGATGCGGTGGAACCCTGCGGTTTTTCTGTCTCTTCCGAAGGCAAGACGGTGGCGGTGATGACGGATATCGGCCTGCACTGCTCCAATGTGATTGCTCATCTGAATAAGGCGGATGCGGTCTTTCTGGAGTCCAACTATGATGAACGGATGCTGCGGACAGGTTTTTATCCGGCTTATCTGAAAAGAAGAATATCCTCGGACGTGGGCCACTTGTCCAACACCCAGGCGGCCACACTGACTCTTTCGCATGCTTCTTCCCGGCTCAGGCACGTGTTTCTGTCGCATCTGTCAGCCAATAACAACACCCCGGAACTTGCGTTAAGTACATTCAATCATTTCATCAATCAGCGAAATGATCTGAAAGTAGAGGTCATTCTGACCTCCAGGCAAAAAGAAAGCGGCCTCGTTACATTGTGATCCTTTTTACTTTGGTCTTTCCAGCCCTTTCACGATCTGCGCTCGGATGATCCTGGGCAGAATCATCTGATGCTGCGGACAGATGGCGCGGGGATTCTGATAGGCGCAGTTGGCAAAGCCCACCAGATAGTTTCTCAGTTCATGGTAGCGGACGATCTCATCCACAAAACCTTTCTTTGCACAAAACACAGGTCCCGACGTGTCGTCATAGTGTTTGACCATTTCATTCATCTTGTCGATGATGGGGCCGAGCGGTTTTCCCGCGTCTTTCTCTTTGACGAGCCTGCGGGCGTAACTGGCCGCTGCCGCCGTTTCTCCGTGCATGACGTTGATCTCGGTTGTGGCCGTACCCAGCGAAAAGGCGTTGTTGTTGTTGGCGGTGGGGCCGCCCAGGACATAATGCGCGGCTGCCGTGCCTTTGCGCAGCACGACCAGCATCATGGGCAAGTGCGAATTTTCAATGGAGTAAATCAGTGACTGTCCCAGACCGAGCAGTTCTGCCTTTTCCGCCGTATCGCCCACGTCAATGCCTGATGTATCCTGAAACCAGATCATCGGCACTTTGTCACGCGAACACAGGGTGACAAACTCGTTCATCTTGATCAGACCCTGGCGATAGAGTTTGCCGCCAACGCCCATATATTCATTGGTGTATTCGGGATAATTCGGGAACGCGCCCTGCCGATTGCCGATCACACCCATCAGATAGCCGTCCACTTTCACAAGACCGCAATACATCTCCGGCCCGAAGCCCGGACGAAATTCCATGTGTTCCGAACCGTCAACCAGACGGGCCAGCACCTGTTCAAAATCGTAGACCCTTTTTTTGTTTACCGGAATAATCGAGGCGATTTCCGATGGAGAATAAGCGGGCTCTGCGGGCCGGGCCACGCGGAAAAAGCGTGGCTTGTAGGCGGGCAGATCATCCATATAGTCCTTAATAGCGTCGAGCACCTGCTTTTCTTCGTCAAAAACCGCGCGGAAAAAACCGGTGACATCGTAATGAACTTTCACGCTGCCGGGCGGGACGGATTTAAAATGCCGGGTGGCGTTGATGATTTCTTCCGCGCCCGCTTCATCGAAAGATCCTTTGGGGGACATGCCGCTCACGATCCCGCTGCCGCCCACGGCCATGTTGGCTTTCTTGTGGGCCAGCAGAATGGTGGGGCTGATCGATTGATAACCGCCGCCCGCGGGATTCGTGCCGTAAATGCCGGCGATGACGGGAATGCCCATCTGCTCAAGTTCCGCGTGGCGGAAGAAACAGGTGCCCTGTCCGCGGCGGTTGGCGTACATCTTTTCCTGTTCAGGCAGTTTTACGCCGGAGCAGTTCACCAGCCACACCAGCGGGATATGCAGGATTTTCGCGATGTCCGCGACGCGCAGATTGTTGTCCGGCTGACCGGCAATCCACGCGCCCGCCATCCATTTGTTATTGAAGCCGATGAGCACGCACCATTTACCATGAATGCGGGCCAGACCGTCCACGACGCCGGTGCTGCCGGATTCTTCATTTTCCGGATCGAAGATGCTGTGCAGGGGGCAGAAGGTCCCGGGGTCGACCAGATAATCAATGCGTTCCCAGACGGTCATTTCGCCGCGGTCATGCATGGTTTGCAGGGGGACGCCGACGTTCTTGATGCGCAAAACTTCCGCGTCGATCTGCTTCATGATTTCTTCGAGCCGCGCGGCGTTTTCCTGCATACTCTCGATCTGTTTTCCGGAAAGCGGTTTGCCCAGTGGATCCATTTTTTCGAAGTATTGTTTCATGCGTTGCCTCCTCGATGTGCGAATTAGAGAGAAACAAATTGGATCAGATTAAATGGCTTCAGGCGGCAGACCGTTTTGCCGCCTGAAGTTTCTATACAAAAGGTTAAGCCCGGTTCGGTGCAAATCCCATCGCCGCGTTGGCGATAATCATCGTGTGCATGTTGGACGTGCCTTCCAGCGTTTCAAACTGCTTGGAGTCTCTGAGGAAGCGGCCGCAGGGGTATTCATCGGAATAGCCGAAGGAGCCGTAAAGCTTCATGCATTCATTGGCGTCGTGGACGACGGCTTTCGCGCCGAAGAGCTTGGACATGGAGGTTTCCATCACGTTGGGAAGCCCCTTGTCTTTCAGCCAGGCCGCTTTGTAGACTAGGGCCTGGACGGCTGCATGCGACATTTTCATTTCGGCAACCTGCTGCTGGATGAGCTGGTAGCGGCCGATCTGCTTGCCGAACTGGGTGCGCTCCGTCGCGTATTTTGCCGAAGCTTCCAGGATGGCGCCCGAAAGGCCCAGTGCGCCTGCGGAACAGCCCAGGCGGGTGGAGTTGAGCTGCGTCATGCAGATTTGAAATCCCTTGTTCAGTTTTCCCAGTAAAAGATGTTTGGGAACTTTGACATCCTCGAAAGTAATTTCCGCCGTGTCGGACGCCCACAGGCCGACCTTATCGTGGATCTTCTTGCGGGTGATGCCGGGCAGGCTGTAGTCCATGATAAAACAGCTTACGCCGCTGGCGCCCGCGTCTTTATCCGTTTTGACATAGAGCAGGCCGTGGTTGCAGACCGTGCCGTTGGTGATCCACATCTTGTTGCCGTTTAAGAGGTAGTAGTCCCCCTTGTCTTCCGCAAAGGTCTTCATCGAGGCGACATCCGATCCGATATCCGGTTCGGTCATGGCAAAGCTGCCGATGTACTCACCGTTCACGAATTTGGGAATGTATTGCTGCTTCTGTTCTTCCGTGCCGAATTTCTGAATGGTAAGCGCGGGGCCCCAGCACTGCATGTTGAAAGCCATGCGCCAGGAGGTGTGCACCTTGGCGATCTGTTCAATGGCCAGCGCGCCTTCCAGAAAGCCCATGCAATTGCCGCCGTATTTTTCGTCGATGCAGAAGCCGAAAAATCCGAGTTCGGCCATCTTGTCATAAATTTCCTTTCGCCAGAAATGATTCTTTTCGTCTTCTTCCACATGCGGCGCGATTTCTTTTTCGGCAAAGCTTCTTGCCGTATCCTGTATCATGATCTGTTCTTCCGTTAATGCGAAATCCATGTTTTTTATCCTCCCGGGCTACATTTTTTATATATCCCCGCCAACAAAGTCAGCCGAAGATCGGAAGCGCATCCCGCCAGGGGAGCGCATAATAAATAGAAATTACCCTGCCGAGAATTTTTACCAGCATGGTAAAAATTCCATGCGGCTTGCTATCATTTTCGTTCGATGACCATGCAAATCCCCTGGCCGCCGCCGCCGCAGATCGTTTCCAGACCGAAGCGCTTATCGGTCCGCACCATTTCGTTAAGCAATGTGGTGAGACGCATGGTTCCGGTTGCGCCGATGGGATGTCCAAGCGAAATGCCGGAGCCGTTGATGTTTACTTTCGCATCCATCTGTTCATCGGAAAGACCGGACAGTCTCGAATCCGCCAGGCACTGGACGGCAAAGGCTTCCTGCACTTCAACCAAATCCATCTGGTCGATCGTCATATCGATTTTTTTCAGCGCTTTTTCCACGGCGGCCGGAACCGCGGGGTAGGTGAGCGTCGGGTCGGTGGCCGCGACCGCGCAGGAGCGGAAATAGGCCAGCGGCTTTACGCCCAGCTCTCTGGCTTTCTTCTCGGAAGCCATAACAACCACGGCCGCGCCGTCGTTTTCCGACGATGAATTGCCGGCGGTGCAGACGCCGTCTTTATAAACGGCCTTCAGTTTGGCCAGCTTTTCGAGGGTGGTTTCCCGGCGCGGTCCTTCATCGGCTGTCAGATAAACGATTTCGCCTTTTTTATCTTTTCCGGTGGGAACCGGGACGATTTCATCGGTGAACTTGCCCGCGTCCTGCGCCGCGATGGCCCGCAGGTGGGAGCGCAGCGCCCAGCGGTCCGCTTCCTCGCGGGTGATCTTTTCCCTCCGGGCCGCGGTTTCCGCCCAGGTCATCATGGAACTCAGTTCGCCGTAGCGGGCGATAGGCTGACTCATGACCCGTCCGCGCTGCAGCCGGTCATAGAAAGGAATTCCCCACATCGCCAGCGCTCCATGGCCGCGGGGCATGAAGCCGTATTTTTCATGGTTTTTGCCGCCGAGGCCCCATTTGATGTCGCCGGGGATATAGAGCTCGCCCTGGCTCATGGATTCCATGCCGCCGGCGATTACGATATCGGCGTTGCCGGTCTGGATTTTCATTGCTCCGTAAAAGAGGGTGTCCAGGCCCGAGCAGCAGCGGCGGTCCAGCATAACGCCGGGGACGGTATCCGGCCAACCTGCGTCCAGCACGGCCATGCGCGCGCCGTTGGCGCATTCGCCGTTTTGATAGGCCGAACCCATGACGACGTCATCAATCATTGCCGGATCAATTTTTGCCTTTCTGGCAGCTTCCTGCAATACCAGACTGGCCAGCCGGTAAACCGGAATTTCCTTGAGCGCTCCTCCGTAAGCGCCGATCGGCGTACGCGCACAACTGATAAAGACGACATTTTCCATATATCCACACCTCTAAAATATTTTTGTTAAACCATGTTTAATGCTGTCAGGCCGCCTTGCGGCCTGCTATCTTAGTGGTGATGAGGCGACGGCAATCGTTACGACGTATGAACCTCCCGTGCGGGAAAACGATAGTTCCTTATACGCCTCTCACGTTATTTTGACTACATTATTTTAATATGCCGCCGTCAACCGGCGTCCGTGCTTTTACCCATAACCACCCGGCCTGAAAACGGGGACATACGCTTCAAAATTTTTAATAGGTCGGGTCGTACATCTTCGACTTGATGAAACCGGGTAAATCGGCCGGTTCCTTCATTGCCGTAAGTTTTCTTTCGAACGCCACCTTGGCGACGGCTATCGCGATATGAAGCGACACTTCGCGAACGCGCGTTAAAGACGGGAAAATCCGTCCCTGTTCAAAATCCTCCCTGGTGACCTTTTCATCCAGGCATTTAGCGGCCGTGGAAAACATTTCATCCGTTACGCGGGTTGACTCCGAAGCCATCACACCCAGTCCGACGCCGGGAAAGATATAAACATTGTTGGCCTGTCCCGATACGAAGGTCTGCTGATCGGTGACCACCGGCGGAAAGGGGCTGCCGCTCGCAAAGACCGCGCGATAATTTGTAAAGCGATAAGCGTCTTCCGCCGTGCATTCCGATTGAGATGTCGGATTGGAAAGCGCAAAGATAATCGGTCGATTATTGAGACGCGCCATAGCCTGTAAAATCTCGGGAGTAAATGTGCCGGGCTGGCCGGAAGCGCCGATGAGGACCGTCGGCTGGATCGCTTCAACAACCGAAAGAAGATCCCGCTGAAAGGGAAGATCATGGGCAAAGTGGCGTTTGTGTTCCACGAGATCGGTTCGACTGCTGACCACCAGCCCTTTGGAATCGACAAAACAGCAGCGGCTCACCGCCTCTTTTTCGGGCATACCCTGTTCGACCATAGCCGAAACCACCAGGTTTCCGATACCCAGGGCCGCTTCACCCGCGCCCAGAAACACAATCCGCTGTTCGGTCATTTTGCTGCCGGTCATCCGCAGGGCGGAATAAAGCCCGGCCAGCGCGACGCTGGCGGTGCCCTGAATGTCGTCGTCGAACATGCAGAATTGATCGCGGTACCTGGCAAGCAGCTTAAACGCATTCTGGTTTCCAAAGTCTTCAAGCTGAATCATGACATTGGGGAATACGTCACTGGCCGCCGTCATAAATTCATCGATGAGCGCTTCATATTCCTCACCCCGCAGGCGCTCCTGCGGCAGGCCGATGTATTCCGGATCACTCCAAAGCCCCTTATTGCCGGTTCCGACATCGATCATGATCGGAAGGCAGGCTTTCGGGTCAACGCCCGCGCAGGCCGAGTAAAGCGACAGTTTGCCGACAGGGATGCCCATACCGTTGGAACCGAGATCGCCCAGTCCCAAAATCCGTTCACCGTCGGTCACGACAATCACCCGGGCATCCTTGTAAGGCCAGTTATTTAAAATATCTTTGATGCGGCCGCGATCGTTCTTTGTAATGAACATTCCGCGGGGGCGCCGGAATATCTTGCTGTATTCCTGGCAGGCCAGTCCCACGGTCGGCGTATAGATAATCGGGCTCAGTTCCTGCATATGGTCAATGAGCGCTTTGTAGAACAACTGTTCATTACGATCCTGCAGGCCGATCAAATACAGGTATTTTTCAAGGCTGTTGGGCTTACGCCGGACATTGTTGATGATATGCTGAACCTGTTGCACCTGCGTCGAGACACGCGGCGGAAGCAGCCCCTGGAGCCCCAGTGCTGCGCGCTCGGCAGCGGTAAAGGCGGTGCCCTTATTCAAGCCTGGATCGTGCAATATATCGATGCCACGCGGATTATTTTCTGTTCCTGATTTCTGATTTGCCATATTTACCTTCTTTCCATTAATTAAGATGCGGCTGCAGTAGTATCGATATCGTGCCTGGTTTGCAAATATTTTTCCATCGTTCGGGAAAATAATATTCATCCCGGGAGATCTTCGCCGCTGCGCGCCGGATCGCTGATCGTTTTTTTGCGTCTTCCATTTCCGGTGGAAGATCGTCAGCCGGTCTGGAGGTTTATGTATTCTGCTTTGCCTGATATTGCAACTGCCATGCCAGTAAAATATTTGCGATCCGCAAAAGCCGCCATGCAGTCCGGCGGGGCATGAGCTTGCCGTTGCTAATGGTATCCTGTAATTGAGGCGCCAATACCATGATAGGCCTCAATGCCCTTTCCGATCCTATCATGAACAGCAATGTATTTATTATATACATTTATTGCGAACGACGTATATTTTATATACAATCATAAGCGTCGAGAACAATCAGCCGGCAGCCGGAACAACACTGCAAAACCGACTTTTGCCGGCAGGATGGCGGCTGACCGCTTTTTTGATCTTCCTCTCATGGCAACGCCGGCCTCCCGATCATTTCACGGCAGCGGTTCGCAAGCAGGGAGACAAACCCGCAGCTGCGGGTTTGTCCGTGTTCTTATCGAAGGCTGGAACGACTTATGCATTAATTTGAAGAAACTTGTATTCAGGGAAAATAACATCATGCAAAGCGGCGTAATATCGGCTGGTAAAGCCTCCGGAAAAAAAGATGACCAGGTCACGATTGTGGAAGTATCGCCGCGGGACGGTCTGCCCGAGGTCTGCCGCAGTCTGGCTACGGAAGATAAAATAAAGTTTATCAATAAACTGTCGGATACCGGCCTGAAAAAAATAGAGTGCGCCTCTTTTACGCATCCCCGTCTTCTGCCCGCGGGCTATGACGCTGAAAAACTGATTGAAGGC